>CAYONM010000285.1:0-4432 GCA_964405325.1 uncultured candidatus Brocadiaceae bacterium | reverse complement strand
GCAAGTCTGGCGAAGTGCCTGAGTTTTTAGAGGTGCCCATAAGGGCCATTCTAGCCCGGGCTAGCGGCTGCGATCCAATCGCGGCAAGGCGGCCTGCACTGCCACCAAGCCCGGATGCTCCGGGTCGATTTGCCAGCCGCTGCCGTCGAGGCCAGCTTCGCCCAGCAGCATCTGTTCTGCCCAAATCGCGCGGCCAGCGTGACTGGCCCGGACCCGGAACAGGACCACACGCTGATCTTGACGCAAATCGACCCGCTCCGCCTGGCCCTGCATCGGCTGGCCAGCCATCCAGCCGCTGATCGTGATCGGGCCAGGTACACGCACCAACGGCTCATCACTGAGCGCAAGCTCGGCCTGAGCAGCCTTGAGCACCAGAAAACCGTCCGGCATGAAGCGTCGCAAGCGCACTCGATCGGCCTGGAAACGATCCATCACCCCGGCTTCGGCAGTGATGCCAGCAGCCTGCAGTTCGCTGACCAAGGCACCGTCACCATCCTGCCACTGCCAAGCCTGCACGGCCCCATGCGCCCCTGGTGGCGGCAAATCAGGCGGGGTGCCACAAGCCACCAACAGACCCAGAGCGAACGGCAGCCACCAGCGCCGGTCAGCCATGATAACTCGACACGGCCGAACCCCACAGCTGCCGCCAACGGCCCTGGGCCCGCAAAAGCCACTGCAGACATTCACCGACCGCGCCGCGACCACCCGGAGTGGTCGCGACATAGCGACACCAGCGCTTGACCACGGGCGAGGCGTCACCGACGCAAAACGGCAAGCCGACCCGCTGCAGCACCGGCACATCGGGCAGATCATCGCCGATGTAAGCCACCTCTTCCCAAGTCCGACCGGCCTCCAGACACCAGGCGCCGATGCAGGCGATCTTATCAGCGACCCCCTGATAGACGGGATCAATGCCCAATTCGTGTGCCCGGATATCGACTGCCGCCGAGTCCCGACCGGACACGATCCCGACCGTGAGACCGGCCGCCCGCGCCGCCTTGATCATCGATCCATCACGGACATGGAAGCGTTTTTGCGATCGATCTTCACTGGAGTAAGGCAGGATCCCGTCGGTCAAAACCCCATCCACATCCAGCAAAACGGTGCTAATTCCTTGCCATGAAATCACTTATGCCTCCCATAACAATTTCGGCCCCAGGTGCTTGACCGCCCTCTGGCCCGAAACACACTACGCGCCGCTTGTGGAAAGAAACGGCGAGATCGCCGTTTGCATCAGGAGCCCTAACAGTGAGCGAAATCAAAGACAAGGTCATTGACATCATTGCCGAGCGCTTGTCCCAGGACAAGGACAGCATCACCGAAGCCAGCAATGTGATTGCTGATCTCGGTGCTGACAGCCTCGACATAGCTGAGATCATGATGGATCTCGAAGATGCGTTCTGCATCAAGGTCGAGGAGGATACCGATGGCCTGAACACCATCGGCGATATTGTCAAGTACATTGAGGAACAAGTCGCCAACAATGGCTGAACGTCGCATCGTCATCACCGGCATGGGCGCGCTGACCTGCAATGGCAACATGGTTGCTGAATTCTGGGATGCCCTCATTGCCGGACGCCAAGGTATTGGCCCCATTACCCGATTCACGCCGGATGCCCACAAAACCCGCTTCGCGGGTGAAGTGAAGCTCGACAATCTGGATCTCTGCGAGGGTGACAAACGCGTTGCTCGCCGCAAAGATCGCTTCGTGTTGATGGCGCTACGCGCCGCCACCGAGGCAATGCAGTCCTCAGGACTGGATTACCAGAATTGGGCCGACCCCTATCGGGTTGGTGTCGTGATCGGCTCCGGCATCGGCGGCCTGGAGACCATTGAACAGGAATATAGCACCTTCAAGGAGCGTGGTCCTGGTCGCATCAGTCCGATGATGATCCCCAAAATGATCGTCGACTCGTCGGCTGGCGATGTCTCTATCGCCTACGGTGCCAAGGGTCCGAACTACAGCATCACCACCGCCTGTGCCACCGGCACGCACTGCATCGGCGCTGCCTTCGAGCACATCCGCGCCAATCACTGCGATGTCATGCTGGCCGGTGGAACCGAAGCTCCGATCACCGAATTGGGCGTTGGCGGCTTCAACAGCATCAAGGCGCTGAGCACCCGGAATGATTCACCGGAAACTGCCAGCAGACCCTTCGATCTGGACCGCGATGGCTTCGTGATCGCTGAAGGCGCCGGCATCCTGGTACTAGAAGAACTGGAGCACGCCAAGGCGCGTGGCGCGACCATTCATGCTGAGGTGGTCGGCTACGGCTGCACTGGTGACGCCTTTCATGAGACTCAGCCCGATCCTGAGGGTGCCGCCGGGCAGGCCTGCATGCGCATGGCCCTGAACAGTGCTGGCATCACTCCGGAACAAGTCGGCTATATCAACGCACATGGCACCAGCACCAAATATAACGACGTCACCGAAACCAACATCATCAAGCGGGTCTTCGGCGATCATGCTCGGAAGCTGCAGATCAGCTCCACCAAGAGCATGACCGGCCATATGCTGGGTGCAGCTGGCGGCGTAGAAGCCATTGCCACTGTGTTGAGTCTGAAAAACGGCGTGATCCACCCCACCATCAATCAGATCACCGTCGACCCGGAATGCGACCTGGACTACGTGCCCAACACCGCCCGCGAAGCAGTGGTCGACTATGCCCTTTCCAATAATCTCGGATTCGGCGGCCACAACGCCTCGTTGATCTTAAAGCGTTTTACAGGATGAGCACCGGCATGGGTACTTTGGATCGCAATCGCATCGCTGAGGAAGTCATCGACATCCTGTGCACCAAGCTGCACACCCTGCCGCTACCCGAGGATGCCGATGACTTCGACTATGAGGGCCAGACCCTCATTGGTGAGGTAACCGAGGACCCACTGGATGTGGCCGAGGTGACCATGGACCTGGAAGATGCCTTCGGCATTTCCTTCGACGATGTCCAACCAGGCGAAAAGGGCCTGGAAACCATCGCCGAAATCATCGATACCATCGCCTCGATGGTGGGAAAACAAATCTGAAGAGCGATCGACAGTCTGCCAAGAAAAACCTTCTTGACCCGACTGCCGGTCCTTCTATCTTTCGCACCCCGCTGATGAAAACGACCATGTTTCGCAGCAGGCACCGTCAGCGCTGGTAGCTCAATTGGATAGAGCACCTGACTACGGATCAGGAGGTTGGGGGTTCGAATCCTCCCCGGCGTGCCAAAGACCCCAGGTCATACGACCTGGGGTCTTTCTTTTGGCACACCATCGACTATCGGCGCCGACCCCTGCCAGCAACAGGAGCGTCGCCACATTCCAAACCGTTCAGAGCACTGGCGCTGGCATACTGAACCCATCCCAAGCCAATTGCACACCGGCCGGGAGCCAACGCTCCCATTCGGCGTAATGGACCCCGTAGCCCATATGCACCAGCAGCGTCTGTTTGGGCTGCAGGCGACGGATGAAGCCTTCTGCCTCCTCCCAGTTGCAGTGGGTCGGATGCATCTGCTCGCGCAGCATGCCCAAGACCAGCAGGTCGACCCCAGCCAGGAGCTCGGCACTCTGCTCCGGTATGGCTTTGACGTCGGTGACGTAGGCGAGATCACCGATGCGATAAGCGGTGGTGCGACCGGACGGGCCGTGGCTGACCGGACAGGTTCGCACCGGGAGACCAGCCACCACAAAGCGACTGAAATCCGCCACGGCTTCGGCTTGCAAGGCCGGCGAGCCATAGTGATAGGCCTCGTGCGGATCGCGAAAGCAATAGCCAAACATGTCGCGCACCTCATCCAAGTGCGGGCCGTGCCCATACACTGGAATCCCGGTCATCTTCATCAGGCGGTTGATATGGCGCAGCTCATTGATGCCGTGGCAATGATCGGCGTGGGCGTGAGTCAGCAGCACCGCATCGACGCGAGTGATGCAATCAGCCGGATATCGGACGCCATCCCAGTTTTTGTAGGGATCACGCAGCTGATAAAGCAGATCAGGACCGGTATCCAACAGAATGACCGGACCATGCTTCTTACGGAGAATGGCGCCAGAACGACGACGATGGTCGCGTGGATCCTCCGACCAGAATTCCGGTAGACCCCAGGGCGGTGTGCCATGGCTGGTGCCACAACCGGTAATGATCAATTCCCACATGAGTGGCAGTTTCCGCCTCCGCCCCAGGTGGTCGAGTCCGGTATTGTCGTAGCCAGGCCAAGCCTACCCTGCGGCGCGAAGGGACCCACCCCATGCGCCCCGGCCTGCTCGCTCTCGACCTCGACGGCACCCTGCTCGATCACAACAGTCTGATTCCCGACGCCCATCGACAGGCCATTGCCGCGGTCCAGGCGATGAACATTCCCGTTGCTCTGGTCACCGGCCGGCCGGTCATTACCACCAGACCGGTCTGGGAAAGCCTGAATCTGCGCAATGCAGCGGTGTGCTTCAACGG
>CAYONM010000284.1:0-4454 GCA_964405325.1 uncultured candidatus Brocadiaceae bacterium | reverse complement strand
AAAGGTAGCGTCTCACTTGATCTTTTGCCGCCCTTCTGCGTTGCTTATCGCTTACCTATACTCGATATGCTCGCTCTTCGCGCCTTGAAGGATCGACAAAATCTCTGCACGATCTGCTACCTTTATTTCATTCCGCACCCTAAGAGTCAAAACCGGGCACCGCCCGATACGATTGAATCCGTCGGTTCCGGGCGGCGCCCGGTTTGTTCTCTGTGAGCCTCCCAATCCAAATCGCAGCCCGGCACACAATCCAAATGGGCTTTCCCCTGGCTTTCCGCATCCGAGCCGACAGCATGCGCCACCCCGATCAGGAATCGGGGCTCTCGAGACCGCGCGGCGGACCAGGTCGGACCCGTGCGCATCAGGTCATCCTAGCCCGGCCTCGAGATCAAATATGTCCCATTCCGACACCGATACGGTGCCCGGCGACGTCGCGTTTCGTGACCTCGCCCTCCCCGCTCCCCTGCTTGCTACCCTGGCTGCGCGTGGCTATGAGACGCCAACGCCGATCCAGGCCGCGATCATTCCGCATCTGCTGGACGGCTGCGATGTGATTGGCCAGGCTCAGACCGGTACCGGCAAAACCGCCGCCTTCGCACTACCGCTGTTGGCCAAAATCGATACCAACATCCGCAAACCGCAGGTGCTGGTGCTGGCACCAACGCGCGAATTGGCCCGCCAGGTGGCCGAGGCCTGTACCGCCTATGGCGCCGAGTTGCCTGGCCTGGAAATCGCTGCCGTCTACGGCGGCGCCGGTTATCACGATCAGAACCGCTCGTTGCGTCGTGGCGCCCAGATCGTGGTCGGCACGCCTGGCCGGGTAATGGACCACATGGAACGCGGCAGCCTGCAGGTGGACGGCCTGCGCTGCCTGGTTTTGGATGAAGCCGACGAGATGCTCCGCATGGGTTTCATCGACGATGTCGAATGGGTCCTGGAGCGCCTGCCCGAGCAAGTGCAAATCGCGCTGTTCTCCGCCACCATGCCACGCGAGATCCGCCGCATCGCTCAACAACATCTGCATGATCCGGTCGAAATCGCCATCAAAGCCGCCACAGCCACGGCTAGCACCATCGAACAGCGCTACTGGTTCGTCCATGGCCTGCCGAAATACGAAGCCCTGGCTCGCATCTTGGAAGCAGAAGAAAGCGACGGCGTGCTGGTGTTTACTCGCACGCGCATGGCCAGCGTCGAGGTGACCGAAGGCCTGCAGGCGCACGGCATCAACGCCGCTGCCCTGAACGGCGACATGGCCCAGGCCCTGCGCGAACGCACCGTGGCACAACTGCGCGAGGGCAGCCTGAAAGTGGTGGTTGCCACCGACGTTGCCGCGCGCGGCCTGGACGTGGACCGCCTCAGCCACGTGATCAACTACGACATGCCCAGCGACGCCGAAACCTATGTCCATCGCATTGGCCGCACCGGTCGTGCCGGCCGGACCGGTCAGGCCATTTTGTTTGTGCATCCGCGCGAAAAGCGCGACCTGTTCAATATTGAGAAACGCACCCGGCAACGCATCACCGAAATGAACCTGCCCTCGGTGGCCACCATCAATCACTTACGGCGCCAACGCTTTGCGCAAAACCTGATTGACGCAACAGGGAATGTGCCTGGCGAATTCGAAACACTGATCGCGGACTTGGTGGCCCAAGGTCATGATCCCGCCCGTCTGGCCGCCGCTGGCGCCCGTCTGCTGCACGGTAGTGATCAACTGAACCTGATCGAACCGCCCCCAGCCGCCCGGCGCGAACGCCCCCGTCGCCCAGACAGCCGCGAACGCCCGCCACGCAATTCAACCTACAACAAAGCCCTCGATGACAGCTCACAGGTGCAGTACCGCCTGGCGGTAGGTCATCGGCACGGCACCAAACCCGGCATGATCGTCGGTGCCATCGCCAACGAACTCGGCATTCCCGGCAAAGCCATCGGCCACATCCGCATCCATCAGCAACACAGCACCGTTGCCCTGCCGCACGATTTACCGCCACGCATGGTCCAAGCCCTGCGACGGATTTACGTTTCCGGACAGGCCATCGATGCCAAACCGATTATGAATTGACGGCCTCGGGCCACTGAGCTGGGGCCATTTCAACTCCGGTCACCAATCCCCCCCCCCACACTGTCATCGCCGTCATCACAACACCGACGCCACCCGCGGTCATCCCTTCTCGCTATTCTTAGCGCGTTTCCGTTCCATGTGGACGGTCAGCTCACGCCGGAACTTCTTCTTTCAAACAAAGTTGTTTCCGGCGTGAGCTTCTGGGGTCCGAGGGGCTTACCCCTCGATGTAAGGGTGCGGAAAGAAATAAAGGTAGCAGATCGCGCAGAGATTTTGTCGATCCTTCAAGGCGCGAAGAGCGAGCATATCGAGTATAGGTAAGCGATAAGCAACGCAGAAGGGCGGCAAAAGATCAAGTGAGACGCTACCTTTATTTATTGACGGGCCCTAAGAGTCAAAACCGGGCGTAGCCCGATACGATCGAGCCCTTGGGCTCCGGGCGGCGCCCGGTTTGTTTACTTCGCGGCTTCATTCTGCATGCGATTGAGCATGGCGCCAACGAGAGCGTCCATTGGTGAACCACCGTCACCGCCACCACCGGTAAAGATTCTGGGTAAATTACCATCCCATCGCTCAGACAGCATGCGCACCAACTCTAACTTCACAAAATTATCGACGCCACCGAGAGCCTTCATCTTCTTCTCATAGGCTTCAGCCTCACCCTGGGCCCGGGCAACCATGCCCTTCGCGTCTTCCTGTGACACAATTACTCGCGAACGGGCTTGCGCCTGCTCCACCTGTTGGTTTGCCTCTTCCTCGGCTCGCACCGCTGCAGAACGGGCCATTTGTGCCCGCTCCTTTTCACGGAAGGTCTCCTGCTCCTGCAAGGCCACCTCGCGATCGGTCTGGGTAGCAAGCAATTTGAGGCCAGCCTTGGTTTCGCCAATGCGAATATCAGCAATAAACACGCCATCGGTCTCAACCTTGAACTCTTGTAAACCAATTTCCAGACGTTCGGTTGCAATACGTTCAATGTCGCTGCGTTGATTCACAAATTCAAGGGCGCCTTTGTCCTCGGCAGTATTTCGGAAAATGGCGCGCACCAATGGCAAAATAACCCGTTCCTCCAATACCGTAAACTGGCCATCCTTGGCATCTGGACTGGCCAGCTTGGCAACCACATAGGGGGCATCTTGTGCCGAAATCTTGACCGACACGCGAACGTCCACAGGAAACTCGAACCCATCCTTGGTCCGCACGGCAATGGCATCTTTGCCAGCATATTCATAAACCCGATTAGTGGTCGCAACTGGCGTGACTACATAGGCGCTTGGATGCATGTAATAGGCATTGGGAGTGAGCGCCTCACTCCAGATGCCACGATAACCCTTGGGCACAATAGGAGCACCGTTGACCGTAATCGCCTCCTCGCCATCGGGTGGCAGATAATCACCACCAGCGTTCGCTTTTATAACAGCAACCTGGCCCACCTGCACCTCGAGCACGCGTTCAAGCGTAATTTCAAACTGACGCGGGTTGTAGCGATATTGACCTGGCGAGAGCACGGTCAACTGAGGGCCACGATAGCCGTTTCCTTCGCTTAAAAAATACTGCGCGTCGAGCATGCGTTGATTGGTCCACTCCGGAGCATAAACGGTGTTCCCTGGCAGCTGTTTACCATCACGAGCGGTAATCACTCCAATCTGACCCTGGGGAATATCAACCTGATTGACGGCGTTGAGGTCGTAAATCCAGGGCCAGAAGAAGAAGTGCCAGCCGGGCGGCAAGACTTCGGCCTGCGGGCCCTTCTCTCCCTCGGTGGCAATAATCTGTCCAGCTGGAAGGTCGGCACCAAATTTTACAACCACCACGCCACCCTGGTTATCGTTCACATAAATGGCCGTTGACCACATAACAGTGACGACACCGACAATGGCCATCAAGATCCCACCTGCACCAAAGAGCACCCGCTGCTCGGGTTCGGCCTGTTGCCGCCGCAGGACCCAAACGATGGTGCCTGCGGCGATCAAGATCAGACCGAAGCTTAAAGTTCCCATGAATTCTCCTTGTTCCGGTCAAGACTCTAGTGACCCTGCTCACGTTTGCCAAGGATCCATGTTTTCAGCAGGTTCAACGCAACAAGCAATCCAGCCTGTTCAGCCTCAGCTGAAGTTCAAACCAGTGAGCTTCCCCCTGTTCTGGAGAGCCTTTATGCAAGAACTCGTGTAGCGGATGCCGTCATGAGACATCGACCCGAACCACCTCGTCAGACTGCCCAATCGAGAGCTGCTGCAGCCGCGCGAAGATCCGAGCCGGACTGGCGCCGCCCGGAGCTCAAGGGCTCGATCGTATCGGTCGGCGCACGGTTTTCTGCTCTTAGGGCCCGTCAAAAAATAAACAGTACATTTCGCTTGATCTTTTGCCGCCCTTCTGCGTTGCTTATCGCTCACATATG
>CAYONM010000283.1:0-4464 GCA_964405325.1 uncultured candidatus Brocadiaceae bacterium | reverse complement strand
CCGCGACGGAGGAGCGTGGGACCGGAGCCCGGCTGGCGGGTGCGCCGGAGGCGCGTGGGGGCAACGCCCCCTCTGAGGGAGCCGACAGATTGGACGCCTCCCTCAGAGGTCGAAAGAGGGCCGGATTTGAGATGAAACAAGCGAGCGCGTCCAAGCGCGAAGTCGTCCGACCGAGCGGTGGTTTTGGGCGTAAAATGCGCGAAGCGCCGCCCAAAACGCTCGCGCAGCGAGCGAACCGCGACGGAGGAGCGTGGGACCGGAGCCCGGCTGGCGGGTGCGACGGATGTCGCGAGGGGGCAACGCCCCCTCTGAGGGAAGCGTCAGACTGAACGCCACCTGCAAGCAATCCGGGTTCGAGCAATATCGATCGGCGCCTTTTTCACATGAAAATAATCAGCTGGGTAAAACCAATATTATGCCAAAGTTGTTCTCGCAGCCTCGGCTTCGGGCATTCGGAACGCATCATTGGCGAGGCCATCCAGGATCGCCGGGATCAGGTGGTGCTGGCGGGCAAGTGCGGCCTGGTTTGGCGGCAGGCCGGCGGCGAATTCTTCTTCGCCAGCACCGAGGCCACCATCAGCAGCTTCGACGAGAGTGATCAGGCAGGCAGCCGTAAGGCGTACCGCTGCCTAAGGCACGAGGCTATCCGCGCAGCCTGCAACGCTTGGGCGTGGATCACATTGATCTCATGCAGACACTCATGGAACTGAAGGCGGAGGGCAAAACTCGCGCGATCGGCTGCTCCAACGCTAGCTTAGAAAAAAACTGATGAATCGACAGGTTCTGCGATTCATCAGCACCGATCGTCGCGTGCAGTCAGTACAGGGTTTCGCGACCGAGATGGGCCGGAGCGCAACAACGCTACGTGAGAGTCCGCCAACCGAGCGAAGTGCTGTAATGGCAGTGCCTTACAACTTTACAGCAGATCTCTCACAAGAGCTCCGGGCTCGGGGCTGAACCCCGAGAAAGAAGAGCAGAAACCGAGCTCCAAAAGTTCGGTGAACCCAGATGGGGTCCCGGGCGGAGCTCGGTTTGTATTCTGAATCCCAGTCTCAATTACAGCCTGGCTCCGAACGTGAGACGTCCGTTGCCACTTGTGCTAACACCTGTAAGTCAGTCCAGCACGTAATGCCGGACTGAATCGTGTTTACTCAGGCTGGAGTGACATTCGTGGCGCAAGGTCCCTTTTGACCCTGACCAACTTCGAATTCGACCTGCTGGCCTTCATTCAAGCTAGCGTACCCGTCGACTTTAATTTCAGAATGGTGGACAAACAAGTCCTTGGTGCCATCAGCTGGGGCGATGAAACCATAGCCCTTTTCTGAGTTGAACCATTTTACTGTTCCACTTGCCATTGAGGCTCTCCTACATTGGTGAATTTGGGGGGGGGTTACGATACTTGCGAATTCACCGATCGAAGCATAGATGACCACAGAATTGAGGTCTTTGCGCTAATCTGGATATACTGACCAGAAGGCAACCGTTTATTCGGCCACCAGCACGATTTACGAGACTCTATCGGGGTAACCATAATGCCAAGGCGAAATCGTTGCCCTGCACTTATTGCTGCCATGCCAACAACTTACACAAACACAACCCCTGCCAACCCGCCATTCAGCCTCGCCCGGCAACCGGCTCCCCAGCAAACAGCCCACATCGATTCGCCTCTATCGCAGCCCTTCTCTGCCCTTCTCTGCCCTTAACCAGGTGTGAAGCTTATTTGCCCACGGCGGCACCAAGGAACCGGCGCAAGCCAAGCATGGCGCGTCCATCTCCATCAGAGCCCCTGGCCCTACGGGCCGGCTGCGAAGAGCCAGGAACTTGTGCCTTCGGGAGCATGGTCTTTTTGGCATAATATCTGATGCTTCCATGTCTAATCGACACGATGACGGCGTGAGTTCCTGGGAAGGGGCCACGTCGACAAACCGTGCTCGCTTCGCTCGGTTTTCGCAGTTTTTCGGCTTCGCCCCCCTCCCAAACTCCCCGGCACCAGTCCAGCTCGAGCGCAGGCCAAGCTCTGGCTTCGCGCCGTCACGCAGCTTGAATGGCGCTCCGAGGGACCCGGCAACCAGGCTTCGGTCCCTCACTCCTTTGTCGCGACTGATCTCGCAAGCGAGCCTTTTTTAGCGCGCTACGCGCGTGATCGCCGAGAAACCGCCGCTCGGTCGGACGTATTGGTACCGAGATCATCCAGCGTCTCAGGCCTGGGCTCCACTGGTCGGATGGTGGCACGGTTGATGCGCTCCACCGCACAGAGCTCGGCGTCAGGACGCGTAAATCGGCCGGCGTCGGTCAACGGCGAACGCACCCGCACGGCACGCAAACCGTGGATGCGCAAGGCAGCCCTTCCCTCGCGCAGGCGAATACGTAGGTAGCGGAAACTACGCCAAGCTGCGCCACTGCTGGCGGCCGGCGCGGGTGGAGTAGGATTCGACGAAGGTGGCAGTGGACCCGTTCAGGCGCTGGCGATGACCCGACGGCCGTCGCCTTCGTTGGCAGGCGGCATCACGTCGGCGGGGGCAACGGCGGCACATCGGGCGGCCCAGTCGCGACGCTGTGGCCGGGGCAAAGCCCGCTCTGGCAGGGCATGCATGGGTTCGACCGCGAATAGGCACACCTCCTGGGCGCCTCCCCAGATCTCCTCCGGCACGAGGCGTACGGAACGCGCTTCGGCCTCCACCGGAAGAGAGATCAGACGTTGCGTGTTGTCGGTGATGCGCTGCACGCAGCGCCAGCGGCCATCACCGCTGTCGATCTCGACCCGCGCCGTACGCAGCAGGCTGTCCGGTAGTTTCAAGCTGGCGGGATAGGCGCAGGGCATCTTCTTGCGGTCCTGCAAGTTGCTGTCGCAGACCAGACGTAGGCCGCCAATCTGCACCGCTTTGTCCCAATCGAAGCGCACTACTGCGCCGACCTCAGCGTGCCAGGCCTGCTCCCCCGCTCCCACGGGTCGGTCGTGGCCGCTGAGCAACACCGGCGCATCGCAGCGGGCGGCCCGGGCCAGAGCGTCAATGCTACGACCGTGCCCCGGCAGCCAGACGTCATCTTGCATAAGCAGTTGTTGCAAGTCCAGAACGTGCTGCGGGTAGAGCGCCGAGGGATGACAACCATGTTTGCGTGCCAGGGCGGCGGCGGTGCCGGCCGCCTGGCCGAGCAGAGCGCAGGTGGCCATCACCCGCGTGCTGGAGAGGGCGGCGTGCGAGGCTGAAATATTGCGGCCCGCAAACAACAGGTTGCGGACATTGCGTGCGATCAGGCTGCGCAACGGAATGCCATAGGGTGACGGCGCTGCATGAAAAACCGTCGGCTTGTTCGGATAGAGCAGGCCAGCGGGATGGTGGTCGTCCATGCTCCAGCCACCGTAGGCGATCAGGTCATCGAAACGGCCACCCGCACGCACGTCGTTCTGGGTCAGGACATGCTGACCGGTGAAGCGACGATTCTCGCGCTTGCCCGGCAAGGCGCCGATCCACTCCAGCTCCCAATTCGCCGTCTCACTGCGTTCGGGTGCCCGATTCTTGAGGTAATCCCACACCCCCCAGACAACATCGTGCAATTCGCCACGGATGCGCTCGGCATCGAGAATCGAGTCCTGCAGGCCGCCGAGTTCGAGCCACCAGAAATTATGGCCACGCACGCCTTTCATGCGGAAGGGGAAATCGTCCTCGCTGAACCGGTAGCAACCGGGGGCCGGGGTGAAGGGGCGGGGCTCCTCGCAGTTGCGGATCTGCAGCAGGATGGAGTTACCCATGGTCTTCTCGTCAGCCTGGTCCGGTTCGATGTCTTCACCGAATTGGTCCATGGCCTCGCGCCCTTGCATAAACCAGGCGCCGCTGTCGACGGCAAGGATGCCATCGCCGGAGCAATCGATAAAGGTGGCGGCCTCGATCCGGTGCCAGGTCTGCGTGGTCAGCTGCCAGCAGGTGATGGCGCCAATCTGCCGGTCCTCGGCCGGCCCCTCCGCCTCGGTGCCGGTACAGGAGGCGTTCAAGAACAGCGACAGGTTCGGCTGTTGTGCCGCGGCATCGTGCAGCACCGCATCCCAGACGTGGTAGTTGGCGCTGGGGTTGCGCGCCTGGTTGGCCAGTTGGAGCTCCTCCAGGATGCCAGTCTCCTTGGTGCCCACACCATGCGCACCGCAAATCCACATGCGAATTTCCGAGGAGGCGTTGCCACCGAGTACCGGCCGGTCCTGGACCAGACAGGTGCGCATGCCGTGGCGCGCCGCAGCGATGGCAGCGCACAAGCCGGACATGCCGCCGCCGACGACACAGATGTCGAAACGATGCTCTTGACGATGGGCGGTGGCGGTGCGATGCATGCGGGACTCCGGGCGTGGTGGGTTCGACACCAGTGTAGCGTTTGGCACTGGCAATGCTTGCATCTTAGCGAAATATATTTTTGTATGAACGTCACCCAGACGCGCCAGGTCCTGGCCCTGAGCACCCCCGGCGACATGCAGCA
>CAYONM010000282.1:0-4533 GCA_964405325.1 uncultured candidatus Brocadiaceae bacterium | reverse complement strand
AGCAAAAACCGGGCGCCGACCGATACGATTGCACCTCTGGGTTTCGGGCGGCGCCCGGTTTGTCCGCCTTCGGCGCATCGTTGGCCCGTCTCGTGGTCAGATATCAAACAATGCGGTTCCGAACCAGGATTCGTCGGGTCTGGATCCGGATTCCGGAATTGGCTTTGCAGGCCAGCGGCACAAGGCCGCAGACGGCCTCAATATTCCATGACCTCCTCCGGGCTGAGTTCCTCTTCCGGCAGGTCGTCCAGGGCCGGTTTTGCGGTCTGTTTGATGCGGGTAATAATGCGATTCGGACCCCAGATCTCCTGCAGTTCCTGCAGGACGTCGGCGGCTGGGTGAATGCACCAGTCCTGACCGAAATTGACCGTCAGCAGCACCTCGGCCGGGGTCTGCATCAGCGCCTGGATCGGGCAGTTGCCAGGATTTTCCCGCAGCAGGCTCTGGGTGCGCTGCAGACGCTCGCTGTCGTCGGCGTCGGCGTCGATGCGGATCTGGACCAATTCGGTCAGTCGTTCCTGCATCAGTTGGACCGGGACGATCTCTTCGACGATCAGCGAGGGTAGGCGTTCCGGTGCGGCTTCCTCGTCCAGTGCAGGATCGGCATCGGCATCACTGGAGCGGTTCTGATTCTGGTTCTTGTTGCGGCTGTCGATCTTGCCGGTGAACAAAGCAACCATATTGACGTCACATTCGTGGGCGAAGCGCTCGAAAGCGCCCGGGATCAGGTTGCCACGACGATCCTTGTTGGCGCCGAAAAGCACCGCTTCAAAACGAGCATGTTCGTCCTCCAAGGTGAGGATGCACATCATCTTGCCGGTACGAGTCTTGATTTCGCGCTTCTCAATGATTACAGCAGCCAAGCAGAGTTTGCCACGGATATTTCGGGCCAGGTCTTGGCTGGCATGCGAGACGTACGGTGCTACCGACTCCCGGTGTGCGTGCAGGGGATGGCCACTCATCCAGTAGCCAGTGAGTTGCTTTTCAAAGGCCAGCCGTTCCTCGTCGCCCCAGTCATCGGTCTCTTGGTAGCCCTGGGTCTCTTGGCGGAAGGTGTCCTCTTGTTCGAACATGCCGAACAGGGTCGCCTGGTTCTGCAGCCGGCTCTTGTGTACTCGGCCGGCGCGTTCGAAGGCGCGCTCGATGGTTTCGGCCAGGGCGCGGCGGTTGTTGTGCAAGCTGTCCAGGGCGCCAACTTTGACCAGATGTTCGATGACTCGTTTATTGACAGCACGGGTGTCAATGCGTTCAATGAGATGATAAAGATCCTCGAAGGCTTCGCCTTCCTGGCGTTTCTGCATCAAGTGCTCGGCAGCACCCTGGCCCACGCCCTTGATGCCGCCAAAGCCGAATCGGATCGCCTTGCCGGTCCAGGTGAATTCCCAGCCACTTTCGTTTACATCCGGTGGCAGCACGTCCACATTATGACTACGAAGTTCTTGGATGAACAAGGTCATCTTGTCCTTGTTGCCCATTTCGTAGATGAGGTTGGCGGTCATGAAGGCTTCGAAGTGGTTGGCCTTCATGTAGGCGGTCCAGTAGGCAATCAGGCCATAGCAAGCAGAGTGTGATTTATTAAAACAGTAGGACGCGAAGGCGATGAAGGTGGCCCACATCTCCTCGCTCTTTTCCCGCGGAAAGCCGTGCCGTTCAAACGCGCCTTCGACAAAGGCAGGTTTCATCTTGTTCAGCACGTCCTCCTTCTTCTTGCCCATGGCCTTGCGCAGGTTATCTGCGTCTGATGGGCTGAATCCCGACAGTTCGCGCGAGATGTTCATGATCTGTTCTTGGTAGATGTACAGACCGTAGGTTTCCTTCAGGATCTGCTCCAGCACCGGATGCGGGTAGGTGACCTCTTCCAGGCCGTGCTTGCGGTTGCAGTAGCTGATGTGCATGCCGTTTTGCAATGGCCCGGGGCGGTACAGTGCAACCAGAGCGATCAGATCCTCGAAGCGGTCGGGCTTGAGCATTTTGATCAGTTCTTGGAAGCCGGTGGATTCGCACTGGAACACGCCCAGGGTGCGTCCTTCGCCCAACAGGCGGAAGGTGGCGGAATTGTCCAGGGGCAGGCTCGGAAAGTCGATGGTCTTGCCGTCCACCGCCTGTACGATATCGGCGGCTTTTTTCAGGATGGACATGGTCTTCAGGCCGAGGAAGTCCATCTTCAAGAGGCCGCAGTCTTCGACTTGGACCATATTATATTGCGTGGCAGGTTTGCTTTTGACCTGGCAGACCGGTACATATTGATGCACTGGTCCTGGTGCGATGATCACGCCGCAGGCATGCACGCCCAGGCTGCGACCCAGGTTTTCGATGCGCATGGCGGTATCCAGCACCTGGCGTGAGCGCTCGTCGCCGGCATAGCGCGCCTGCATCTTGGGGGAGGGGTCCTCTTTGCCCTTGATGCTGGCCTTGCCCAGGCAGACAGCGATGGTGTGTTTGCCGGAAGGGTCTTCGGGAACCAGGTTGGCAAGATCCTGCGCTTCTTCCGGACTCCATTCGTAGGCACGACTCACGTCCTTGATCGCCAGGCGCGCCTTCATGGTGCCCAGGGTCATGATCTGGGTCACGGCCTCGCGTCCGTATTTCTGGGCTGTGTATTCGATCACCCGGCCTCGGCCATCCTTGCAGAAATCGATATCGATATCCGGCATGGAGATGCGACCCGGGTTGAGGAAACGTTCGAACAGCAAACCATAGCGCAGCGGGCACATGTCGGTGATGCCCAACGAGAAGGCCACCAGGCTGCCGGCGGCCGAGCCCCGTCCGGGCCCCACCGGAATGCCGGACTCCTTGGCCCAGTTGATAAAGTCCTGCACAATCAGAAAGTAGGCGGAAAAACCCATGCGGGTGATGGTCTGTAATTCGAAGGCGAGACGTTCGTGGTGTACCTGGGTTATGGTGTCGTACCGGCTGTGCATGCCGTGCTGGCAGAGTTCGGTCAGATAGGCATCTTCAATCTGCTTGGCGCGAATTTGCGCGTCGGTCAGGTTGCGGGGTTTGCCCTTGGGGTCTACCTGGTAGCGCTGGCGATATTCCTCTTCCTCGAAGCTGGCCAGGTACCCGTCTCTATCGACGCTATCCGGGCATTCGAACACCGGCAGGTGGTAGACCCCGGTCTCCACCGTGGCGTCCTTGCAGGCATCGGCGATTTTTCGGGTATTGCTGATCGCCTCTGGACAGTCGGCATAGAGGGCGGCCATCTCCTCGGGTGTTTTCAGGTAGAACTGATCCGAGGGCATCCGGCGACGACGCCGGTCCGAGAGAGTGGTTACCTTTTGCACCGCCAGCTGCACATCATGCACGTCGGCATCGGATTGTTCCAGATAATGGACCCAGGCGGTGGCGACCACCGGCAGGCCCAGGTCAGCCGCCAGTTGCTTGCCGTCACGCACCAGGTTGGCGCTCTCCTCGGTGCCGAAATCGCAGAGTTCGACATACAGATCCTCGCCAAAGATCTCACGCAGCAGATCCGCCTGCCGCGCGGCTTCCTCCATGGCGCCTGAGCCCAGGTGGTAGTTGAGGAAGCCATACTGACCGGCACCGGTCAGGCAGATCAGATCCGTCGCTTTGGCGCGGAGCAGGTCCAGGTCGATGCGCGGTTCGTAGTAGAAGCCTTCCAGCCAAGCCAGGGAGACCAGCTCGGTGAGGGCCTTGTAGCCGGCACGGCTCTTGACCAGCAGCACCAGCTGCAGCATGTCGCGGGTGCGCTCCTGCATCCCCAGGGGCGCGACATTCACTTGCGCCCCGATCAGTGGGCATACGGGGCCCTTGGGTTTATCTGAAATCTGTTGTATCTCTAGTGCCCCAAAGAGGTTGCTACGATCGGTCAGGGCGACGGTGTCCATCCCCTTGGCTGCCACTGCCTGCAGCAGGACTTTGGGGGTGATGGGCGATTCCAGCAGGGTGTAGTGCGAATGGACGTGCAGGTGGACGAAATCGGTCATCAGGGCTCCCGGTGGCTCGGTATTGAAGCGGTCGGAAGCGGGAATCCAAGGCCCGCGAAGCGGTTCGGTGGTATCGCGTCTGTGGCGCTTGGCTGTGCGCAACTGCATTTCGCCGCTATATGTCACCCTGCGGGTCAGGATGACTGGCTTTTTGCTCGCATCGTCAAAATGGCCCGTATACAGGGCGCTTCGCTGTCTTCTACTATCCTCTGAGTGGATGGTGGGAAGTGGTGAGGGACGTGGGGGAAACCCCAGAGCCGGGTCGCTCGTTGCGGCCCGGTTTTTTAGGGGGCGTTTTCGTCGTGCTGGCTCCATCAACGCGGGCTTCCTCCACCAGTCCGGCTCGGACTTTGCTCGCTGCCGCCACGATGTCGGATCGGACGTAGCCAGCATCGGAATCCTTGCGTGCGTCGGCATCAGCCGCAGCCAGGCTCCAGGTGGCCACGGCAATCGCCCTGGCCGATTTCGCAACGATTGGTAACGATTCAGGACAGACTACTGGTAGTCAGTCTCGTAGCGATTATTTCGTAGGGGCGCCTCTATAAACTCAGGTCGAGCCAGGCGCAGACGATTTTTGGTCCTGCCA
>CAYONM010000281.1:0-4533 GCA_964405325.1 uncultured candidatus Brocadiaceae bacterium | reverse complement strand
AAGCCCGCCGCCGCCGCCGACTGAGGGCCAAAGCCTCGGAACTGGAGATCCAATTGCTCATACCACCGGCACAGGCCAGACAGCCGTCCAGGGTCATGGCCCATTTGGCGGTGACCCGCGGCCGACCGGTGGAAATCCGGCGCAGAAAACCACCATGCAGGTATTCGGCTTCGTCCCAGCAAACGCCAACCTGGTAGTCAATTCCCTTGTTCTGGAACACCGTTCGCGGATCGTCCTGCACCGGATCGGGCAGTGCCGCAACCACCCGGACCACCCCCGCCTGGACCAGGGCCTCGGCGCAGGGCGGCGTGCGGCCATAGCGGGTACAGGGTGCCAGGGTCACATAGGCAGTGGCGCCACGGGCATCGCCCGCATCGGCCAGCGCATTGATCTCGGCATGCGGCTCACCGCAGCGCTCGTGCCGCCCTTCGCCGATCACCCGGCCATCGCGCACCAGCACGCAGCCGACCCCCGGATTGGGCCAGGTCCGCCCCAGACTCCGCACCGCCTGTCGCAGCGCCCGATGCATCCAAGGGCTGTCAGCTGATTTCATCGATTCTTACCGCTAAAGACGCGAAACCCCGAAGGATTCGTACCCAAGATCAACACGATGCATTCCCTCCCGCACAACAGCCACGTTGACCTTGATCAGCGAGCCGAGGACCACCTTTATAAGCTGAGCGCGCAAAAAATTCGAGAAGAAAAAGTTGTTTTTGCGGGCTCAGCTTCTGGGGTCCGAGGGGCTTGCCCCTCGATGTAATAGTCAAAACCGAACGCCGACCGATACGATCGAACCTCTGAGTTCCGGGCGACGCCCGGTTTGTTATCTTCAAGTCGGTCTGATTCTGTGCCTAGTCAATAGGCGGCACTTTGTCAACTGTCTTCAGTTCGAGAATCAGCGAACCATCAACGACACCATTCATACGGAGATCGCAATCAAGAGTACTCGCCGCTTCTGCGGCAAAAAACACTGACGAAGATCACCTATTTCCGCGCTTCATCCTTACGAAAATCCCGACCGATGCGGTCGAGGACGCCATTGATCAGTTTGGCGGTGCGGCCGTCTGAACCAAAGCCCTTGGCGAGCTCGACGTATTCAGTGATCACCACCCGCAGTGGCGTCTCGGCGCAGTAGATCATTTCGTAGGCACCCAAGCGCAGCAGGCTGCGATCGGGCACGGCCATGCGGCCCAGGGTCCAGTTGGTCAGGCGCTCATCGACAGCGGCGTCTACGGCCTGGCGTTCGCGGCACAGACCATCGAACAATTCGCGTGCAAATTCGCGTATCTGCGGGTGCGCATCGTCCGGCTCGGCTGCCGGCAGCAGAAATCCATCGTCTTCGTAATGCTTCTGGTCGTAGGCATAGACCAGCTGCAGGGCCAAGCGGCGCGCCGTGCGGCGCAGGTTGCGACCAGATTTGGAGCGTGCCATCCGACCAGTATCCTCACTTCAAAAAAAGGAACCGGCGCGTATCCGCCGGCGCGCATGCCTTAGATGGCTTTCAATAGGTTACACATTTCCAGGGCCGTAAGCGCGGCATCGAAACCCTTGTTGCCGGCCTTGATGCCGGCGCGGTCCATGGCCTGATCGACGGTGTCGGTGGTCAAAACACCAAAGATCACCGGCAGGTCGCATTCCATGCCCACATGAGCGATGCCCTTGGAGCACTCGGCTGCAACGTAATCGAAATGCGGTGTATCGCCGCGAATGATGCAGCCAAGGGCGATCACCGCTTGATAACGACCGGTCTGGGCCAAACGACGACAGACCAGCGGCAATTCCCAGCTGCCGGGGCAGCGGGCCAAATCAATGGCATCGTCGGACACCTCGTGACGGTGCAAACCGTCGAGCGCTCCTTCCACCAAGCGCTCGACGATGTTGGCATTGAAGCGGGTCGCGACCAGCGCGAAGCGCAGCCCTTCGGCAGTGTAGGTTCCGTTGATTTCACGCATGCGACTCGCTCCTCGTCCAACCGTCTAGACGTTGACGGCGTCGCCGTCCACCTGCTTGGGACGACTCAGCTGATAGGCCGCCCGGTTGACGGCATCCAGATAGGCTTGGCAGGATGCGTGCACCACGTCCGTGCTCAAGCCCTTGCCCCCCACGTCGATGCCGTCGATCTGGGCGCGGATGGAAACCTCGCCCTGGGCATCACGACCTTTGGTCACCGAGCGCAGACGGTAATCCTCCAGGGTGCCGGACACGCCGCAGATGCGATCGATGGTGTTGATCACCGCGTCCACTGGGCCGTCACCGGTGGCGGCGTCGGTGTGCTGTTGATCCTCTTTGCTCAGGGTCACGGTGGCGGTAGCCACGCCACCGGTACCGGCGGAGGTGTGCAAATACTGCAATTCCCAACTGGGGATGGTCTTGCCACGTACGGTCTGCTCGTACAGCGCGATCAGGTCGCCATCGTAGACGTCCTTCTTGCGATCAGCCAAGTCCTTGAAGGCGGTAAAGACCGGTATCAATTCCTCGTCACTGATGGAAAAGCCCAGGTCCTTCAACCGCTCGCCCAGGGCGGCACGACCGGAATGCTTGCCCAACACCATGTTGGTGGTGGGAACACCGACCGATTGCGGGGTCATGATCTCGTAGCATTCCGGGTTGGCCATCACGCCGTGCTGGTGGATGCCCGATTCGTGGGCAAAGGCATTGTCACCAACAATGGCCTTGTTGCGTTGCAAGGGCAAGCCGGTGATGGACTGCACCAAGCGCGAACTGGTAAACAGTTGTTCGGAAACAATACCGGTGTGCTCCACGGGGAACATGTCCTTGCGCACGCGCATGGCCATGACCACTTCTTCCAGACTGCAATTGCCGGCCCGCTCGCCAATACCGTTGATGGTGCATTCCACCTGGCGGGCACCGGCGCGCAGCGCGCTCAAGCTGTTGGATACGGCCAAACCCAGATCGTTGTGGCAATGCACGCTGATCACGGCCTGGTTGATATTGGTGACGTGTTCGCGCAAATAGGAGATCAGATGCGCAAAATCGTCGGGATAGGCGTAGCCGACGGTATCGGGGATATTCACCGTGCCGGCACCAGCTTCGATAACCGCCTGGACCACCTCGGCCAAAAATTCCGGCTCGGTACGGGAAGCGTCTTCCGGCGAGAACTCGATATCGTCCACCAGGCTCTTGGCGTAAGCCACTGACTCGCGCGCCTGCTTGATGATCTCGTCCTTGGCCTTGTTCAATTTGAACTGCCGGTGGATAGCGCTGGTCGCCAAAAAGACATGGATCCGGGCACGATCGCCGGCGGGCTTCACCGCCTCAGCACAGCGATCGATGTCCTTGGCCAGGCTGCGCGCCAAGCCGCAGACGCGAACCTGACTGGTCGCCTCAGCAACGGCGCGGACCGCATCGAAATCGCCCTGAGAGGCGATGGGGAAGCCGGCTTCGATGACGTCGACACCCAGGCGCTCCAGGGCGCGGGCGATCTCGACCTTTTCATCGATGTTCATGGAAGCGCCCGGGCTCTGCTCGCCGTCGCGCAAGGTGGTGTCGAATACGACAACTCGGTTGGAATCTTGGATAATGGACATTGGGCACCTAAAAGTGTGGTTGCTGCGGACACTCGCAGCAGAGGGCCGGTAAAGCCACCCTCTGCGAGGGCTCCGTCAATGTGTGTTTTCGAAACGATTGGAAAACGAGGTCGCTGCCACATGCAGCGCGGGCACCGTGCTAGTTCCGCAGGTACCCCGTGATAAGTCGCAGCAGCAGAGCATGACCGCAAGTGCGCATGATGGTTGTGTAAATAGCAGGACTTCGCAACTTGTCCAGACCCGAAACCGCTGAAAGCTGATCTTCCATGGAAAAGCGATCCGTCGACACCATTGATGCCCCAGCCGCCATCGGCCCCTACAGCCAAGCCGTTCAGCACGGCAATCTGCTCTGGTGTTCCGGACAGCTGGGCCTACGGCCCAATGATGGCAGTCTGGTCGAGGGTGTCCGAACCCAGGCCGAGCAGGCCCTGATCAACCTGGAGACCATCTGCCGCGAAGCGGATACGTCGCTGGAGCGCGCTCTGCGCCTGACCATCTACCTGCTCGACCTGGCCGACTTCGCGGTGGTAAACGAGGTCTACGCCCGGCACTTCGAGGCCCCCTTCCCGACCCGCGCCTGCGTCCAGGTGGCTGCCCTGCCCAAGAATGCGCTGGTGGAAATCGACGCCGTCGTCGCCATGCCGTAAACCTGACTGAACCCCATCCTGAGATTCCCCCTGTTTGCCTGACACGCTGACTCGACCCGGCGTCAGATTCGTCCCCTACTCCCCTACTCCCTCTGTACCCTACTCCCTCTCCCCGCACAGCGATGCTCAGCAGTCAGACTGTTTTTTTGCAGCCTGATTGCTGAATGGCTCTCGACTTCGAGGTGCTGGACCCCCAGATGAAGATCCAAAGCGGCTGGTGTCCAGCAGGACAAGCAGGATACCTATATTGCGCCCCTCCTATATTGCCCTTATATTGCCATTGCCCGTATATTTCTGCCAGGCACTATTCCTGCAAGGACATGTAAAGACATGAATCG
>CAYONM010000280.1:0-4537 GCA_964405325.1 uncultured candidatus Brocadiaceae bacterium | reverse complement strand
AAGACGCGTCCCTCAGAGATTGAATTTGGTTTGGCCCAGGCGAGCGCGTCCAAGCGCGAGACCGGCCGACCGAGGGATGGTTTTTCGGCGAAAATGGCGCGTAGCGCCGCCGAAAAACGCTCGCGCAGCGAGCGAATCCCGACCGAGGCCGAGGGGGTGTGCGACGGACGTCGCGAGGGGGCGAAGCCCCCTTTGAGGGAAACATCATGGAAGAGGCCTCCCTCAAAGGTCGAATTCGTGGCATTTTCAGCTGTGCTAAAGCGAGCGCGTCCAAGCGCGAGCCCGGCCGACCGAAAAGCGGTTTTGGGCGTACCATGCGCGAAGCGCCGCCAAAAATGCTCGCGCAGCGAGCAAGATCCGACCGAGGCCGTGGGGGTGTGCGACGGACGTCGCGAGGGGGCAGCGCCCACTCTGGTAGGAATGTCATGGGAACGATACTCGATGCTTCTGGTACGGATGCCAGCGGGCCGAGTTTGACCGTTTATCGCAGCTTCGGCAATTCATCCTGGGTCAGCTGGTCCAAGGCCTTGATCTGGCCACGGCGGGGGAGCTGGATGCCGTCCAGGCCAACGGCGCGGAAGCTGCGGATCAATGACGGTTTGTGGCTGGACCAGAGATGGCGCAGGTCTTCGGCCAGGGCGCTGTGTTCAAGCTGCTTATGGTAGACGATCTGGAAACAGCGATCGAGGTTGTCGGTATGGCTGCGGCGGACCCAGTTGCCAACCAGACGCTGCAGCCAGGCCGTAACGGCCAGGATGACGATGGCCAGGACGTAGGCGCCCAACCAGTGGCTCCAGTCCTGCTGCTGCTGATACCAGACGCTGCCAAGGGCGCCCAGGCAGAGTGCGATCGCCAGGCCGGCCAGCGCTACCCGATTACGGACATACCGCACCCGTCGGCGGATAAACTGCACGATCCGAGTGCGCATCGACAGATGCTGGGCTTCTTCCATCACCGTGCTGATCGCGGTGTCGATGCGGCGTTGCGGCAGTTCGTTGATATACTGTTCCAGCTCCAGCAAGGCGGCGGCGAAGGTTTCCAGTGGCATGTCGCTGTTGTTGCGGGCCAGTTCTGGAATGACCGTGGTGTAGATGTGCGGCATGTCTTTGGTCGGCAGGCTGCGAGACAAGTTCCAGCACAGGGCACCATAGGTCCGGGCGAAATCGCGCAGGCCTTCGAATAGGTCCATCTTGTTCATCACGATGTGCAGTTTGTGATCAACGCCATGCAGGGCCTCGGTGAGTACGTGCAAGGTCTCGCCGGTGGTGCCGGGTTTTTCTGGATCGAAAAATAGCAACACCAGATCGCAGCGTTCGGCCATCCAACGCACGACCTTCAAGAAATCGTAGGGACGATCGGCCTTGGCACCGGCGGCGTCGATCATACCCGGTGAATCGATCAACCGGACATGTTGCAGCAAAGAGACGTCGAGAAAGCGGCCGTAGCAGTGCTGCACCAGACCCGGGCCGAAGCGTGGGAGCTCACCGAAGGGCAGGTCGGGGGTGGTGGTCAGGGTCTGGCCATCGATGTTGCGTTCAGCTTCGCCATGCAGCAGGAAGGTGAAGCCATCGTCGGTGGGGGCGACCCCGGTCCGCTGGATATTCCGGCCGAGCAGATGATTGATCATGCTGCTCTTGCCGGAGGAGTGGTTGCCCAGCATCAGCACCATCGGTGGTGCGGTCAGCGAAGAACGGGGGCTCAGTTCGATTTGCAGGCGTTTGGCCAGCGGTTCCAGCTGATTGTTGCGGATGTCGACCAGACGTTGTTGGACGGGATGCATGCCGTGATGTTGCCCGCTCTCCTGGCGAGTGCCAGCTCGTGGTTCAGGTACGTTCAAAAGCCAGTTCCAGCCAGCGGCCTTGATCGGACGGACCACGGCAGGCCCATATGTCCCGGGTGGCCGGGGACATGATGATGCAAGCGTTGGTGGCGGTATCAGTGCCATCTTCGTGCAGGCGATTGATGGCATCCAGGTCGCCATCGCGATCGGCGAACAGCGCTTGCAGGCTGGCCACATCCTGGTTGTTGGCCGCCAACAGCTGCGTTGCTCGCTGCAGCCGGGCACGGCTGGAAGAGCTGGGTGTTTCGGCTGCCAGTTCGGCGATATGGTCGGCCAGGCAGTGGTTGGTCTGGACGATGGCCTGATCCTGGCAGCGGCGTATCGCCACCCGGCTGGCGCTGCATTCCAGCTCAACGCCGCCGTTCGTGTCGGCCAGCCAGAAGGTGTGCGCGGCGGCGCGTGGTGCGGCCTGGACCAGGGCTTCGGCCTCACTGGCATCCGTACACTGCAGCGCTCGATGGAGCAGATTCATATAGCCGATGCCAGGACGCGAGTCGGTGGTCTTGATGTTGGTGGTGCCAACGCTCAGGCCGTGTTGGTTCATGCCCATCAGGCTGGGGGCACCGGTCAGGCTGACCGACCAGGTTTCCGGGCCGTTCTCAGGCAGCCGGTGGACCGCGACCACATAATCGATATCCGGCGGATTCAGGTCCCAGGTTTGTGCCTGCAGCAAGTGGCCCGAGCGGCTGCGATTCGATGGTATCAGGCAGGCGGTGCAGCCTTCCTGATCGGCCAGGCGATGTTCGCCAAACATCGCGACATCGCGCAGGTCGGTCAGGTTATAGGCGGCGAACAAGCGGACCGGATCGACGGTTGCGCCCTCGGCCACTGCCAGATGTTCGGTATGCCCGGTTGGATGCCAGTCAGCCAACTGGCGCAGTGATTGCTGACACAGGGCCAGGAAACCGGCGTCGTCGCGGATGCCGGCCTGGTAGAGATTGACGCGGATCGTGCGCAGGCGGATGTCGACAAAGGCCTGGATGGAATGGCGCCAGTGCTCGCCATGCGCCAGGCCCATGGCCCGGGTCGAGCCGGTGACGCGGAGGCAGGGCAATTCGAACATGCGCGGATGCTGGCTTGCCGGACGCGGCTGACAAGATCAGTGTCTGCAACAGCGTGGTCGCTGGCAGGTCCGCCTACTTGGCCTTGCCTGCCGGCTATCTATCCTCGTTTACTCGCTTTGTGCTGCCCGGAGGTTTCAGAATGCCGCGAATCGCCTTGGTCCGTTCTCTCACCCTTGCCACTGGTCTACTCGGTGCGCTGGTCGGGCAGGAGGTCAGCGACTATGTCCGGCCAATGCGGCCGACCCCAGCACGGGCACCCGAACGCGGTGAGCAGATGCATGCTTATCTGGTGGACGATGTGATTCCCGCTTATGGCGTGAGGCGCTTGGAGAATCAGCAAAAAACCCCCTTTGTGACGTTGTATCACCGTGCTCGCACCTTGGCGGCTGCGGTGGAGCTGCGGTCCATGTCCGGTGGACAGACCGTTGCGGTGCAACAGATGCAGACCTTGAAAAACGAATTGGATACCCTGCGGGCGCAGGTGGTGTATCCCGATCCGGAGCAGAACCAGTATATCAACGGTGCCGCAGATGCGCTGGAGTGTGCCGCGGCCATCTTGCACCATGGTTTGAGCCCGGAACGCGCCGATTCCCGGGCCTTGGTGGAGCAACGTTGGCTGGAGCAAAACCGCCAAGCGATTGAAGATGCTCGCACCCGAGCTTACGAGGACCTGATCGAGAATCGTCGTTATGGTCGCAGTGAGGCCCGCAGCGTGGTTGCCGAAATGGAGCCG
Source organism: uncultured candidatus Brocadiaceae bacterium (assembly GCA_964405325.1). Lineage (GTDB taxonomy): Bacteria > Planctomycetota > UBA11346 > UBA11346 > UBA11346 > CAYONM01. Next base: position 900 of record CAYONM010000280.1, on the reverse strand, counting down.
CACGCCCTGTTGGAGGTCTACCCCAGCGATGCGGCCACCAGTGAGACCGCATTGCCCAGCAGTATCGATCCGGCCGAGTACGAGTTGGCCCGGCAGCGCGCCATCGACGCCCTGACCGATCAGCAGGGCCTGTCGGTGCTCGATGCCAATCGCCGTGTCAACGCCATGCCGCCGGACGAGTTGTTGCGGCGTTACCCGGCGCCGCAGGTGCGCAGCCTCAGTTTGGATCCGGCGATTCCGGATGATGTCAACCCGATTGCTTATGACATGGCCAAAGAGCGGGCCTTGGACGATTTCATGGGCAATCAGGGCTTGTCGGTGAGCGAGGCGAACGAGCGGGTCAGTCAGATTCCGCCCAAGCAGTTGCTGGCGCGCTATCCGGCACCGCAGATCCGCAGTATCAGTCTGGATGGTCCCGCTGGCGAAGTGGAGCCCGCAGCCGCTCCGCAGCCGGCACCAGCGATGGACGCTGACGATGATCTGGTCGCTAAGGCGCGAGAACGGGCCATCGATGCGATGATCGTTGATGATGGCATGCTGCGCCAGGATGCCGAGCGCAAGGTGGCAGACATGAGCGATGCTGAGGTTCTCTCACTCTATGGTGATGACCAGGTCAAGACCATCTCCTTGGATGCGCCGGTGTCAGACGACGCTGCTGATGAACCTGCCACGGACGCCGAACCGGCAGCCGATGCCGAACCGGCTGCTGATGACGACCAAGGTGACAACGAAGTCGATAGTCTCCTCGACAGCCTGCTTGGCGATTAGCGTTGCGACGTTCTTGATCGGATTTCTGAAACGGCAGGACCACCGAATGGGCCTGCCGTTTCATGTTGTCGGATTCCTGGAATTGCAATTCCATCCCCACATCTAGCATACGCGTTTGCAGAAAAAGGGTGT
>CAYONM010000279.1:0-4544 GCA_964405325.1 uncultured candidatus Brocadiaceae bacterium | reverse complement strand
CCACACGCAGGTAGGGCGCCAGGTTGCGCGAGCCCGTGGTCAGCAGGATGGCCATGCCGCGCTTACCGGCGATGCGCGCCGCCTGCTCGTGATCATCGGCGATGATGGCATCGGTGGCTCCGCTCGCCGGCCGCAGGTAGCGTATCAGCCGGGTTGCACTCGCCGCACAGGCGGCGGCGATGCAGCGCGAGGCGTCGACGGCGTAGGGGTGGGTGGCGTCGATGGCCAGTTCTGCATCGGCGAGCACGGTGGCCATCGCCGTCTCGTCGAGCCGTCCGCAGCGCCGTTGGCAGGCTGCCGGCAGATCCAGCTCGGCATCGGTGGCGGTGCAGACCAGCACCGACCTGCCCCGTGCGAGCAGGCCCTCTGCGATGGCACCGGTCTCGGCCGTACCGCCGAAGAGCACGATCACGGAGCAGCCCCGGCTTCAGCGGCGAAGCAGGAGAGATCGCTGTGCAGGCCGACCACCGAGCCGATGAGAACGATGCCCGGCCCGGCAGCGACGAGATGGACGGTTACTAACATGCCGTCTCCTCGCTGCGCACGGCGTAGCCCCGCGGGGTGACCATGCGCCCCTGCATGATACGTGCGCTGCTGTCGCCGATGACGACGCAGCTGCGCATGCCGATGTCCTGCGCCAGCAATTCGTTGAGCTGGCAGATGGTGCTGTGCTGATCAATACAGCCGGCATTGGTCACGACACCGCAGAGGCCTTCGCTGCCGCGTTGGTGCTGGAAGATGTTCACGCATTCTGCGAGTTGATGCACCCGTTTGCGGCTGCGCGGGTTGTAGAGAACGCAGCACATGTCCGCCCCGGCCACGGCCTGCAGGCGGCGGCGGATCTGCTGCCAGGAGACGAGCAGGTCGCTGAGCGAGATGACCGCGTAGTCGAGCATCAGCGGCGCGCCGAGGGCAGCGGCGGCAGCGCTGGCGGCGGTGACGCCGGGGACGATGTCGATGGGAAGATCCAGGCCCAGCTCGTCGGCCATCTCCAGGGCGAGGCCGGCCATGCCGTAGACCCCGGCGTCGCCCGAGCTGATGAGGGCCACGCGCTCACCCTCGACGGCGGCCTCGAGTGCGGCGCGCACCCGCTCGACCTCGGCCCGCATGCCGGAGACCACCTGCCGCTGTTCAGGCTGCATCAGATCCTCGATCGAGCGCACATAGGGCGTGTAGCCGATAATGCAGCTGGCCTGCGTGATGGCCGCTACGGCAGCGGCGGTACGATGGGCGCTGCCGCCGGGTCCGATGCCGACCACGGACAGGCTTCCCTGGCCAGGGCGACGGTCACTCCCTGGTGTTTCATCGTGGGCAGACATAGCGTGGTCCTCCAGCCGCCCAGCAGAGCGGCGGGTTCGGCGACGGCCGGCAGGCCGAGGTGACGGGCTGCGGCGGTGGGGGTGACGGCCGGGCCGAGCGCGCGAATACGCTCGTCACCGATGATGCGCAGAGGCAGCTCAAGTTCGGCAGCGGCATCGATGAGGCCGGCCTCATCGACCTTGGCCTGCACGCTGGCGAGCATGCGCAGGCAATCACGCCTGGCGTGGATGTTTTCCAAAGCGACGTCGATCGCTGCGATGATGCTGCCTGCCGTCGTGCCACGGCGACAGCCGACCCCGGCGATGATCGAGCGCCGGGCCTCGGTGCTGGTGCTGATCATGGCCTCGGCATCGAGCGCGTTGGCGACGCGATTGCACAGCACATTGGCGCCGCCCTCGTGGCCGCTCAGCAACGAGACCGCCCAGCGCCCGCCGATGTCGACGGCGACCACCGCCGGATCGCGTTTTTTATCGGTCAGGTGCGGGGCGATGGCGCGGACCACCACACCGCTGGGCATGATGTAGATCAGACCATCGTAGCGCTCGAAGCATTTCGCGGTCTGCTCGGCAATGCGCTCGAAACGCGGGATGTGCTCGTAGCCTGGTACATCCCGATGCACAAAAAGCCGTGCTTCGGGCATGGCCGTCAGCAGGTGTTGGGCGACCTCGGCGCCAGGTGTTGACAGGGTGAAAATCGCCAGCTTCATGCCTGGCCCTCGCGATAACCGTGAGTGAAGTGCCGTGCATAGAGCAGCGACGCTTTTTTGAGCGGGCGTTCGAGGGCGTGGCCGACGAGGATCATGGCCTGGCGTCTGATGCCGGCGGCGCTGACTTTTTCGGCGATGTCAGCCAGGGCGCCGCTGACAATCTGCTCATCTGGCCAGGAGGCGCGGTAGACCACATGCACCGGGCATTCGGCGCCGTAGTGCTCGGCCAGGTCTGCTGCCAGCTGGGCGATGCTGGCCACCGAGAGGAAGCAGCAGAGGGTGGCGCCGCTGCTGGCATAGCTGACCGGATCCTGTCCGGGCGGCACCGGCGTGCGCCCCGCTGTGCGGCAGCAGATCACCGCCTGGCTGACTTCGGGCGCGGTCAGCTCCAGCTTGCAGGCGGCGGCGGCGGCCTGGAAGGAGCTGACCCCCGGCACCACGGCATAGGGGATGCCGCGCTCATCGAGGCCCTCCATCTGCTCGGCGATGGCGCCGTAGAGCGAGGGGTCGCCGGTGTGGAGGCGAGCGCAATCCCGGCCCGCTTCGTGGGCCTGCTGCATCAGGCTCAGCATGGTCTCGAGATCGAGGCCGGCGGAATCGTGGATGATGCAATCGGCGGGGCAGTGCTCGAGCAGGGCCGGATTGACCAGCGAGCCGGCCCAGATGCAGACCGGGCAGCTGGCGAGGATGCGCGCCGCTTTGAAGGTCAGCATTTCCGGATCGCCGGGCCCGGCACCGATGAAATAGACGGTCATTGGTGATGCTCCCGGGCAATGAAGACGGCGATGTGCAAGGTACCGCTTTGCACCTCACCGCCGGTGTAGGGCTGCACGCATTCATCGGCCAGGCCGAGTTGCGAGCAGAGCCAGCAGTCGTGGCTCTCGCGCAAGGCAGCGCTGGTCCGCTGCAGCCAATCGGTCGAAGCGCTACCACCGAGCAGCGCGATGATGATCTGCTCGCGACCCAGGTCCTCTGCGGGCCACCGGCAGTCGCGACCGTGCACGCTCAGCACGCGAGCCCCGGCCCAGCTGATACCCAGTCTTTCGGCTGCCAGCTGCACGCTGCTGATACCCGGGATGCAGCGCAGCTGTTCGGCGGGAAAATGCGCGCGCATTGCCGCCGCAAGGCTGAAGCAGCCAACATCACCGCTGACCAGCAGGCAGACATCCTGCTCATGCAGCAAGGTGTCGAGCAGGGCGATGGCCTCCTCGCTTCGGGCGGGGCAGAGCTGTCCGCGATCAGCTGCGAAGCGGTCGATCAGACGCCGGCTGCCGACAATGCATACCGCTTCCGCGATCGCCGCTTCCGCTGCGCGCGTGAGCAGGGCCGGGTCGCCGGGCCCGCAGCCAACCACCGTCAGGTGATGCACGCTTGCTCCTCATGCCAAGGCCGATGGTCGACACGGATCAGTACGCAGCTCAGGTAGCCAAGCGCGGGATCGGCTTCCTCAAGACGGGTGACGATGCGCTCCTCGGCTTGTTCGGCATTGCTGACCAGGCGGGCAAAGTCGAGCAGGCCACGCTCGCGCAGCAGCTCGACCAGCTGCGGCAGGCGCGGGCCGATCTTGTAGAGCACCAGTTGCTGGCAGTGGTCGAGGGCCTGGGCGACACGCGCCAGGTCGCTGGCCGGCATCAGACAGAGCTGGTCTTCCTGCAGGGTCAGGGCCTCGCAAAAATGGGCGGCGGCCGACTGGAAGGCGGAGATGCCGGGCACAACGTGGATGTGATCGTCGTCGAGGCGGCTGCGCAGGGCCTCGATGAGGTAGCAGGAGGTGGAATAGATCAGCGGGTCGCCGAGGGTGATCTGGACGACCGATTGGCCGGCTGCGCAGCGCTCGGCGCAGTCGGCGGCGATCTCTTCCCAGCTGGCGCGGGTGGCGTGGTCGTCGCGCTTCATGGCGTAGATCTGCTCGACGACCTCCTGCTGCTCGGTGATGAATGCCTGCACGATGTCCAAGGCGCGGCTGCTGTTCATCATGCGACTGCGCGGGGCGATCACATAATCGCAGCTCTCGATCAGGCGCACGGCCCGCAGGGTGACAAGGTCGGCGGCACCGGGGCCGACGCCGACGGCGTAAAAATGTGTGGCGAGGGCGTGTGACCAGTCCATGAATATTCAAGCCTCTCCGCTGAAGACGCGGCACAGGTGATTGACGGCGGCAGCGGCCCAGGGGCTGCCACCGCGTGGGCCGACATTGGTGATGCAGGGCAGGCCCGATTCCCACAGCGCCTGTTTGCTCTCGCTTGCGCCTACAAAACCCACCGGCAGGCCGATGATCAGCGCCGGCGCCAGCCCCGTCGTCTCGTGCAATTCGAGCAGCGACCAGATGGCGGTGGGGGCATTGCCGATGGCCACGATGCTGCCTTCGATGCGATCGGCGAGCACCCGCATCGCACAGGCGGCGCGGGTGCAGCCGCTGGCTTTGGCCTCGGCGATCACCGCCGGCTCGGCGATGGCGCAGAGGGTCTCGACCCGCGTGCAGCCAGCGCAGACCATGCGGACATCGCAGACCACCGCT
>CAYONM010000278.1:0-4582 GCA_964405325.1 uncultured candidatus Brocadiaceae bacterium | reverse complement strand
TTTTTTATTGACCAGTCGCTACGCCAAGTTGAAGCGCTGTTATGACAGCATGCTGATGGATCTGATGAAAAGCGATCAGACCGTGTCCAATATCGAGTTGTTCGAGGAGCATTTCGGTGGCCGGCCGAATGAATTGCAACAGCTCTTCACCGAGCACATGCAAAGCCTGGAGCCCAGCACTGCCATCGAGTACGCCGCCGCGGCGCGGGCCGCGGTGGGGCCATGGCTCGACTGGGATCGGGCTCAGGGCTATGCCCAGCAGGCATTGGCCAAGGACGAGCACGATCCCACGGTGCAGCTGTCCTGCGGCCTCGTGTCGTTGCGCCGGGCGCAGTTTGCGCGGGACGACCAGCAGCGCATGGCCCTGGCCAAGCAAGCCATGGCGCACTATGCCGCGTATGCCAAGCATCGCGAGGGTCGCCTGTACGCCCGCAAGAATGCCAGTCTGCTCCCCAAAATACGCGAACATTGCCGCTCTGCCTGGGCGGCGATCATCGCCGCTGATTATTCGACAGCCCAGGAGGTTTTGAGCGAGGTCTTCGAGGTCGACTACGCCAACGCCCAGGCTTATCGCACCCAGGCCTATCTGCACCTGCACGCCCTGGGCTCGGAATATTTTTCACTGGAAGCAGCCCGGCAGAACCTGGCCATCGCTCGCGACTTGGGTGAGGATCATCGTAGCCTGTATCTGGATGCTTTGTTGCTGGTGGCCGAGCAGGGCGTCAATTGGCAAAATCCGCGTCATCGTATGGCGGTGCAAACGGAATTGATCGAACTGTTGCAGCAGGCCAGCAACCAGGATCCCTTTGGTTTCGGCCCACATCTGTACCGGCAGGAGGCCAGGCGCTTATTGGAGGATGGCGGGTGGCCGTGATGGCGATGTGGTTGGCGAAATTCACGGGAATCACGGCAGATACAGCAGTCGCACCCCGACCAGGGCGTGGGCGGTATCTGAGTCGATGGTGTGCTTGTTGGCGGCGCGGGCGAGACTGACGGGGTCGTACCAGCTGCCGCCGCGCAGGTTGCTGTCGCTGGTCACTTCCCAGCAGTTTCCGTGCATGTCGTAGAGTCCCCAGGCATTGGCCTGGCGTTCACCCACCGGTCGCGGGCCGGCCGGATCGGTCTGGGTTTCGAAGACCGTGGCGTATTGCCCCACTTGCACCGTGTTGCGGGAATCACCCCAGGCATAGATGCCGGTGGCACCTGCGCGACAGGCATATTCCCATTGCGCGTCACTGGGCAGGCGCAGGTCTTTGCCGGTGCGGAGACGCCAGTCGGACAGGGCTGCACTGACCAGGTCGTGACTCAAGCCGTAGGCCGGTAGGCTGTCGCCGACATCGTCGATGGGCGTGCTGCCTTCGGACCACTGCAGCAGGGTCCAGGGTTCTGAGCCGGCAATGGTCTGCCACTGTGCCTGGGTAATCTCGAACACCGCCATGTAATACCGTGGCATGCTGACCTGACTTTGGGATTCATCGATCTGGTGTGCAAAACTGGTCTCGGCGGCACCGATGATGGCGGTGCCCTGGGGCATCAGCCGGAACACCATATGGCTGGTCTGATACTTCGGATTCGTGTGCAGATCGGGTACGCTGGCTGCCGCCGTCACGCTGCCGGCGGACAGGTCTATGATCTGGTAGGTCGCCGTGGTGCTTTCGGCCGATTCCCGTAAATCGGTGCCGCCACCACCGCCGCAGCCGGTTAACAGCAGTGCGAACAGCAAGGCTTCGAGCAGTTTTCCATTGGACATGTTCCTACTCCTTTACCAGTTGGATCGGTTTTGGGTCGACAGATGCTCTAAAGACTTGACAAGTAGAGCTACAATATCTGGATCATTGATTGGTCGAGCCATCATTCGGGATCACCACCATAACCGGTACTGTGCCGCTGGTATTCGTGGTGTTTTCGGTAAACAGGACACCAAAGGTATAATGCAGGCCGACGCGTCGATCGGTGACGCCGGGCAGCCAGCGCAGTTCGGCTTGGCCACCAGCCAGTTTCTGGATGACCAGACCGGGCGGAACGTCGCCATACAACAGGAAGTCGCAATCGGCATCGGCTACATCCAGGCTGGTGGTATCGACGTTCAGGCTGTAGACCCATTCCACATCCAGGCGGGCTTCCGCCGGGGGATTGCTGATGACCTGCGGGCGCTCGGTCACCTGGTCGGTGATGTTGACCAGCAGCTGTGCCGTGGCGGAATCGGCTTGGCCATCGGAGACCACGAAGTTGATGGTATCGTTACCGCTAGCGTTGAGAGCGGCGGCATAGTGATAGCTGCCATCAGTATTCAGGCTGAATTCGCCCTGACTCGGCGTGGAGAGGGCTCGCCAGCTGAGGATGTCGCCATCGACGTCCTTGCCGGGCAATTGCCCGGAAATGGTAATGCCCGGCAGGCAGGCGATCTGGATGGTGTTGGTGATGGGTTGGTCGTTGGTGGCCTGCACGCTCAGGGTGAGTGCGACCACCGGACTGGTGTCGCCATCGCCATCGGCAATCAGGGCCTCGATACGGCGGTCGCTGGTGTCTGGAGTATTGCTGGTATTGTTGAAGGCGATGGCCTGCAGCAGCCGGGTGACGCGAGCCGGGGTGGCGTCGAGCAATAATTCGTAACGCAACAGGCCGCTGGCGTCCGCTTGTGCCGGGCCGCTGGCAATAGCAACGCCGTCAACCAGGACGTAGCCGCTTTCAATACCAACCCCGTTGCCGCTGCGTAGCTGCAGCTGGTCTTCAGACAAGGTGCCGCTGACCAGCCCCACCGACAGCAGGCCGGTATCAAAGTCGGCGCTGTCGCTATCGCTGATGCTGGCATCTGTGAAGAGTGGTGTAACGCCAGCGTCTTCGACAAATGACAGGTTTGTTGTTGCCAGGGTGATCACCGGTGGCGCATTGCTGTCGCTGACGATCAGATTTCGGGTGATTTCAGCGCTGGTACCGCCATCGCCATCGGAGAGTTGATATGCCAGGGTCCGGGTGCTGGCCAGGGGGGCCGCTGAGGGATTATCATAGCGCAGCGCCCGAGCGACCTGTGCCACTGTGTCGGCCGTGACCTCCGTATCGAAGAGAATGGCAATACTGCTGGCGTCTTGGCTGATGGTGCCGATACGGCTGCCATTGATGGAGATCCCGCCATCGGTAGTGGTCTGGATGGTATTGGTGGTCGCTATCGAGAGGCGGTCGCCATCACCGCGACCGCTGCTGATACGGACGCGCAGCAGGCCATCGGTGAAATTGCTGCTGTCGGAATCGCTAACCTGGGCGGTTTCGGCCAGGGCCAGTGGTGGGTCGTTCTCGTCATAGTTCAGGTCGCTGGTGGGAATCACCAGTAGCGGCGGGTCGTTGACCGCACTCACCAGTACGGTGGTGTTGGCTTGGCCGGTACCGCCCTGGGCATCGCTGATGCTCGCCAGCAATTCGCGAGTACCGGCGGCAGGCTCATCAGCGCTGCTGGAATAGGCGATGGCGCGCAGCGCCACCTGGATTCTGCTCGGGGTCGCCTCCGCAGCCAGATCCAGGACCAGGTCGTTGGTCTCGGTGCCGCCTGACAGGGTGGCCACGGGTGTGGTGTCCACCGTAACGCTGCCCGCCACCAGGGCGACACGGCCCTCGGGACCACCGGCCGGATCGATGCCCAGCTGGTCGCCACTGGCGGCACCGTTGCTCCAGCTCAATCGCAGCTGGCCGCCGCTCAGACTGTTGGAGTCGGGATCAGAAAGCGTGGCGGTGGCATCCAGCAGCACCGGTGCAGCGCCTTCGGCATAGATGGCGCATGGTCCTGGAAAGCTGAGTTGCGGCGGTGAATCCACATCCTGTACCGCAATGGGCCGGCTGACGGCGGCGCTGGTGCTGCCATCGCCATCCTTCAACAGCACCTGTACGGTACGCGTTTGGCTCAGAGGATTGTTACCCACATGCTGATACGCGACCTGTTGCAGCAAGCGCTGCGCCATGGCGGGGGTGACATTTTCGCCGAACAGCAGCATTAAACGTGGTGGCGTACTGGAGGTGACATAGTTGCCAACCACGTTGCCATCCAGCAGAAGCTCATCCGCATCCAGGCGGAGTCCTTCCGTCTCGATCAACGAGAGAGTATCGCCGGTCTTGGCGCCAGCAGTTATTTCGATAATGCCGGTGCCTTGCGACAGATCGTCATCGGCATCGGTGACGCCCATTTCCGGGTCCAGGCGAATGGGGGCATCGCCCTCCTGCCAGCTCAGCGTGGTGCTGGCCAAGGTGACCACCGGTGCCTGGTTGCTGGTGCTGCCCGGATCGACCACTTGTATGGTGATGTAGTGGTTGGTGCCACCCGATAGGCCGCCACCGTCTTCCAGGGCGAAGTTGAAGCCGTCCTCCACCGGTAGCGAAGCGGTATGCCGGTAGTCGATCAGGCCGGCTTCGATGTCAGTCTGAGTGAAGCGGTCGTTGGCGACCAGTACGCTGCCATCGCGGCGAATGTCGCCGGAGGTGGGCAGGCTGGTCACGATATACGACAGCTGATCGAGTGCGCCATCATCCCAGGCCGACAGGCGATTGGCACCGATGGTTCGGCTTTCGCTGATGGCCAGGGTCAGGCCATAATTGC
>CAYONM010000277.1:0-4591 GCA_964405325.1 uncultured candidatus Brocadiaceae bacterium | reverse complement strand
CGCACCCGCCAGCCGGGCTCCGGTCCCACGCTCCTCCGTCGCGGTTCGCTCGCTGCGCGAGCGTTTTGGGCGGCGCTTCGCGCATTTTACGCCCAAAACCACCGCTCGGTCGGACGACTTCGCGCTTGGACGCGCTCGCTTGTTTCGTCTCGAATCCGGCCCTCTTTCGACCTCTGAAGGACCCATCTCACCTCACAGTCATACCGAAAGGACTGTTCCCATGCGCCTCATCTTCACCCTCTGCTGCCTCTTGCTCCTGGCCTGTCGGACCGATGTCCGCAGCGCCGAAGCCATGGCCGATAATAGCGTCACCGTCGCCATGCAGGTGCCCAATCCCGGCTACAATCTGAAACTGGCCAGCATCCATCAGGTCGGTGACGAAGCCTGGGTGCTGGTCCAGATCACCCCGCCCAAACCGGGCATGATGATGGCCCAGGTCATCACCGACCGCAGTGTCACCGCCGCGGTGCCGACAGAGACCAGCAGCCATCGGGTCTATGTACTCGGCAAAAAGTGGGGCTGGGGCAATCAAGACGAGCACGTCTACCTGGATGATCGGCAGGCCTTCCTGGAAGCGCTGTACACGGGCACCCGCGTCGATGACTAGACCAACCCCCATTCACGGCCTCACCAGCGCCGAATGCCAGGTCTTGGCCGAAGCAGCCCTGCCCCGTGGCGCCGGCCATTGCCGGGCCTTGTATCGGCAGGCCATCCACCAGGGCCGTTTTGAGCCCGAGTCACTGGGCATCGGCCGCTACGCTGACATCTGGCGCAACACCTTTTCCCTGTCTCTCCCCAAGCTCGACCAGCAGCTGGCGGAAACCGACGACCAGGGCCGCTGCACCAGCAAACTGATCCTTCGCAGTGCCGACGATCTGCGCTTTGAAAGCGTCCACCTGCCCATGGGCCGGGAACGGCATACCCTGTGCCTGAGCACCCAAATCGGCTGCAAGATGGCCTGTGCCTTCTGCGAAACCGGCCGCATGGGCCTGATCCGGCACCTAACGGCGCATGAAATCGTCGCCCAGCCACTGCTGGCGCGGCAACGACTGGGCCTGCCGGTGCGTAATCTGGTCTTCATGGGCATGGGCGAGCCGCTGGACAACCAGGACGCCCTGTTCCAGGCCATCCGTGTCTTCACCGATCCGGTCGGCTTCGGCTTGTCTGCCGAGCGCCTGACCGTGTGCACCGTCGGTCATGTGGACGGCATCCACGCCCTGCGCGAGCAGGGTTGGAAGCGCCTGAATCTCTCCCTGTCCCTGAACAGCGCCGACCCCGCGATCCGAGCCGAGATCATGCCCGTCACCCGCCGCTGGGGCTTGCCACAGCTGCAAGAAGCCCTGGCTGCCTACCCGCAACGCGCCAGCTTCGTGCTGGCGATCAACGTCTGCCTGATGCCTGGCATCAACGACCGCCGGCAGGATGCGCAGCTGATCGCTGATTTCTGCAAGCCGCTGGGGCGAGTGCTGGTCAACCTGATCCCCTACAATCCCGGCCGGGAACCGTTGACTCGGGCCCCTGAAGAGCCGGAGATCGTCGACTACGTCTACCGTCTGCGCGCCGTTGGCCTGCCGGTGCGACGCCGCATCACCAAGGGCCGCAGCGTCATGGCCGCCTGCGGGCAGTTGGGCGGCAAGGTGGCCGGCTGAGTTACCAGCCCAATTGGGCCTTGGCCTTCGCGATCCAAGCCTGCGGTCCCCCTGACTCGTAGCCCAGACGGGTCAGTTCCTTGCCGCTGTGATCGACAAACACAATGGTCGGGAAGCCCTGGATGCCATATTTCTGGGCCAGGCGCTGGTTCTGCTGCTTCAGCTCGTCATTCTGCTGCTTCTGCGACGGGAAGTCCAACTCCACCAGCACCACGTGTTCCGTAGCCCAGTCCTGGAATGCCTCGGTCTGGAACACCTCCTGCTTCAAGCGGATGCACCAGACGCACCAATCCGAGCCAGTAAAGTCCACGAGCATGGGCTTGTCCTGGGCTTTGGCGATGTCACGGGCCTGATCCCAATCGGTCTGCCACGTCGGCTGCTCACTGGCAGCCAGCAGGCAGACACTGCAGCAGAGCGAGAGAAGTGCGGTTCGCATGTGGAGACTCCTTGATCGTTCTCACAGGATTACGCATCTGCGAGCAAACTGTTTGCTGGCCAATCACCCCTTGCCTAAGTCATTGAGGTCTTACTAATCATGTACATATCATGGTTCCAAGTGGGTTGAGCACGACTCGCAAGAAAGCCCTGGATATCCGCGCAAAGGTTTTTATTCTGCCCGCCCTTCCATTTAGGCCTAACTGGCAACGTTTATAACATCCATCCATCCGGAGGTAACCATGCGCTATCTGGCCTGTACACTGTTGCTTGGCTGTCTGTTGACAGTCCATGCAGCAGTTGAAGTGCCCAGCCTGGCCAGCGCACAGGGCTTGCTGGAGCAATTGGGAATCCGCAAGAACGACGCCGATGTCTCTCAGGTGGAAGTGGCGGTAGTGAGTCTGCGCGAAGACACCCGCATCCCCGTTGCCATCGAACTGATCGATGGCGCCATCATCCTATTGCCGACCGCCGCCCCCACGGCGCCGATTCCAATCGGTGATCAGGGGGTATACGCCTTCCGCTCCTGTCAGATCAACTTCCGCTTCGATCCCACCGGCATCCCCGTGGTTGCCGAGATCATTGGCATGGATCCCGACCTGGATGCTCAAACCAGCCTGACCATCGATGGCCAGGCGATCACCGAATCGGTCTCGGTTGCCGGCGAGGGAATCTCGGTCAGCTATCCCCTGTCCGAAGCCGCCGAACGCGACGTCTCCATGTTGCTGGACGCCCTGCCCGGGGCCCAATCCCGCTCCGAGTTGGAAGACGACCTGGCAGCAGTGGCCGCTGCTGGTGGTGCCTTCGGCAACGACAGCCTGGCTGGCGACGGCTTTGATGTCGACAGCTTCCTGAACGAACCGGCACCGATCGAAAACGCCGACCCGGTCAGCCCCACCCAGCCCTGACGCTACTCACAGACCAGCTGCCAGCCCTGGCGATGCCGCAGCAAGCAGCAGCCACCGCAGACGATCTCGAAGCGCAGACTGCTGGCCAAGGGCAAGTCCAGCAAACGGCAGAGCAGGACCCGGATCACACCGGCATGCACCACCAGCAACAGACGCCGGGCGCTGTTCTCGTTGTGGCACAGCGCTGAAACGCAGGTCTGGACCCGGTCTGCCAGCTGCGCCAAGCTCTCGCCGCCCGGTGGCGCCTGGTTGATCCAGTCTGCGGCCCAGGGGCCGTATTCCGACGGCGCCATGCTGTCCCAGCGGCGGCCTTCCCAGGCACCAAACGACATTTCCATCAACGCCGGTTCGTAGTGCACCGACACGTCCAGCTGCCCGGCCAGACGCCGGCAACGCTGCAGCGGGCTGCTGATCACCAGGTCCGGCCGCCAAGCGCGCAGCTCCGTTGCCAAGGCTGGCAAGCTGGCCAGGGCGCCAGCAGCCAGATCCACATCCAGTTGCCCATAGCACCAACCCGGCGCGATCGCCGGCCGCGCATGCCGAACCAGCATCAGCTCCACCAGGCGGCTCCCATCAGCAACAACATGGCCAATTCGGCCAGCTGTTCGGCCGCACCCAGGCAATCGCCGGTGTAACCACCCAAACGTCGCTGAAACCACCTCCGACAGCCAGAACGCAGCAGCAGCAACACGCCCAGGGCAGCCAGAGCCAGGCGCCAAGGCAGGAACAGCAGCACCGGCACCAGCCACACACCAGCGATCAGCAGATTGCCGATCCCGGCGCTACTGACCGCCGAAGCGACCTTGCTGCTCTCGCCCGGACGGACGTAACGTAGGCCAACCATCAGGCTGACCGCCAGCAGGCGGCCACCGGCATGGGCCAACAGCAGGCTCAGCAACAGTCGCTCTGGCGCGATGTCCACCATGGCCTGCCATTTCAGCCCGAGCAACAGTAGCAAGCCGATGGCGCCGTAGCTGCCAAGCCGCGAATCCTTCATGATTCGCAGCACATCCTCCGCGCTCCATCCTCCGCCGAAGCCATCGCAGCTGTCAGCAAAGCCATCCTCGTGGAAAGCGCCGGTCGCAAAAACCCCGGTGGCCAGAGCCATACCACAACCCAGTTCATGCGACCACTGCCACACGCCCAGCAGGTACCAGCCCCAGCAGAAAACGCCGATCAACAGGCCGACCAGAGGATAATACCGACTCGCCGGGGCCAGATCGGCAGGATCGCGACTGCCCGGCACGCGAATCCGGGTCAGAAATTGCAGCGCCAGGCCCAGGCGCAGTGCTTCTCTTTTGACGGGTCCCTCAGAGGTCGAAAAAGCCCGGTCTCGGTGCCCGCCAGGCGAGCGCGTCCAAGCGCGAAGCCGTCCGACCGAGCGACGGTTTTTCGGCGAAAATGCGCGCAGCGCCGCCGACAAATGCTCGCGAAGCGAGCAAGGTCCGACCGAGGCCGTGGGGCTGTGCGACGGATGTCGCGAGGGGGCAACGCCCCCTCTGAGGGAAGCGTCTCTTTTGACGCGTCCCTCAGAGGTCGAAAGCGGGCCGGATTCGAGACGAAACAAGCGAGCGCGTCCAAGCGCGAAGTCGTCCGACC
>CAYONM010000276.1:0-4636 GCA_964405325.1 uncultured candidatus Brocadiaceae bacterium | reverse complement strand
GGGCGGCAAAAGATCAAGTGAGACGCTACCTTTATTTATTGACGGGCCCTTACTACCTCAGTGCGTATGCCTATCGCTGAACAGGGTGGGTGCCAGGCTTGCATGCACGATGCCTTGCAGCCCGCTGACTGAACCTGCCTACCTGACCAGGCCTCTGCGCCTCTGTGAGAAAATCATAGAAAGGTAATTTCCGGTAGGCCTGAGTAGTTACAAGTGAACTTTGTTCAGCATGAAACGGCACCGCTCTCAGCCCACCATCTGCCCCAACACCCATTCCTGCACTGCCGCCACCGCGATATCCTCAGCCTGCTCGCCATCGCGGCGCTTGCATTCCAACTCGCCCTTGACCAGCCCCCGGCCGACCACGACCCGCAATGGGATGCCGATCAGGTCCCAGTCCTTGAAGCGGGCACCGGGGGACATCTTGCGATCATCCAGAATCACCTCGACGCCGGCAGCCTGCAGTCCCCGATACAATTCCTCGGCGACCTGCTGGTGCTCCTCGCCCTTGCCGGCGTTCATCACCACGCAGTGGTACGGCGCGATCGCCAGCGGCCATTTCATGCCTTGATCATCGTGGTATTGCTCCACCGCCGCGGCCACCACCCGTGAAGAACCGATGCCGTAGCAGCCCATGATCATCGGCGCCAGCTTGTTCTGTTCGTTGGTGAACGTGGCCTGCATGGCGTCGGAATACTTGGTGCCCAATTTGAAAATATGTCCAGCTTCAATACCGCGGCGCTGCTGCAGCACGCCGCCACTGCGCGGACAGGCATCGCCAGCACGGATCAGGACGATATCCTCAAACACCACACCCGGCATGCCGTCGCGCGCAAGATCAAAGCCGGCCACATGCTGATCGGTAACGTTGGCCCCGGCAACCAGATGGCCGATGTCAACCAAGTTGGCGTCTGCAAGGCAATGATCCACCTGCAAACTCGGCAGCGGCGCGGCATAGCCCGGCGCGGCACCGGTGGCGGCACGAACCTCGTCATCATTCATGGCGCGCAAATCCAGCACCTCGGCCTCGACCAAGCGACTGATGGCGTTGCTCAGCTTGACCTCGTTCACCTCACGATCGCCACGCACACAGGCAGCGACGCGCACTTCCTCCTGATCGATCGTGGCAATGAAGAGCACGGTCTTCAGCATACGGGTCGCATCGATACCAACGTAGCCGGCATCGTGCAGGACCGGAATCACGTCCTCGATGCCACCGGCTCCCGGCGTCTGAACAGTGTTCAGATCGGTTCCCCAGGTCCACGCCCCAGCCGCCGGAATCACGCCCTGAGCGCGCTCGACATTGGCGGCGTAACCAGACTCGGGGTTGAAGATGATCTCGTCCTCGCCGACGGCAGCATCGATCATGAATTCATGGCTGGCCGAACCGCCAATGGCACCGGAGTCGGCTTCTACCGCGTAAGCCTGCAGACCACAGCACCTGAAGATGCGCAGGTAGGCCTGATGCATGGCCTGATAGGTCTCGTCGAGACAGGCCTCCGAGGCGTGGAAGGAATAGGCGTCCATCATGATGAATTCCTTTACCCGCATCAGGCCGAAGCGGGGACGAATCTCATCGCGAAATTTGGTGTGCTGCTGGAAATAGCAGACCGGCAGCTGTTTATAGGATGACACCTGAGCCGAAGCGTAATCGGTGACCACCTCCTCAGCCGTGGGCGCCAAGCCGAATTCCTGACCACCGCGGTCGGTTACCGTCAGCATGGTACGGGATTGCTGATACGCCGTCCAGCGACCACTGCGCTCCCACAGAGCCCGTTCCTGCATGATGGGCATGGTAATCTCCATGCCACCGGCAGCGGAAATCTCCTCGGCAACGATGCGCCGAACCTTGTCCAGGCTGCGCTGCATCAGCGGCCCATACAGATACAAGCCTGCGCCGCTCTTATAAATGAAGCCGGCCCGGATCAGCAGCTTGTGGCTGGCAATCTCGGCATCGTTGGGATCGTCACGCAGGGTGACGAGATTCATCCGACTGGCGCGCATGGACAGGTCCTCCGTTGGGCGCGCAGCCTGCCGACTCAAGTGGCAGTGACAAGCTGCCCCCCCCCAAAGCCGCGGCCGGGCAGGATGCTCAGCGGTCGGCCAGCTGGCTAGTACTCGGTCCCAGCAACAATGTGGGGCAGGTGCAGGATCGTGCGGTGGATGCAAGACGCGGAAGCCGAAGGAATGGCAGCGCCATTTCGAGGGTTCTGCAACGCAGCAGATGCGCTGCGCCGCGAAGAATTATGCCAGCTATTTACGGGACACCGCACTGGCGTGATAATCGGCCACCAGCTGCTGGATATCGACGTCCCCCTGCAAACCCGCGACAGGCGCTGCGGCCACGCCTCGATCAGCGCCATCACCGCCGGATCCGGCTCGAAGCGGATCGCCCCTGGCGCTTGATGCGCTCGTACCGCCGCGGCAATCTCAGCGGCGCTGGGCAACAGGTTAAGCGCATTGATGCTGCGATAATCCCCCAGGGCGTCGGTCGGCAATTCCGCCAGCGCCACCAGCAGCCGGACGCAGGCCTGGATGCTGAGAATCGGCAGCCGGGTCTGCTCGCTGACCGGACAAACATAGTCGCGGCCGCTCAGAGGCTCGCGGATCAAGCCGCTGGCAAAACCACTGGCGGCGGTATTGGGCTCATCGCGCACCACGATGGCCGGCAGACGCACGCCGCGACCATCGATGAAACCCTTGCGGCTGTAGTCGTTCAACAGCTGCTCGCCCAGCACCTTGGCGACACCGTAGCTGTTCGGCGGATGCTGACAGGTGGCATCATCGACCTCGGCGGGGAGATCGGCATCGCCAAAGGTGGCAATGCTCGAAGGGAACACCAGACGCGGACAACCCGCCCGCAGGCGGCAGGCCTCCAGCAGATTGATGGGCCCTAAGCACAATCTCAGCCGTCGGATGCGGTCCGGGCCAGGGCGACCAACTCGCGCAGCACCAGCCGGTAGCGATCGATACCGCGGCTCAATAGGTGCTCAAGGACGGATCGATGTCATTGACCCAGGCGACAATGCCGCCTTCCAGATTATGCAATTTCGTGAAGCCGTTTTTCTGCAAGGTGGCGATGGCGCGCAGACTGCGTTGTCCGGACTTGCAAGTGACCACCACATTTTTGTCCTGCCAGCCATCCAATTCCTGCCAGCGCTTGGCGATCTGCCCCAGTGGTATGTCAACAGAGTTGTCAAACTTGCTGATTTTCAATTCGAATTCTTCGCGCACGTCCAGCAGCAGATGCTCGCAGCCCTCGTCGCGCCAGTCAGCATAATCGCTCACACTCAGACGACCAATGTTCACCTCCTGCGCCTCGCCCCCACGCAAACCACAAAACTGCTCGTAGTCGATCAGCTGGATATCCTCTGCTGTCTTGGAACAGACCGGGCACTGCGGATCCTTGCGCAGCTTCAAGGTGCGGAATTCGGCGCGCAGCGCGTCGTAGCGCAGGAAGCGGCCAACCATGGTTTCGCCGATCCCGGTCAGCACCTTGATCGCCTCGGTGGCCTGGATCATGGCGATGGTGCCAGGCAAAATCCCAAGCACGCCCCCCTCGGCACAGCTGGGCATCATGCCAGGCTCGGGCGGCTCCGGATACAGGCAACGGTAGCAGGGACCGTTCGCTGCATCGAACACCGTGGCCTGCCCCTCAAAACGGTAAATGGAACCGTAGATATTCACCTTACCCAGTTTGACGCAGGCATCGTTGACCAGATAGCGGGTCGGGAAATTGTCGGTACCATCGATCACGATGTCGTACTTCTCAATGACCTCCAAGGCATTGGCCGAACTGATCCCCGTCTCATAGGTATCCACCGCCACACTGGGGTTGAGATCCTGCACACCGCGCTTGGCCGACTGCGCCTTGTTGATGCCCACATCCTGGGTGCGGTGGATCACCTGCCGCTGCAGGTTGGAGACGTCGACCACATCGAAATCCATGATGCCCAAGCGACCAACACCGGCCGCTGCCAGATACAAGGCAAGGGGCGAGCCTAGACCACCGGCGCCAATCAGCAGCACCGAGGAGTTTTTCAGCTTCTCCTGGGCCGCCTCGCCGAACTCCGGCAGGGTCAGGTGGCGGGCATAACGTTGATAATCTTCGGCAGTCAGGGGCATGGTGGTGCTTTCAGCTGGGCGCGGGTTTCGCGCGGAACACAAAAACGGCCACTCAGACCGCATCGCAGACATGCTAACGCACTCCTCATCCTGGAGGCATGCACGGATTGCAATAGGGGGGTGACGTTGGCTTCAGAGGGGGTCCCCCGAACCCCCTCCGCCGTGAGGTTCCCCAGGAAAATCGAAAAAGCCCGGTCTCGGTGCCCGCCAGGCGAGCGCGGTCCGACCGAGGACCTGCGGTGCGCGCCAGGGGTGTGCGCCGGAGGCGCGAAGGGGCAAGGCCCCCTTCCCAGGAACTCACGTCGCCACCGTGTCGATTGGACATGAAAGGATCAGATATTCTGCCAAAAAGACCATGCGCCCGGAAGCAGGAGTTCCTGGCTCTTCGCAGCCGGCCCGCAGGGCCGGCGGGGGCTCTGAGAGAAGCCTCACGGTTGATGGGTCCCTCAGGGATTAAATTTGGTTTGGCCCAGGCGAGCGCGTCCAAGCGCGAGACCGGCCGACCGAGGGA
>CAYONM010000275.1:0-4650 GCA_964405325.1 uncultured candidatus Brocadiaceae bacterium | reverse complement strand
GGATCGACAAAATCTCTGCGCGATCTGCTACCTTTATTTCTTTCCGCACCCTTACTGCTGCAGGTTCGGCCCCAGAATCTCGCTGATCCGCAGCATCACCTCTTCAGTCAACAAGGCTTGGGCCTCGATCGCCTTGACGTTGTCGGCAACCCGTTCGGGCTTGGAGATGCCGACCAGAGCGCTGGAGATGTGGCTGTTCTTCAGCGACCAGGCCAGGGCCAGGCAGGGCAGGCTGATGCCGAGTTCGTCGGCCATGCCCTTGAACTGGCGGACCTTGGCCAAGCGCGCTTCATTTTCCAACATGCCGGCCTGGTGCTTGTAGCGTGCCAGGCGACTGTCCTCGGGAATGCCGTTCAGGTACTGCTCGGTGAGCAGGCCGCCGTGCAGGCTGGAGTAGGCGGTAATGCCCAGGCCTTTTTGCTGGATCAGCGGCAGCAGCTCGCCCTGGATGCGGCCGCGACCGAAGAGATTGTACCAGGTCTGTTCCATGCATGGGCCGATCATGCCGAGACGTTCGGCGATGGCGTGCATCTCCAGAAGCAGCGCTGGTGAGTGGTCGCTGGTGCCCCAGTAGAGGATTTTGCCTTGTTGGATCAGGTGGTTCATGGTCACCACCACTTCTTCCGGCTCGGTGTCGGGATCGGGGCGATGGCAGAACAGCAGGTCCAGATGATCGGTGCGCAGCGCCTGCAGGCGCGAGTGGCAGGCCTCAACGATGCGTTTGCGGCCCATGCCTCGTTTCACCGGATGCCAGTGGGGTTTGCCGCGCGAGACCTTGCTGGACAGGATCAGGCTGTCGCGGTCCCAGCCGGCTTCGGTCCAGATTTTGCCGATCCATTCGTCGGCCAGGCCCTTGCCGTAGGCCTCGGCGCCGTCAAAAAAGACAATTCCATTGTCGTAACAGGCATGCAGCACCGCGGTGGTGCCGTCGAAATCGATGCGTTCACCAAACGAGCAGTGACAGCCCAGGCCGATGGCGCTCATCTGGATGTTGTGCTTGCCGAGCTTGCGGTATTCCATGCCTTCTCCCGATGCAGATGCTGGATAAATGTTTATGCTTGCTGGCATCTTTGAACACTGCGAGGGCGATACAACCGCAAAAAGCCCTCCCGGTGGGAGGGCTTTTTGCGGCGTGGAAGCGGTGTTCAGGCGCAGGCTTCGGCGACGTCGGCCTTCGCATCTTCGCCGATCAGCTTCAGGTCGAAGGTGTCTTGCAGGACCGTGAAGACGTTCTCCGTGACCCATGCCGGCGGGTTCGGGCCAATGGCGATGCCCTTGATGCCCAGGTGCAGCAGGGTCAGCAGTACGGCCACTGCCTTCTGCTCGAACCAGGAGATGCACAGGGTCAGTGGCAGGTCGTTGACGCTGCACTCGAAGGCCTCGGCCAGAGCGCCGGCGATGCGGATGGCGCCGTAGGCATCGTTGCACTGGCCCATGTCCATCAGCCGCGGCAGGCCGAGGTGGGTGCCAAAGTCATGTTCGCGAATGCGGTATTTGCCGCAGCCCAGAGTCAGGATGAAGGCGTTCTCCGGCACCGCCTGCGAGTAATCGCTGAAGTAGTTGCGGCCGGGTTCGGCACCGTCGCAGCCGCCGATGACGAAGAATCGCGAGATCTGACCGGCCTTGACCGCGTTCACGATATCGCCGGCCTTCTGCGCAATCACCGAGTGATGGAAGCCGATGGTCTGGAATTTCTTGTCCTGCTCGACGCAGGGTTCGGCGGCCAGGGCGGCCTGCACCAGCACCGAGAAATCGTCGTTCTCGATCACCTTGCCGTCGGGCGCGGCGACCGGTGGCACGGTGTAGAAACGCTCGCGATAGCCGGGCTTGGGAATCTGGATGCAGTTGGTGTTGGCGACGATCGCGCCGGGGAAGGTGCTGAATTCATAGCGCTGGTTCTGCCAGGCGGTGCCGTAGTGGCCCTGCAGATTCGGGTGATTGTGTAATTTTGGGTACATGTGCGCCGGCAGCATTTCGCCGTGGGTATAGACCTTGACCTCGGTGCCCTCACAGGCTTCCAGCACCTGCTCCAACATGCGCAGGTCGTGGCCGGTGACCACCATGCCGGGTCCGGCAACGGTGCCTTCGACCACTTCCACCGGTTCGGGTTGGCCGTAGGTTTCGACATGCCCGCGATCGAGCATCTCCATGACCTTCAGATTTTTTTCGCCGCATTCCAAAACCAGCTTCAGCATGTCCTGAAGCGAGAAATTGACGTTGGTCATGGTGCTGAACAGGGCTCGCTCGACGAATTCGTCGACTGACGCGTCGGTCTGGCCCAGACGACGGGCGTGGTGGGCGTAAGCGCACATGCCTTTGACGCCGTAGAGTAGCATCTCTTGCAGGCTCTGGATGTCTTCGTCCTTGCCGCAGATGCCGGGGTTGATGTTGCAGCCGGTGGCCTTGTAGGCCTGCTCGCATTGATTGCAGAACATGGGGATTCTCCTGTCGTGTGATGGGCGCAGACTAGCAACCGGCCAGGGCTCTTGCCTTGATACAGGTCAAGTGGTGTTGTCGTGGCGGCTCAAGCGTCTGGTTCGCTCGCCTTCCCCGCGCGGTGGCGAGGCTGCCAGGAGAATGGCAAGCCAGTTGCTGTTTTCATCGCTCTCCAACACCAGTTTCACCGCCATGGTCAAGGGTACCGAGAGAAACATGCCCAGGGGTCCCAGCAGCCAGCCCCAGAACAACATGGATGCAATCACCACCAGCGGCGACAAGCCGAGACCGTAACCGAAATAACGCGGTTCGATCACATTGGACACCCCTATATTGATGCCCAGATAGCCGATTGTGGTCAGCAGGGCCCAGCCCGGGCCGTGCAAGACCAGGGCCAGGGCAATGGCCGGAATAGCGGCGATGATCGAGCCGACCGTCGGGACGAAATTCAGCACAAAAGCCAGCACGCCCAGCAACAGCGGAAAATGCACGCCCATGGCCACGCACCACAAGGTGACCAGCACGCCGGTCACCAGGCTCATCACCGTTTTCATGCCCATGTAGGTGCGAACGTGATTAGCTGCTTGTTCCAGTCGCTGCCAATTGGCGTTGGTGACGATGGCGCGCAGCTTGGCTGGCAGCAGCGCCATCTCCAACCACAGGAAAGCGGTCAGCAGAAACACCAGGAAGCCTTGGGTGACCAGGCTGCTGGCCTGGCGTAGCGCCAGCCCCACCGCCTGGAGCAGGCTGGCGGGCCTGAAATTGGCCAAGGGATCCTGACCATCGCTCAGCTGCAGCCCTTGCGCCAGCAGCCACTCGCGAGCGGCGTCGTACTGTTCCTGCAATTCGGCCTGATACGTCGGCATGTTGTGCGAGAAAGTGGTCACGGTGTGTTGGGATAGTAGCCCGATCAGACTGCCCCCCAGAGCCAGGCCGGTGATCATCACCACCAGGCTCAGCCAGGTCGACAGGAAGCGTTGCAGGGCGATAAAGATCGGTGCGGTCAACACCGCCAGGAAGGCCGCCAGCAGAAACAGGACCAGCAGGGGTGCAGCGGCCTTCATGCCGGCCAGGACCACCACGGTGCAGGCACCGGCCAGCAGCACACGCAGGGGAAGGCTGAGGGATTGTTCCATGGCTTTGGTGTACCCGACTCGTTGGCGACTGTCGATCCGGGACCGAGGGGGCTGCGCCAGGGACACGAAAAACCCTGGGCTGGTGCCCAGGGTTTTTCGTGCTTTTCCACTCTCCCCACAGTGGAGCTCAGCTCGGCGAGGAGGGGCGCTCAAACCCTCGTCGCCATTCTATAAGCATAGCATAAAGGCTTTCACGATCAACCCTCTTGGCGGCAAAACGTGGGTGTGTTTGTGGAGCCCTGACCGGCCGAAATCGACTTGGCATCGCGGCGATTCCTGGTGTATCATCCCGATGAGCGTCTCTCCGTGGCAGGTCATGGACCAGGAGGAGATCGTCATGGCGGACAGCGAGGAAACCCTGTGCCATGCCACATCCGCGTCTGAAACGGTCGCCCTGGCCTGGCTGCGGCAGCAGGGCTTGGTAGATGAGCAGCGCGACGCCGCCACGGTCTGCGTTCCCGGTGGCGTCTGGCAGCTCGTGGCGGATCTGGTTGAGGGTGGTCGGCTGCAGGCGGAACAGGCCGCGCGCCTGAAGCAGGTGGGATCGGAGGCCCGTATTTTCGGGCCTTACATCAGCGAGCGCATCCAGGGCCAGGGGGCCATGGGGGAGGTCTACAAGGGCCGCGATCTGCGCGATGGCAGCGACGTTGCCATCAAGGTGATGCACGGAGGTTTACTGGACAGCAGTCAGATGCGGCAGCGCTTCCTGCGGGAATGCTCTTTGTTGCGGGGCATCGACCATCCGGCCATCTGTACCACCTTGGATTGGGACGCCAAAGCCGAGTCGCCTTGGTTGGTGATGGAATTCGTCTCCGGCATCGGTTTGGACACCTGGATCAAACAGCACGGTGCGCTGCCAGAAGGGGTGGCGCTGCGGATCCTCCGGCAATTGGTGGATGGGCTGGTGCAGGTGCAGGCCTCTGTCGGCTTGGTCCACCGTGACATCAAACCCGGTAATATCATCGTCTCGCCGGAGAATCCGGCGCGCTACCCGGCGCGCAGTGCAGCGATACCCGCCAAACTGATCGATTTCGGTTTGGCCAAGGACGTGGACAATGGCATGACCATGGCCGGGGCG
>CAYONM010000274.1:0-4709 GCA_964405325.1 uncultured candidatus Brocadiaceae bacterium | reverse complement strand
AAGGGCGGCAAAAGATCAAGCGAAATGTAATGTTTATTTTTTGACGGGCCCTTACGCTCGGTGTCGCAGTTCTGAGGGCGTGCAACCCAAGTGTCGACGGCACTGTCTGGCCAAGTAGAAAGCGTTGCAAAAGCCGCTCCGGCTGGCGATGGTCGCCAGGTCCAGGTCGCCGTCGCGGAGCAGGCTACGGGCCAGGGCCAAACGCTGATGGGTCAGATAATCCTGGGCCGTCTGGCCGGTCAGGCGCTTGAAGGCGCGACGGAAACGATGCTCGGACAAGCCCAGCTCCCGGGCCAGAGCAGTCAGGTCGACCCGTCTTCTGGCCCGTTCCTGCAACAACTGCTGTGCCCGACTGACGGCAGGCAGGTTGTCATCATTGGCGAAACGCCGTTGCTGCCACTGGGTCAGGCATTCCATCACCAGGCGACTGCAGGAGGTGGCCAATCGTTCGCGCAGGTACGGCTCTGATCGCTGCAGGCTACGGATCAGGTCATCGAACAGAGCCTGGACCACAGGTGGCTGTGAGAGGGTCCACACCGGATCGGCTGCTCGCAGATGCCGAGCATGGACGTGCTGCAGCTGCGGCCCCTGGCATTCGACGTAGGTCTCGGTCCAGCCAGTGGTGGGGTCCGGGGCGTAGCGGTGCGGCTCCTCTGGCAACAGCCAGATCAGCTGCCCAGCCTCAATGCTGCAGTCACCGGCCTGCGCCGAGGATAACCAGCCCCGACCAGCACTGATCAGGATCAGCTGCCAGCTGTGCAAACGACGTATCTGCCCAGCACACAATGCATGGCTGCGGGGATGCCGCTCCAGATGCGGCGGATAGGCCGCACCGGCCGGGATCACCGTATGACCCAAGCCGGTCACGGTCAGCCCCCAGACCGACTCCTCTGGACCCGGCGCAAAGTAACGGACGAAACTGCTCGAATCCTGTATGCCGCCATCTGCATCGTGCATGTTACCGGGCATTTGAACGACTATAATTGATCTTTGAAGCCGATTCACTCGTCCGAGGTTTCATTCGTATCAGATAGGAGCAAGCCATGCCCACCACCCCCGCCCTGCGTGTCGGTCTGTTTGCCATTGGCCTGGATGCCTACTGGTCGCAATTCGACGGCCTGGAAGCACGCCTACGCCGCTACGCCGCCACCGTCGGCAATCGCATCCGCTGTGATGGCGTCGAACTGATCGATCTGGGGATGATCGATACCCCGGAAAAAGCCCGTGAAGCCGGGCACCGCTTTCGGCGAGAAGATGTCGACCTGATCGTCTTGCACGTCACCACCTACGCCCTGTCGCATACCATCTTGCCAGTGGTGCAACGGGCCAAAGTGCCAGTGCTGATATTGAATCTGCAGCCCACCGCCGCCATCGACTACACCGCCTTCAATGCCCTGCGGGACCGCACCCGTATGACCGGTGAATGGCTGGCCCACTGCGCCGCCTGCCCGCTACCGGAAATCGCCAACGTCTTCAGGCGCTGTCGTATCCCCTTCCATCAGCTCACCGGTACCCTGGAGGCCGCTGACCCCATCTGGACCGAACTCGCCGCCTGGATCGATGCCGCTCGAGTGGCGAACATCCTCTTCCATAACCGCCTGGGCCTGCTGGGGCATTACTATAACGGCATGCTCGATATTGTCACCGATCTCACCGCCCAGGTGGCGCATTTCGGTGGGCACATGGAGTCGCTGGAGGTCGAAGAACTGGTCGCTTTACGGCAGGAGGTAGCGGAATCGGCAATCAGCCAGCGACTGCAGGAATTTCACGATACGTTCGACCTTCAGGACGACTGTGCGCCGGAAGAATTGCAGCGCGCCGCTCGCACCAGCTTGGCACTGGACCAGTTGGTCGCCAAACACGATCTCGGCTCGATGGCCTATTATGGCATGGGCAGCGGCATTGCCGAAGCCGAGGACGTGTACAGCTCAGTCATCCTTGGCAATTCCCTGCTAACGGCACGGCATGTACCGGTTGCGGGAGAATACGAAGTGAAAAACGTCCAGGCCATGAAAATCCTCGACAGTTTTGGCGTTGGCGGTTCTTTCACCGAATATTACGCCATGGACTTCACCGACGATATCGTGCTGATGGGCCACGATGGCCCGGGCCACATCGCCATTGCCGAAGGCAAGACCAAGGTCCGTCCGCTGACCGTGTACCATGGCAAGGTGGGCAAGGGCCTATCGGTGGAAATGTCAGTCCGCCACGGACCAGTCACCCTGCTCTCAGTGACCGAATGCTCCGGCGGTGGCCTGCAATTGCTGTGTGCGGAAGGCGAATCGGTGCCAGGACCAATTCTGGAAATCGGTAACACCAACAGCCGCTACCGTTTCTCCATTGGCGCCCGGGCCTTTGTCGAAGCTTGGAACCAGGCCGGCCCCGCGCATCATCTAGCCGTCGGCGTTGGGCATATTGCCGAAAAGATCGATAAACTCGGTGCTCTGCTGGACCTGCCGGTGGTCCGGATCTGCTGAGCAAGGCGATAAGCCAGCAAAGCCAATTCGTAACTACTCAGGGCCATCGGGCATGAGTAGTTACCGGCCTTATTCGGGGCCCCATCGCCAGCGATGGGGTCTGGCGCCGAGTGGTGTTGGGCGGATACAATCGGCGTAGCCGATCCGCCCACGCCTGAATCTGCACGCAGATTCAGGCGAACCACGACAAAGCCAGAGGGGTAGGTTCTCGCCAAGCGAGAACCGTAGGGGCGAAGCCCCTGAGTAGTTACGGCCTACCGCCGTCACCCCCATGGCCTGCTCGCCATGCCGAAGCTGCAGGTCGCCGACTGAGCCCACAGACTTGCACGTCCCCCTTCGAATCCTCCTCGGCTTCACACCGCAGCGCGGCTTGAGCAGACGCCTTGCGGGACCCGTCATCCTTGCACCGATGCGACTGCGCCGAGCATGCCCCCATGCCACAGGGACTGCGACCGGGCGATGCCCAGACCATGCTCCACCTCACCGGCGGCGACCGGCGCCTGTTCATGCGACTCGGCAACCTGCTGCAGACGCGGCTGAGCCTGTCGGAAACAGTGCTGGCGGAATGCCAGCGCGAACCAGCCCTACGCAAGCTGTTGCTGGCTCGTGCCCTGGGCGACTGCGCCGATGACGCCGCCTTCCAACAGCTGTGCCAAGCACACGACTGCCAGGACCTGGGCCTGGTTCTGGTGCCAAGCGACGATTGGCGGGTGATCCTGTTCGAGGATGAGTTGGAAAATCCCCTCTTGGCCGAATCTGACACAGGCGCCAAGGGTTCGCGCGATTGGCATACGCCGGTGGCGGAACTGCTGCCGACCCTACACCGTGCGGTGCGTACACCGGTCGAAGGCCTGTTGGCAGCCCAAGGTGATGAACAACGTGCCGCCGCCTTGGAACAACTCCGTTACGCTGCACCGCCCATGGCGGTGGTCACCGAATTGATGCCGCTGGTCCTGGCCGACAGCGCCGACAGCGTGCGCGAACGTGCCGTGGCGCTGCTGGTGGCCGCCGGTGTGCATCCGGCGGTGGTGGACCTGATCCGCGCCCTGCAACGTGGCGATGACGACGCCGTGTCCCGCCTGGCCGTGCAGCTACCACCATCACTGGGACCAGCGCAGAGCGAACTGTTGTTGGCGGGTATCATGACGGTACTGGCCAATGCTCAGATGGGCCCCGGCCTGATCCGTCTAGCCATCCGCTTGTCCTCGGAGCTGGCCAATCATCGGGGACTGGAGCGCTTCATCCAGTTGGCCTGCCTGCATGCCGGCGGCACCAGCCTGGTGCCCTGCATCCGCGCCCTGCAGCAACACAACGCCGCTGCCGTAGACGCCTCGTTGCGGGCCCAGTTCGGCCAGAACGACAAGCTGGATGCCGACCTCATCGTACTGCTGGCCAGCCCCGAAGCGGCCGGCAACACCGAATTGCTCCAGCGCGGTGTGGAATTGTTGTTGAATGCCAATGAACAGCCGACCGATCGCATGAGCCTGGCCCAGGCGCTGCGGCGCATCGACCGCGATGGCCTGCTGGCCAAAGAACTGGCCAGCCAACGTCACCAGATACCCTGCTCCCGAGACGCCACCATCTACTGGCTGGCGGCAGAACTGGCCAGCGCTGGCCAGGTTGACGCCGACAGCGGCAACGCCCTGGCGCAAACCTTGATCCAGGTGCTGAAGGAGGGCATCGGTCCGCATCTGGTCGCGATACTCGATCAGACTCTGCCAGCGTTACTACCCTGCGACGATGCGATCCGCACAGCGCTGGTAGACCCCCTGGCCGAGCTGGTTATCCGCTTCAAGGATGAACGCAGTCTGGATCTGGTGCGCTGCATCCTACGGGACATGGGCCTGGCCACGGAAACACCGCTGTGGCGCCTGCTGGAGGAACATCCACAACTGCAGGTGCGTTGCCTGGCCAGCGAGGTGTTGGCGCAATTGCTCACCGATCAGAATGATGCACGCATTAGCGCGGCGGTCCGTCGTCTGCTGCAGGCGGCCAAACAAGACGATCGCCAAATGGCGCGCATCGCCATCGTCGACGCCGCCGCCGAGCTGTGCATTCACTTGCAGGATGATCAGCAACAATTGGCCAATGAGATCGACAGCCATTGCGAGGTCTTCGGCGTCCAGGCAATTGAGGCGCAGGCAGTGGTGGCCGGCTCGGGCTTCATTACGGCGGAAAGGCGCCTAGCCATTCTGGATAAAATGGTGCGTCTGTTGACGGCGGAAGTACCAG
>CAYONM010000273.1:0-4730 GCA_964405325.1 uncultured candidatus Brocadiaceae bacterium | reverse complement strand
CTGCGCCAATTTTCCAGCAGACTAGTCGGGGCCACGACGATTGCTGGACAAACCAAACGCTTTTCTGCTTGCTCAATAAGTAAATGAGCCAATGTCTGTATGGTTTTGCCCAAACCCATATCGTCAGCCAAGACGCCGCCCAAATGGCTGTCACGGAGCATCTGCAGCCAGCCAAGGCCCTGTCGCTGGTAGGGCCGCAGGGTGGCCTGCAACTCGGCCGGAACTCGTGGCGGCTCGCGGCTTTGCCAGTCGCGCAGCTGCTGGGTGATGCCCTGTAGGCGCTCCAGGCCCTTCCAGGGCAGGTCCAACTCCTCCAGACCCTCATCCAGACCGGGTAGGTGCTGCGGCACGCTGAGACCATCGTCGCTGTCCCGATGCTCGTCGAAGAGATCCAAGAGGGTACGCAGCATGCCGAGCACCCGGTTTTCCGGCAGCCGAAGCAAGCGACCGTCGCTGGGATGCTCAAGCAAAAGATCGCTACCATCGCGCGGCAGGCGCTGCAGCTCCGCATCGGTGCAGGCTGCCAGCTCCCGCAGTATGGGCAGCAGGTCGATGCGCTCATCGCCGACATACACGCCCAGATGCAGCCGAAACCAGTCGCTGCGCTGCGCATCCTCTTCGACCCGGCAGTCCCAGTCATCGACCTCCGCCAACTCGGGAGTCAGGGCTTCGTCGGGGTGCTCGGGTGCTTCCAACTGCCAGCCGGCAGTCTCCAGGCGCAGCCGGGCCGCCAAGGGCACCGGCAGGCTGTCGACATTGCCGGGATTGCGACCGCGCTGGCTCAGACCCTCAGGCCAGTGGATCCAGGCGCGTTTCAGGGCCGAATCCTTGAGAGTGCACTGCACCGATGGCGCCAGCTCCTCGAAGCGACGCAGGCCGACCTGGCTCAAGGCCTGGATCAGGTCCTGCTCGGCGGCGATATTGCGCAGGATACGCCCCTGCGGCCCGGCCAGGCTGCGGCGGGGAAAGTCGATGGGCAGATCGTGATCATGATAGCGGAACCAGGGAAACACCAGGCAGGCGGTCACCTGCCAAGCGTTTTTGGCGCTATTGGCATTCACCGTGATCGGATAGCGCCACAGGGTCAGCTTGGCTTCGAAGGTGGCCGGTTCCTGTTCCAGCAGTTCCAGTGGCGGCTGTGGTGCGCCGATTTCGTGCAATCGTGGCCAGATATCCAGCAGGGTTTCAGAATCTACCGGTGGCATGCGCAGCAGGGCTGCCAACACCTCAGCACGCAGGCCGGCAATGCGCAGGGGGCCGGTTACTCGCCGGGTCTCATCAACAAAACGTGGTGGCGTGCTGGGGATGTGTTGCAGCAGACGGTCTTCACCATCCTGCACCTGCACCGTCCAGGTATCGTTATGGCGAAGCCAGGACAACTCGGCATAGCGTTCCTCGACCCGCTCCAGGGGCTGCTGGTCGCCGGCCAGGAGCAGCCGGCCGGCGGCACAGGCGCCATCCAGCAGATGGCAGCCCAGATCGCCGGTCAGCTTGCAATGGTCACCCCAGGGCGAGATGCGCCCCATCAGACCGATCAGACGGATGTCGTGGTCGTCGATGTACTTGACCTTGCCAACCCGCAGCCGCAGTTCGTGGGTGCGCTGGGGCTGACCACGGATTTTCCAGCGGCCGCGTTTGTCCAGCTCCCCGACCACGCAGCTGATGGTGGGTGGATGATGATCCAGATGCAGGACGTAGCACAGGTGCCTGCCTCCCAAGAGCAGAGGTGTCTCGGCATTGGGCAACTGCTGCAACCAGCCCAGAACCTTGCTGCGTTCGGGCGAGGTGTTGGGTTGGACGAATTCTGGCAGGGGTGGTTCGGGCAGGCGCCAGGACACCGGTGTCACGGGCCTATCACTGGTATTCTCCCGTAGAAAGGGGAATTGATCCAGCAACAGGGCGACGACGTGTTTGCAGTCAAAGCCGACCGGGCAGGAGCATTCGCCGATCAGATCGTCGACGACCAGACCGAGACTGGGATGCTGATGCCAGTTGCCGAGGCTGATCCGGACTTCGTATTCGTTCTCGCCACTACCTTCGACGATGCCGGCGATGACCCGATCCTCAGGATCGAAGTCTCGCTCCAGTACCGCACCGCGGCGACCCAGGCTGCGACCACGCTGCAGGGTAGCATCATCGAAGAAACCAGTCCATACACGTAATCGTCCCATGGGCCGAGCATTGTAGCTATCCCAAGCGGTCAACGCTGGCTTGGATGATCCATGCGTCTGTATTGTAGATGTTATCCACTTAGCGTATGGATAAGCATAGATCCACTCCTGGCGGCACGGTCGGGCTTTCGTTCTCGCAAGGGCTTGCTACCAGGGCGCCCGACCGCAGTCGAAGCGGTCCCAGCGAGAAAGGAACCCCATGGCAGTCGACTACCGCGATCTGGGCCTCATGAACACCAAGGCGATGTTCGCCAAGGCCGTCAACGGCGGATTTGCCGTCCCCGCGTACAACTTCAACAACCTGGAACAGCTCCAGGCCATCATCATGGCATGCGTCGAGACCGATAGCCCCGTGATCCTGCAGGTTTCTGCTGGGGCCCGCAAGTACGCCAACCAGACCCTGCTGCGCTACTTGGGCCAGGGTGCGGTGGAATACGCCAAGGAGCTGAATGGTGGCAAGGGCCTGCCCATCGCCCTGCACCTGGACCACGGCGCCGATTTCGATGTCTGCAAGAGCTGCGTCGACTTTGGCTTCTCCAGCGTCATGATCGACGGTTCCCACCACAGCTTCGAAGAGAATATCGAACTGACCAAGCAGGTGGTCGCCTACGCCCATGAGCGTGGCGTCTGCGTTGAGGGCGAGTTGGGTGTGCTGGCCGGCGTTGAAGACGACGTGGTTGCCACCGAGCATGTCTACACTCAGCCGGAAGAGGTCGAGGAATTCGTTGCCAAGACCGGCGTCGACTCTCTGGCCATTGCCATCGGCACCAGCCATGGCGCTTTCAAGTTCAAGCCCGGGCAAGACCCCAAAATCCGCCTCGACATCCTGCATGAGATCGAAAGACGCATCGCCGGCTTCCCCATTGTGTTGCATGGTTCCAGCTCGGTGCCGCAGGACCTGGTCAAGGTCATCAACGACAACGGTGGTAGCCTGGCCGATGCCATCGGCATTGGCGAAGACCAGCTGCGCCTGGCCGCCAAGAGCGCCGTCTGCAAGATCAACATCGACTCCGACGGTCGCCTGGCCATGACCGCGGCTGTGCGCAAGTACTTAAACGAGCATCCCGATCACTTCGACCCCCGTCAGTTCCTGGGCCCCGCTCGCGAGAGCCTGAAGGAGCTGTACAAGCGCAAGAACATCGAGGTGCTGGGCAGCGCCAATCACGGCCAGGAGATCCTGGACGCGGCGATGGCCGCCTGCTGATAACGCAGCCGAACTCGTGTCAAAAACCCGGGCTCCTTTGGGGTCCGGTTTTTTTATGGGACAAACCGGGCGCCGGCCGGAACCCTCAGCTTCTACCGGCCGGCCGGAAGAGCCGCAAGACGACTGTCCACCGCACCACCGCCTGGCTTTGCTGTGTAATACAGCAGGCCAGTACTGGCCACGAGAAGTCTGTAACGAAAGGCCTTGAGGTGGGATTACTAAGCGATGTCCAGTACACGGCACGGCACTTTTCTCCGGCTCTTCCTGCAGCAGCAGACCCAGCTGCATGCCTGGATCCTCGCCCAGGGCGTGGCGCCCAGTGAAGCCGATGACGTGTTGCAGGACGCGGCGGTGGTGCTCCTGGAGCGTTTCGAGGATTTCGAACCGGGCAGCAACTTCCGCGCCTGGTCTTTCGCTGTGGTCCGGAATCTGGTCAAACGCCATTTTGAGCGCAGCAAGCGTCGGCCCGTCTTGGCCTTGTCTGATCAGATCCAAGACCAAATAGCTGACGAGTTGATGGACGACGAGCTGCAGGTCAGTAATCAGCAGCTGCAACACTGCCTGGCCCATCTGACTGGCCATGCCCGCGAATTGCTGCAGCTTCGCTACTTCGAGCAACTCAGCCCGATGGACATGGCCGCACGGCTCGGCATCAGCGCCGGCGCGGTTCGTGTCCGCTTGCATCGCATTCGTACCCAATTGGCCACTTGTTTGGGTCGGGAGCTCCCCCAATGACTGATCGTCTCGACTTTCTGATGGACAGCGTCTTAGACGAATCGGCCAGCGACGCCGAGCAGTTGGAACTGCGTCAGACTCTGGCAACCGATCCAGCGGCCCGGAAGAGCTATGTGCAGCGTCTGATGCTGCATGCCCAACTGCAACACCAGGCAGCGGTGCTCAGCCATGTCCGAACCCGCCGTTCATGGTGGCGCACGGCGCTGGCCACGGCTGTTGGCGGCATCGCCGCCCTGCTGATGCTGTCCTGGCTGCTGGACCCCACAGCCGCACCAAAGAGGCAAGATTCGCGGCGAAAAATCACCATATCCGTGCCGTCATCACGCGGCTATCAGATGCAGATCAATATCGACGGCATTGCCCAAGAAACCAATCATCGCTTCAAGCTCTAAATCCTGAAAGGATCCTAGCATGAAACTCTCACGACTATGGCAACTTGCCATGATCATCTGCTGTAGCGGCGCGCTGTTCCTGACCGGCTGTTCCGGCGGCGGCGGTTCGTCGGACGACAAACAGGACGACCAGAAGCAGGACGACCAGCAACAGCAGGACGACCAGAAGCAGGACGACCAGAAGCAGGACGACCAGAAGCAGGACGACGGCGGTGGTGACGACGGCGG
>CAYONM010000272.1:0-4739 GCA_964405325.1 uncultured candidatus Brocadiaceae bacterium | reverse complement strand
CGAGGCCGTGGGGGTGTGCGACGGATGTCGCGAGGGGGCAACGCCCCCTCTGAGGGAAGCGCCCGGCTTGTCATCTCTGCCAAAACGCCGGTCTTGTCGACATAGAGGTAGTTAGCGGACGGATTCCGCAATTGGACGAAGTCACTCACGCCAAGGGGCAGATTGGGACGTTGATCAGGCGTGCCGCCATCCTACCCCCCGTATCGTGCCCAGCCAAGGCAGTAAAGCCCTGGCACCGCGCCCGAAAAACCTCAGCCTACTGCCCATGCAGACCACCGAACCGCTTCTGTCCAGCCTGGCAGAACGCCCCAAGCAGGAACAGGCCGCCGTGACCCTTGCCGCGATCTGCGGCACCCCCCAATCCGCCACCGCCCTGATGCAAATGGTCAACCGGGCGGATATCCGCAATGAAAAAGGCAATAAACTGACGTCTGGCTGGAAGCAGATACGGGAAGAACTGATCCGACTCGGTTTTCTGGTGGAAAACCGAGGTCGTCTCGCCTGCGCAACCGAATTGGCCGCCAGCCTCTGTCGACAAGCCGCCGAACAGGGGCGCTACCAGCGCTGGCTGGAAGCCAGCGTCGAATTGCGACCGTGGCATGGATCTGCGCTGCAGCACTGTCTTGGCCGCCCCTGTGACCATCCAACCGACCTGGCGACCCAGCTGCGACACGCTCTCTACTGTCAGCAGCCGGAGTATGTTGAACGGCTGCTGTACCAAGAGTGTGGGCTCAAGCGGAAGTACGGTTGGGAGCTGAGTAGCGGCACCTTTTGGGCGCAGGTTTTCGGCAGCGACGCTGATCGACCGTGGATCGAACACTGCCTGCAAGGGGTAGAGCGGGTCTGTCCCGGGCAGGTGTTGGCCGGCATCTGGCAGCAACGGCTCGAGACGCCTGGCCTGAGTCTGGACCTGCCGGCCGACCAACACGACGCCATCATCCGCAGTGCCAAGCAACACAGCCTGGTCCTGGTGGATCGCGCGCTGCTGGTCGGCGATATCTCCGAGCTGACCACTCTGGCTGCTGGCCAGGCCGGTGCCTGCGCCGAGGCCTTTGCCAAAGGTTGCCTGGCCACTTTGTCACAGCAAGATCCCGAAGCCGCCTGTCTGCACTTCAGCGCTGGCATCGATGCCTGGCGACGTTTCACCAAGCGCCGGAACAACACCCCCCGCACCGCCACCCTGCTGCTGTACCTCCATGCCCTCTTGTGTCAGCAACGACACGACCGACTGCAGGAACTGGCGGCAGACTGGACCCAACACCGCGCCCCACAGTTTTTCATCAGCCATGGTCGTTTTATCGGCGGCCTGCTGCACCCCACTACCGATGGCCCCACTCTGTTTGCCAAAATCAAACGCCTACCCGCATCCTATTGGCCATGCATGGAACGACGATTTCGGCTGTGTTTCCACCTGATGGCTGGCTGGATAGACCCGCAGCAAGCCGCCAAGGCCATTGCCGACACCACCGCGGCAGCCGATTTCCAACACGCCGGCCTGCACTGGGCGGCCCAGGAAATGCGCCTGGCGCAAGCACAACGCGACGACGACCAGAAATTCAGTTCCTTGGCCCAAGCCGCGCAAGCGCGCGGCACTGCCACCCTGGTCGGCTCCTACCAGTCACCGCCGGTCTGGCGCCTGCAGCTGAAACAGCTGGCTGCAGCCATACCCCGTCCGCTAACGAACAGCAAGCAGACCCCTGCTTCCAGCGACACCCGACTGGCCTGGCTGGTCACGTGGCAAGCAGATGAACAAGGCCATATCACCAGCTGGATCGGCCTGACACCGGTGGAACAGAAAAACGGCCCCAAAGGCTGGAGCAAAGGCCGCCCCATCGCCCTGAAACGCCTGGCCCAAAAGGAAGGCCGGCTGCCGCCGTGCAGCCCGCAAGACGAGAACGCCATCCGCTGCATTGGCCAGGAATCGGTTGGCTGGTACGGCGATATCAACTGGTACATCGACCCCGGCCTGGCCCTCCCCCTTTTGCTGGACCATCCCCACCTGTTCCGCGACCTCGACGGCGAACGACTGCCCCTACGCCTGCAATACGACGCCATCCGCCTCCTGATCGGCCGTGACGACGATCACATCAGCCTGCGTCTGGACCCAAGCGCAGCACACATCCGCAAGGCCCAGCATTGCCTGTATCAGGCCGAGGGTATCGACACGCTCTTGTTGCGGCCAATTTCCCCTTGTCAGCAGAAACTAGCCATAAATTGGCTCGATGAGGTCCTGACCATCCCCACCGAGGGTGAAGCCGAGGTGCACCAGCTGCTGCAAGATCTGGCACCGCACATCCGAGTCGTCGGCAGCGGCGTCACCGGCGAGGACACCCGCGAACAAGCGGTGGAAAACCTCCCGCGCCTGCACCTGCGCCGCGATGCCGACGGCGCCCTGGTCGGCAACCTGCGCCAGATCATCGGTTCGGAGGCCTACCAGCTTGGTCGCGGCCCAACGCGCTTACTGCACTATGACAACAAACAGGCCATCGCCCTGGTGCGTGATCACGAGCGTGAACGCAACGCCCGCACGCAACTCCTGGAGCGTTGTCCCCAGCTGGCACAAACCCTGGACGACCACGACGACCTGCGCTGCGAACACCCAGAAGAAGTCCTGGCATTGCTGCAGCAATGCCAACAGGCCACCGATCTGGTGGAACTGGCAACCGAAGCCTTGCCGCGCTACCGTGGCCAAATCGAGAAACGTCAGGTACGTTGGCATCTTGGCACCAACCAGGCTGGCTGGCTGGAGCTTGGCGCCGAACTCGACATCGACGAAGACCTCGCCGTGGATGCCAGCAGCCTTCTGAACAAACAGCAGCAGCTGGAAGGTCGTTTTCTGCATCTGCCAGACGGCTCCATTGTGGCCCTGCAACGCGAATTGGCCCAACAGCTGGCCGACCTGCGCGCCAGCATCCAACCCGCGCACAAAAAATCCGCACCACCACGCCTCAGCTCCTGGGCAGCGCTGCAACTATTCGCCAACGAAGCAGCCCTGACCGCTCCCGCCGACTGGAAAAAACTACAACAACGTTGCCAACAGGCATTGAACATCGCCGTACCCAACACGCTGCAGACGCAGTTGCGCGATTATCAGGAGGATGGATTCCGCTGGCTGGCTCAGTTGGCCGACCTCGGAGCCGGCGCCTGCTTAGCCGACGACATGGGCCTGGGCAAAACCATCCAGAGCCTGGCCCTGCTGCTGCACCGTCGGCAGGATGGCCCCACCCTGGTCGTAGCGCCCACCTCGGTTTGCAGCAATTGGCTGCGAGAATGCCAGCGTTTTGCGCCAACCATCACCGCCTCGCGCCTGGCTCCCACCAGACGGCAGCAACAGATCAAGTCCCAGCAGAGCGGCGATCTGCTGGTGATCAGCTACACCCTGCTGCAACAAGAAATAGACAGGCTGGAAACAGTTACCTGGGGCACCGTGATCCTGGATGAGGCCCAGGCCATCAAAAACCAGACCACCAACCGGGCCCGAGCCGCCAAACGGCTGACGGCCCACTTCCGCCTGGCACTCAGCGGCACCCCGGTCGAAAACCGGATCACCGAACTCTGGAGCCTGTTTGATTTCCTTTTGCCTGGTCTCTTGGGCAACGCCGAGCATTTTGCCCGGGAGTTCGCCGTCCCCATCGAGCAGGACGGCAGCCGCCCTGCCCGCGAACGGCTACACCGCCTGCTGCGCCCATTCCTGCTGCGTCGTAACAAGGTCGACGTCCTGCACGAATTGCCAATCCGTACGGACATCCGTCACGAGGTATCCTTCAGCAAAGATGAACGGGCCTTTTATGAAGCGATTCGCCGGCAGGCCGTCCAGGAATTGGAGCAGGACGAATCTGGCAGCAATCGCATGCAGATACTGGCCCAACTGATGCGCCTACGCCGAGCCTGCTGTCATCCCACCTTGGTCGATCCAGCCGCCGACGACAGCCCCAGCGCCAAACAAAGCGCCCTGGAGGAGATCCTGGAAGAACTCCTCGACGGTGGCCATCGCGCCCTGGTATTCAGCCAATTCGTCGATCACCTCAGCTGTATCCGGCAACAGCTGGACCAGGCCGGCATCGACTACCAGTACCTGGACGGCAGCACTCCCAGCGCCGAACGCGACCGGCGCGTAGCGGCCTTCCAAAATGGCGAAGGCGCCCTGTTCCTGATCAGCCTGAAGGCCGGCGGAACCGGGCTCAACCTGACCGGCGCGGACTACGTGATCCACCTGGATCCGTGGTGGAACCCAGCGGTGGAAGACCAAGCCACCGACCGGGCGCATCGCATCGGCCAGCAGCGACCGGTCACCGTGTACCGCCTGATTGTCCAAGACACCATTGAGCAGGCCATTGTCGAACTCCACGACCGCAAACGCGACCTGGCCACCGACATCCTGGATGGCAATGCCGAAGTGCTCAGCCCAAGCGCTTTGCTGGATCTGATCCGCGAACCGAAGGCAAGCCTCTGAACGCGATACCGTGGATTCCAAGCAGGGCCACGCAACGCGCGCCCCTGGAAGCGCCAACAGGGCGAGTCAAAGCTCTGAGGTCGGCAGGCGCTCATTGCTCCAATAGGAGGCCTCCTTGCACGACGAGGGCAAGCGGACGCTCAAGACGCACCACGTACCCACGCCCGTGCCCGTGACGATGACCAAGAGCCGGATCCAACGCTTGCGGCACAAGCTGCAGGTATCGCAAGAGATCTTCGCCCGTTCGCGGCGGACCGTTGAGAAGTGGGAGCAGGGCACCAGCCGC
>CAYONM010000271.1:0-4813 GCA_964405325.1 uncultured candidatus Brocadiaceae bacterium | reverse complement strand
TCCGATGAGCGATTTATTCTCTGTCAATATCCAGGAGAGTGTCTGGACTGCTTACGAAGCTGACGCCAGACAATGGCTTCGCCGTGCTGCCGTCCACTGGCTGCTTGCTACGCCGGATGAACGAATTGCGTCTGATCAGATCTGGTGTCAGCACGAGGGAGAAAAATTGCGAGACCTGGGCTTGGAGTTAACTGTCCACGAATCGTCAGCGATCCGCCTGCATATTTCGTTTGCTGCCAATGCAACCACCACAACATTGCCATTCCCGAAAGCCTTCATGCGCAGTCGCCTGGGCACACGAGCATTGCCCGGCGTGTCCAGGCCGAAGCGTCTGCATGAAGATCGTAACGTGATCGTCATTGATCTGGAGGCCGAGACCGCGTCGCCGGAGAAAACGACATCAAGCGATCCTTGACCACATCAGCCACGTGTTTATTGGTGCCAAGCGAGCCGCCCGGTGCCAAGGAGCACAAGCCGGGCACCGCCCGGAACCCACGGGTTCAATCGTATCGGTCGGCGCCCGGTTTTGACTCTTGCATCGAGGGGCAAGCCCCTCGGACCCCAGAAGCTGAGCCCGCAAAAACAACTTTTCATTCTCGAAGTTTTTTGCAAGCTCAGCTTCTAGTATGATCAGTACACTGACCACCAGTGCCATGACCTTGTCCGGATCGGGTGGCATCGACGAGTCCGTCGTTTTCGGCACCTTGGCTGCTCTGGTGCTGATTTCCGTGGTGCTCGGTGGTCTTTGGCTGTGGTCCTTGATCCATTGCGTGTTGAACAAGCGCCTCGAAGATAATACTAGGCTGATTGGCATACTCTTGATCGTTCTGCTGGGCATCCTCGGCAGCCTTATCTACCTGTTTCTCCCTCGCCGTCCCGAATAAGCCAAGCCCGGGACCGCAGCCGCCACAGTGCCGGCAATACCATACCGGCTCAATTGCTGCATCCCTGTCTTACCGCAGCCATTGGCATGATTCGTCAACATCCAGAGTGGTCGCATTCAGCCATCGCCACATAGGTCGGTCTGAGTCCCAATCATCTCAGCCGACTCTTTCGTGCCGAGCTTGATCAGACGATGACGGAGTTTCGAAATCAGCAACGGGTCGAGATCCTGATGGAATTGGTCGAACAGCATCCACAGGACACGTTGCTGAGTCTGGCATTGAAGGCTGGATTTGGCAGCTATGCGCAATGCCATCGCATCTTTAAGGCCAAGTCGGATGTAATCCGGCAAACTGGCGTCGACAGCGACTGGCCAGATTATTAGATACGCACGGACGATAGTTCTGGCATCTAGCGGTCGGCCATCCCGTTCGATGAATCTGACCGACAACTAGCGGTTGCCAGGACAGATTACCACCTTATGCATGGGTATGGCTACAGATGATTTGTTATCACAACGATTGAAGCGACAACTCGGCAAGGTTTCCGACGCGGAGATTGCCAGGCAGAGTGGATTGACCATCAATCAGATAAGAAAATACCGGGTTCGCCAGGGCATTCCTGGTTTTGATGTGAGAAAAACCCGGTGGCCGAAACGGCTGTTGCAGCAACTCGGTACCGTACCGGATATCGTATTGGCAGCGCAGTATGGCACCTCCAGTAATCGACTGCAGGCGAAGCGGGCGGAGCTGGGCATTCCTGCCTATGTGAGACCGAAGAAATATCCGAAAGAGGTCTGGCAGAAGATCGACCCCAAGTTGGGTGTGATTGCTGATGCGGTGATCGCCGAAGCATTCGACATGCCGCATAGTGTCATTTTCAATCGACGCACGGAGCTGGGGATCCCGGTGGCCTTGCGGGATGATGATTGGACGCCGGAAGCCGATGCCGAACTGGGCCATTTGCCGGATTGGGTGGTCGCGCGGCGTCGTGGAGTGACCAGAGGTGCGGTGGCGGTCCGGCGTCGTCGACTCGGCATCGATGGCTACACCGAATTGCATCCCAAGCAACTCCCCGAAGAGGCGGTGGCGCTCTTGGGCAAGCTGTCCGACACCGGTCTTGCACGCCGTTTCCAGGTGGCGAGGTGCCTGGTCCAGGCCGAGCGGAAGCAGCGTGGGGTTGCGCCGTTCATGCGACAACCGGCACCGGTCGAATGGACGCCGGGGATGTTGGCGGAATTGGGTGAGGCCCCCGATTATCTGCTGGCTGAGGAATGGGGTGTGGCCAGTAGTACCGTTGCCTTGAAACGCGAATCCATGGGTATCGAACCCTTCAGTGGCCATAGTAAAACAGCTTTTCCATGGACCGAACGGCAGCTGGCTCTGTTGGGTACCAACTTCGACTCCGTCATAGCTGAGCAAGTCGGTTTGCATAGGAGCACGATTGCCAGAAAGCGGGTGGCTCTCGGCATACCAGGTTATGTGCCACCAACTCGTATCGACTTCACTTGGACCAACCGCGATCGCAAACTGCTTGGAACCGATTCCGATCCGGAAATTGCCAAACGTCTGGGCATTAAGCCGTTCATGGTTAGCAAGGAGCGATGGCGCTTGGGTATTCCTGCCTACAAGCCACCAGAATATCCCTGGACCAAGCGCGAACTCGCGATGTTGGGCAGCATGGCCGATCAGGCGGTGGCCGATCAGTTGGGTCTACCTCTGATGACGGTGCGGAATAAACGGCGGAGCCTTGGTAGGGTGGGCGTGTCCAACCGGCGTTTGGGGTGAGGGCCTGATTTCAGCTTGCCGCAAGCGGCGTACGGTCGATGCCCTAGTGCTTTTATTCAGGTCACCGGCTTGGTGCCGTCGCATTGGCGGGAGCTGGATGGATGAAGGCGTATCCGTTGCCGCAAGGAGCAAGGCGGCGACAAAAAATTCCCCAGGCACCAGCCTGGGGAATTCGTTGTGAGCGCTCGGGGAAAACGCTGCATTCAGCGTTTGTAGCTGAGCTTGGGCTGGTAGTGCGTGTGTAGCAATTCGTGCGCCTTGTGCGACAACGGCGCGCCGAGGAATTCCTCGTAGAGCGCTTTGACTTCGGGGTTGTCGTGCGATTTACGGATGGCGCTACGCTCGTCGTCGGCGTACAGGCCCTTGGTGCGGGCGATGCGCAGTTTATCGGTGACACCATAGGGCTGACCGCCGCCACCGATGCAGCCGCCAGGGCAGGCCATCACTTCGATGAAGTGATAAGGCGGATCTTCGCCGGCTTCCTTGGCGGCGCGGACCCGATTGAGCACGTTTTCGACGTTTTTCAGGCCGTGCGCCACGGCGATCCGGACTTCATTGCCAGCCACGTCCAGAGTGGCCTCCTTGATGCCGTCCAGGCCGCGGACGCATTCGAATTCCAGCTTCGGCAGGGTGTCGCCAGTGATGACTTCCACGGCGGTACGCAGAGCTGCTTCCATGACGCCGCCAGTGACGCCGAAAATGGTGCCGGCGCCGGTGTAGGCACCCAGAACCGGATCGGCATCTTCGCCAGGCAGGTTGACAAAATCGATGCCGGCCTGCTTGATCATCCGCGACAATTCGCGAGTGGTCAGGGAGATGTCGACGTCCTTAAAACCGGACGAATTCATCGAGTCGTCGCGGAAGGTTTCCATCTTCTTGGCGGTGCAAGGCATGATGGAGATGACGCGCATCTTGGACGGGTCGACGTCAGCTTTTTCGACGTAGTAGGTCTTGGCAACCGCGCCGAGCATCTGCTGCGGACTCTTGGCGGTGGAGAAGTTGTCGCAGAAGTCGTCGGCGTATTTCTCCATGAAGTCGACCCAGGCTGGGCAGCAGCTGGTGATCAGTGGCAGGGTGCCCTTGCCCTTGACGAAGCGCTCGATGAATTCCGAGCCTTCTTCCATGATGGTCAGGTCGGCCGACCAGTTGGTATCGAATACCCGGTCAAAGCCCATGCGGCGCAGCGCGGCATAGGTCTTCTCGGTCATGTTGGCACCGGGCTCGAAGCCGAAGGCCTCGCCGATGGCAACACGCACGGCCGGGGCGATCTGCACCACCACGTGCAGGTCGGGATCCTGGATCAGATCCCAGACCTCTTGCGTGTTGTCGTGTTCCACCAGGGCGCCGGTGGGGCAGTGTGCCGAGCACTGGCCACAGCTGACGCAGGGGCTTTCCGCCATGTTGACGCCTGCAGCGCTGACCACGGTTTCGAAGCCGCGGTTGTTGAAGCAGAGCGCCCAGACGTTTTGCACTTCCTGGCACACTTCCACGCAACGACCGCAGCTGATGCATTTGCGCGGATCGAGGGTGATGGTGCTGTTGGAATCGTCCAGGGGCAGGTCCGGAGTCAGGTCCGGCAGGTCTTCCTTGGTGATGCCGAAGTCGGCGGCCAGTTTCTGCAGTTCGCAGTTCTGATTGCGGGCGCAGGTCAGGCACTCGTTGGGGTGCTTGCTCATGATCAGTTCGATCACGTTGCGGCGGACCTGGATGATTTCCGGGTCGTGGGTGATGATGTTCATGCCGTCGGCCAGGGGCGTGCAGCAGGAGCGCAACATCTTGGGCGAGCCCTTGATGCGTACGATGCAGATGCCGCAGGCGGCGGTGGCGTCCAAGTCGGGGTGCTTGCACAGCACCGGGATGTCGACGTGGACCTTTTTAGCGGCGTCGAGGATCGAGGTGCCTTCTTCCACCTCGACCGGGATGCCGTTGATGATTGCTTTGATCATGAGTTCGTCCTTTTGTGGTCGTGATGGCGTATTCAGCTGAGGGCCGCGTCATACTCATGGCCGAAGTAGCGCATGCTGGACAGGACCGAATTGGGTGCGGTCTGGCCCAGGGCGCAGAGGCTGGCCTTTTGCATGGCGTGGGCGATGCGCTTGATGGAGGCGATGTCGTCCTTGTTGGCCTCGCCCTTGGCGATTTTG
>CAYONM010000270.1:0-4816 GCA_964405325.1 uncultured candidatus Brocadiaceae bacterium | reverse complement strand
AAGCCCGAAGCTGAGCCCGCAAAAAACAACTTTTTCTACTCGAAGTTTTTGCGGGTTCAGCTTCTATCACATCATTGTTCTGGTAGGAATTGAATAAAAATCGACTCGACACCGTTTTGTGTTGGCTGGTCATGGCACGGTCTCCTTGGCAGCGAGCAGTGCCTTGGCCTGTTGGCGGAGTCGATCGGCATCCAGGATGAAACGGAATTGCTGCCGGCCGATGCGAACCAGCAGGGTCTGTGCGTCATCTTCGAAGCGGTAGCGGATGGTTGGTCGGTTGGCCAGCAGGTCGAGAAAGTTGATTTCGCCACAGCCGGTGAAGGTGGCCAAAGGTTCGCCATCGAGGCCATCGGTGTAGTTCTTGACCAACAGCTTCTGGGCAGTGGCGTCGTAACTTGCGTAGCGCTGGTTGGCGGCATCCAGGGCATAGCCGACATTGAAACGGTTGGTATCAATGGCGTCGATCAGACGCAGGCGCTGCACTTGCAGGCTGCCATCGGCGCCAATGGCAGCAATGTTGTCGTCTTTCAGGTCGACCAGCATCGATTGCGGATACGATGGGCCGACGGTGCTGACGACCAGATCGTCTCGGTGCAGATCCCAGACGCGCAGGTCCTGATTCCAGGAATGACTGGCGATCAAGGCGCCGCGGTTGGAGGGTAGTTCCACCAGCTGGCTGATCAGGCGTTGCGGCCGATGATAATCGTGAATGACCGTCAGACTGTCGTTTTGTCGCGACCACAGCTTGATATGGCCATCGTAGCCAGCGCTGACGAATTGGTGGTTGTTGCTTAGTGGCAGCAACACGTGGACTGCTGATTGGTGTGCACCATCTGACTGCAGCCTGGAGGTGCCGGTGGCGTCGATCAGCCGCAGATCGCCCGTTTGTGAGCCGGCCAGAATGGTGCCGTCGGGCAGGCAGCCGAGTGATTCGATGGTTTCGTGCTTGGGAAAGGCCTGCCAGTTGTCGATGAATGCCACTGACGAAAAAACCTGGATGCCACCGTCGTGCATGCCCAGGAAAATGTGGCTGGCGTTGGCATTGGTGGCAAGGCTGCGTGGGGTCTCGCCGATATCGTGATGATGTTCGTCAATGTAGAGTTGGTTGTCGTTCCAGATGCTGACCCAACCCTTGTCGGGATGCGCTTGGGCCAAGATGACCTGGGCTTCCCCGGCCGGCCGGAGCCTTGTGCTGGTGTGCGTGCCGTCGCGTAGGTTCCATGACACCGACACGCCATTGGCGTATAGGGTTTCGACGCGATTACTGTCGATTCGGAAGGCCGCGGCCATCGGACGTTGTTGCTGGCCACCATGATAGATGATCCGACGTCTGGCCGCCTGGACGCAACGATTCAGGGCATCCACGGTGGCGCTTTTTTCGCTGGTGTGAACAGCAATGCTGTTGACCTGTGCGGTGGCCTTCAGTGCCTGCTGCAAGGCCGGTGTTGGGTCGTTGTTGTCCTTAAGGTGCAGAATTGCCGCTGCCGCTTCCTGTTTGGCGTACATAGCCCGTTCGCTCCGGCGATGCCCTTCGGACATCTGCCAGACTTGGACCAGCACCACCAGCGCCAGCGCGGTGCAGGCCGAAGCCATCCAAGTCATCCAGCGCCTGGCACGTGCCAATCGTTGTGCTTGGGCCAGGGCTTGGCGCCCGGCCTCGGCTTCGGCGCGGGCAGCCTCTTCGGCGTTTTGTTCACTCTCTTCCAGGAAGGCCAGCGCTTGCTGATAATCGTGGCGATAACGGCGGCCCCAGGCTTCGTTGGGGTGTTGGCGTTGCCGCCAGCCGACGAATATCTGCAGGGCCGGCTGAGCCAGGCGACTGTCTTCGCCAGCACGGTAGCGCTCGGCACGTTCGGCCAGCAGGCGCAGTTGTCGAGCAGCTTCGGCTTCTTCTTCGACCCAGTGCCGGAGGGTGCGCCAGACGCGCATCAGACTCTCGTGGCTGATATCGATGATGGTCTTGTCATCCAGCGGCTGCGTGGGACCCGGCAACAGGAAACTCAG
This sequence comes from uncultured candidatus Brocadiaceae bacterium, assembly GCA_964405325.1. Lineage (GTDB taxonomy): Bacteria > Planctomycetota > UBA11346 > UBA11346 > UBA11346 > CAYONM01. The sequence continues at coordinate 2,812 of CAYONM010000270.1, read as the reverse complement.
ACCCTGTTGTCGAAATTGATTCAGCACCTGTCGGACTGACTGACCATCGCTCTGGGCGCTCTGCCTCAGATCGGCAACCGAGCAGGGGGTGCGGCGTTCGCGGTTGTCGCGACCTTTGACAGTGAGGCGCTTGAACAGCTTGCTGGCCAGCTGTCGTTGCGGTTCGGTGAGGTGCTGCAGGGCCTCGTCACCCTGGCGGTCCAGGGCCTGTCGCATGCCGCCGATGGCGCGGTAATGCTCGACCTCAATGGGACCGGCTGGATTTTTCTGCCACCATTCGCAGGTGCGCATCAGGGCGTGTTGTAGAATGGGAAGCTGGTCCTGATCGTCGATCCATTCATTGAGGACGGTCTGCACCAAAAGCGGTGATAGTTCCAGCCCGGCAGCGCGGGCTGGACCCTCAATCACCTGTCGGCGTTCGTCACGTTCCATGCGGGGCGTAATGAACAGGCCGTTGTTGATGACGGTGGTCAGGCCGCGATATTGCGCGCAGTCGCCCAGGAAGTCGGCGCGCATGGTGATGATGATGTGGATCGGCACCGTGTGCTGGGCGGCAGCGCTCAGTAATAATTGCACGAAGGCGCTGCGGATATCCTTGTTGTCTTCGGCGGAGAGGCGGAACAGCTCCTCGAACTGATCCACCAGCACCAGATGGTTGCCAGCAAAGCCGATTTGCTTGATGACGGCGATCAGTGACTGCGACCCACGGGCTAGTGCGGCGCGCAGCATATGTTGCCTGATGACGCTATCGCTTGCATCGGCCGGGGTTAGGGCCTGCGCCAAGGAGCGGATGGGATCGGCACCCGGACGCAGTTGGGTAATGTGCCAAGCATCGTTTGTTCCGATGCGGAAACCCCGTTGCAGGCGCGGCAACACGCCGGCCTTGATCAGCGAGGATTTTCCCGAACCAGAGCTGCCGGTGATGGCCACCAGGCGGTGACGGCGCAGTTTACGTAACACTTCGCCAATCGCCTGGTCGCGGCCAAAAAAACGATCCGCCTCGTGTGGTTCAAAGGAGCGGAGTCCGGGGTAGGGGTTGGGCGCTGTGCTCATGCGGTGGCCCCTGTCTGCGCCTGTTGCAGCGTCGTGATGAGGTGCTCGGCATCGACGCCGGTCATGGCGTCGATGGCCGAAAAGCGGTGGCTGCGGAAGCGTTCCTTGCTGCGATGCGCTGGTGGTCCCATCAGCACCAGAGCGGGTAAGGTTTCGCCGCGCAACTCTTCGACCCATTTATCCAGGCGGCGTAGCAGGCGCTTGAACCAGGCTTCAGACGCGGCGCCGTAATACAGCAGAATGGCATCAGCGGTTTGAATATTCTCCTGGTGGTCGGCTTCGATTTCGTCATCGCTGCCTTCAGAGAGCGGCGTCAGCACCTCGAAACCGGCGTCGAACAGGGCGTCTTCCAGCTCATGGCCAGGATCTTCGTCGGCTGGATCGAAAACCAGGTACAGGTTCTGCCAGGAGGCGACTGTTTCAGGTGTTTCCGGGTGGTGCGGCTGTATGACCCGGTCGATGGCGGCTTTGAGTTCGTCCAGGTCACTGCGTAGCAGTTCCGGTCCCGGACGTTGCCGGCAGTAGCCTTCGATCTCCTGTTCCAAGGTCTGTAGACGAGCATCGTTGCTGGTGGTGTTGCGTGCCTGCCAAATGAACTGGTGCAGTTTGCCGCTGCTGGCGGCGTTGGCGGCTTCGGTGATCTGCAAATCGATCACGCTACGCTGTGAGCCCTCGGGTACCACGCCATAGCGCTTGCCCAGCAGGTGTACGGCGATGTCACAGTCGTGTAGTTGCTCACTGAGCACTTCGTTCAGGGCGTCCGCCTCGTAGGGCAGGTTGACCGCTGGTCGGATGGTCCAGCCGCGTTGCTGGTACTCCCGCCGCAGGTCCTCGGCCACGGCTTGCACATCGGCCGAGGTCTGAGCGACGTAGAGCACCGGTCCGTTGTCAGTGGGTTTCGGGCACGGCGTATCGATGGCATCTGGGCATGATCTCAAGGCGTCCAGGACCTGCGCCAGATCCTGCGCCAAGTCTTCCAGCAGGTTCCAGTAGCGCAGGTCGGCCTGCTCGCCGCCGGCCTGGCTGAATTCGCGAAAGCGGCCGCTGGCCTGGTCGACCTCGTAGAATTGGTAGCCCAGCAAGCGCTGCAGATCTGGGTGCTGTTCGCTCAGTTCGATTTGTGATTTCAGGACCTTGAACAGCCGTTTGCGAGTACCCAGCTCTGGCCGTTCGATGCCGGTGCCGAGAAACTTGTCGACCTCGCGTCGGCACCATTCGCTCTGCAAATAGCGGGGTGAATGCACGCTGAGCATGGTGCCGCAAGCGTTCAGGCGCTCCAATAGAGCGTCAGAAAAATCATCATTGCCTTGTAAGCGGGCATCGCGCCAGAACACCACTTCGCTGCCGATGATCTGTTGGACACGGGTATTCAGGGCATAGTGGAAGTGCGTGATCCAGCCATCTTGCCCCGGTACCAAGGCCTGATCGTCGAGATGTGCATAAGAAATGAACACATCGTATTGATAGTGGCTCACATAGGCCATGGGCGAAACCTTGCGCAGAGCGATAAGAGGCACATCGCCAAAAAGTTGACCGTCCTCAGTGACGACAGGCCAATTATCAATCGCTTGTTGCCAGATAAAGAAGGCGCTAGAAATCATTTCACAGCCCAACTGCTGTCAATAGGAGGGAAGCGAGGTTTTGGCGTCGTTCAGGTGGGACCCGAGAGTGTCATGCGGTACGGAGGGGTCTTTCCTTGAACCTGTGTAACTACTCAGGCCCCACGGGGAGAAGTCTCTCGCAGAGGCGCAAAGGTTTG
>CAYONM010000269.1:0-4878 GCA_964405325.1 uncultured candidatus Brocadiaceae bacterium | reverse complement strand
CTGGCTCTTATCGGATTCGTGCCGAATTCGACCTCTGAGGGACGCGTCCGGTTTGTCTCCTGGGTCCATTCCCGAGGCCACCCCGCTGGGAAAGCGCCGCCAACCGACGCCAAGGGACGGGAGCCCAACGGGGTTGCAGCGGAGATGGCCCGATAATGCTCTGGCAGCCTGGGCATTCTGTCCAGCAGCCGACGATCTGATCCGATCAGACCGCTGTTTGCGGCACCAATGCCAGACAAGCAGCCTCCGTATCGTAGATCGCCAATGGCTCGCCGGATTCGAAACAGGGCACGCACAGGAAACGGGTCTGATCGATCTGGACATCGCGATGCTGATGGAAATGACCGAAAATCCAGCACGCGGGGTGGTAGTTCAGGCCCTGCCAGAGCCGGGTCAGTTCCTGTTCGCCGCAGTCGTCCTGCGGCCCAGCGGAAAACCCCGCCCAGGTGATGTGCCGAAGCACATCCAGCGCCAGGGCCGGGTTGCCGCGCATGCCGATGCCGATATCGCCCGGACAAGAATGAGTGACGATCAGTTGCGGACGCAACCGATCAAAGGCGTGCAGGGCGGCATCGGTCTCCTGCTCGAGAATATAATTGGTGGTCTGCCAACGACGGAAGCCGCGTTGTGGCCGGTCGATATTCAGCGCACCGCCCAAAAAACCAATACAGGTCCCACCCAATTCCAGAACCGATCCGCGCGGCTGGTAGATCAGTCCGCGCTGACTCCAAGCAGCCAATAGGCCGCGTGTATTCGCCTTGCGCAGCCAACGGTGATCCTCGTGGTTGCCGCAGATGGCGTGCACCGGAATCGGGAAGGACACCGTACTGCGACCCCAATGCCGTTTGAAAAAACCGAAATCACCAACCTGGATGCAGGCGTCCAGGCCGTATTCCCGCTGCCACCGCGCCAAGTGGCGGGCCAGCAACGCGTGCTGGGCGTGGACATCGCCGAGCAACAGGATTTTCATGACAACAGACCAGCCATAGCAAAATGGCTCACGCCTGCCGGGCGAAGTCGTAACGGATCCGAGACTGCAGGTGGCCAATGTGGCTGAAAATGTGCTTCAAGGTAGCCAGATCCAATTCGCTAAGATGGCTGGGGTCCACGTGGTTGTCGGGAGCTTCGTGGTTGCGCAGGCGGCGGTCCTGATGGCGCAGACGCAGGTCTTGCAGGAAGCCGAAGGCCTGCAACAAGATTTGCGTGGTCTCGGGACTGAGCACCTCCTGTTGCTGAAGCGCATCCAACCGCTCGCGGGTGCCCACCGCTGGCACCCGATGCCGCAGGGCGTAGATGCGAGCGAAATTGACGATCTGCAACAACACGTCTTTGACATTGAAGGTGTCGGAATGCTCGCCGCCCTTTTCGGTGCGGAGGTTGCCGAACAAACCAACCGGGGTCTTGTATTCCAGAGTACTATGCGCCAGTTGATAAAAGAAGATATCGTTGCCGGAGGCACGTTGGAAAATCTGCTGCCGGAGCTGGTCCACCAGATCCTGGTCACCGGTGAGGCAACGGAAATCGAAGAAGATATTGACGTCGATCAGGTCCTGCGGTTCCGGGGCATCGATCCAAGCGTGGAAGGTCTGCTGCCATTCGCTGGCGGACAGGCACCATTTCGGATTGCTGGCCATGGCTTCGCCGTTGCATAGGGGTACGCCGCAGCGGTTGAAATCGGCCGTCACCTTGCGCGCAAAACGCAGGAACCATTCCCGGGCCTGGGCCGGGGTTTCGTTGCGCGAATCGGCAAAGATCAGGGCGTTGTCCTGGTCGGTGGACAGGGTCTGCTCGAAGCGGCCCTGGCTACCGATCACCAGGAAGGCGAAGGCCCGCGGCGGGGGACCGAGTTCCGCCAGGGTCAGGTCGATGATGCGGCGCAGGATGGCATCGTAGCTCTCGGTGCCAAGACGCATGATGGTGCAGGCCCCCAGGTCCACCCGCAGGCTGGCCCGCTGCATGACCGGGATCTTTTCCCGACAGGCGGCCAGCAGGTCGACATCCTCGGCCTGCTGGGCAATGGCCACCAGCGCTTCGCCCGAGTAGCGCAGATGTGGGATGGCTTCGCGCCAGCCCAGCACCCCGGCCATACCGCCATCGGCCCGGCTGATCGCCAGATGCCCCACCCCCTGGGCCAGCATCACATCCACCGCCCGGACCAGGGGCGTGTCCGCCGGCAGGTGGCGCAGGGGCGCGGTCATCACCTGGTAGACCGGCGCATCCGGATCCAGCCCCTCCACCACCACCCGCCGCAACAGATCGGCATGAGTGACGATGCCAACCGCATTGTCATCGTCACCGGTCAGCAGCAAGGTGCGGGCTGGCGCTTTGCTCAGCTGCTTGGCCGCCTCGGTCACCGGCAGCGACATGGGCACCAGACTGGCGGGTACCGCGATATCGCCGATGGGCCGCAGAGTAGCGGCGCGTTGTGCATCGAATTCGGCGATCAGGGCATCGCGCTTGTCGGATTCGGCCTGTTCTGCCGCCACTGAGCGGATCAACACCAATACTTCATCCGAATCGCCACTGGCGCTGACGGTCCAGATCCGAGCGAGCAACTCGCCACCGTCGCGCATGGCCAGATGTACCAGATGTCCGCGTGGCGCTTGGCCCACCTGCAGATCGCGCACCAGTTCCCGCAGCTCGGCATGCCGCGCCACCAGCTGCCGCACCGGCCGGCCCTGCAGCCCTGGTTCGCTGCCATAGCCCAGCAGGCGTGCAGCAGCCTGATTGTGCTCGCTCACCACACCGCGCAGATCCAGATGGCAACGCAACACCCCGATATCGGCTATGTCCAACAGTCCGGCCTGGCCGGGGGCGGGCGGTTCCGGAACCGCCCGACGCAGGTCTTTGAAGGTGAGGATGACGCCGGATTGGCCGTGCACGGTCACCGGTGCCACGCTGAGCCACACCGGCACCAGCTCACCTGCCAGGGACAGCAGATGCGCCTCGCCGGAATCGCCGGAGGGATCGCCGGCACCGGCCCGCTGATACAAGGCTCGTGCCGGGCCTTCCACTGGCAGAATGCGATCCAGCGGCTGCTCACGCCAGCCGACCGAAGGCTCGCCCAGCAGCTGACAGGCGGTTCGATTGGCATTGGAGATGCTGCCCTGCAGAGCCATCACCACGCCCTCGCGGCTGGCCTCGACCAGGGCACGATAGCGCTCGCGCGAGCGCGACAGCTGCGCCTCAGCCTGCTGCCGCCGGCTTTCCGAACGCAGAGACTGCGCCAGGTTGATGGCCAGCAAACCACCGATCAGCCCGGCGATGGTGGTACTGATCCAAGCCAGACGCTGCGACACCTTGCGGATCTCCTGCTGCACGTCTTCCAGATAAATGCCGGTACCGACGATCCATCCCCAGGGCTTGAAACCGCGCACGTGCGAAATCTTCGGCACGATGCGACTGGGATCATCCATCCACTGCCAACGGTAAGAGACGAAGGCCTGCCCCTGAGCCCGCACCGCCTGGCTATGTTCAACAAACAGCCGTTTGCCATCGGGGTCGGTATAGCCGCCCAGGTCCTGACCCTCCAATTCGGGCCGGTAGGGATGCATCAACATGGTTGGCGTGGTATCGGTGAGCCAGATGTAGTCCTTATCGGCCTCGCCATAACGCAGAGCTCGCAAGGCCGCCTGCGCCTGGTTCTGAGCCCGCGCGGTGCTGAGCACCCCCTGCTGCTCCAGTCGATGGTAATAGGCCAGCTGGCTCCAGGCGGTAGCGGTGATCTCGCGGATCAACTCACGCTTGCGCTCCATCAGGCTGGATTCCAGCCCCGGGATGAAGATCGCATAGATCGCCACCACGAACAGGGCCAACGCCAAGACAGCAGGAAAGACCAGCCGGAATACGGCACCGGTACCCAGGGAGCGCATGTTCCTAAACTAAGGCGAGCGTGGTCGGCCACAAATCCGAATGAGCGGGTCGGACCGGAGCCCGGCTGGCGGTGCGAGGAGCAAGCCGAGCGCGTCCAAGCGCGAGGACCTGCGATCCACGCCAGGGGTGTGCGCCGGAAGCGCGAGGGGGCAACACCCCCCTCTGAGGGACCCGTCCAGAATGTTCGTGACGCTCTTTTACCAAATCCATGGTAGCGGAGCTTGTCAACACGCTGGTCCATTCTATAAGGCTCGGCTTTCATCGTGTACGGGGTGACCGTGCTGGCACCTCTATCAAACCTCAGGGAGCACCATCATGTTGCACCAACCCGCCGCACCGTCGGGTCCGGATCCGGCAAGCGACTACAAGACCCGCTTGGGTATTTGGTTGTTCGTCTTGTACTGCATCATCTACGCTGGCTTCGTTCTCACCACCGTTTTCACCGAAGGCAAGGCCATGGAAGCCGTGGTTTTCATGGGCTTGAATCTGGCCGTGGTCTATGGTTTCGGGCTGATCCTCATCGCCCTGATCATGGCGATCATCTACAACAGCCTGTGCAACAACAAAGAAGCAGCCCTCGCCAGTCAGACGCCTGCCGACAGCAGCACGGATGAAACGGAGGCGCAGTCATGACCGGTGAGATCAATTTCATTGCGGTGTCCATCTTCGCCGCCTTCGTCCTCTTTGTAATTGGCCTGTCCTTTTATCTGGGCAACAAGACCAAAAGCGCCAGTGGCTATTTTGCCGCCGGCGGGCAAATCTCCTGGCAGGTCAACGGTATCAGCTTCGCTGGCGATTATCTGTCGGCAGCTTCTTTTCTGGGTATTTGCGGCCTGATCGCCACAGTCGGCTATGATGGCTTCTTGTATTCCATCGGCTATCTGGCTGGTTGGATTGTGGCCCTGTTCGTGGTTGCCGAGCCCATGAAGCGCCTGGGTAAATACACCTTCACCGACGCTCTGGACGCCAAATTCGACTCACGTGGCATCAAACTGGCGGCCGCCA
>CAYONM010000268.1:0-4979 GCA_964405325.1 uncultured candidatus Brocadiaceae bacterium | reverse complement strand
TGTAAGAGCAAAAACCGGGCGCCGACCGATACGATTGAACCCGTGGGTTCCGGGCAGCACCCGGTTTGTTTACATTTAATGCACGTGTCCGTGTTGCAATTCGCTCTCACTGGCTGGACGGATACCCATGACCTCAATGTCGAAGTGCAGGGTCTGACCGGCCAGAGGATGATTACCGGTCACACGCACCTGATCCTCCTCAACACCGAGAATGGTGTAGAGGAGGACCCGTTCCTGTTGTTGTGGGTGCGGCGCCTGAAAACGCACTCCCGCCTGCAGGCTGTCGTGCTCCTCGGCAGGAAAGGCATCCAAAGGTACGATCAGATCCAATTGTGGATCGTAATCACCGTATCCCTTTTCGGGTGGCACGTCACAGCTGATGCTGTCGCCAATAGCCTTGCCTTCCAAGACTTCCTCGACGCCGACAACCAGATTGCCGTGACCGTGTAAATACGCCAAGGGCTCCTGCTGCGATCCCTGGTCCAGGACATCGCCTTCATCGTTGGTCAAGGTGTAGGCGATGGACACCACCTGATCGTTACTGACTTGCATGGCATTCTCCATGCCGATGACGCTAGGTATCCGACCTGACCTGAAAAGCCATAATTGACGATTGCCGTGCAATCGTATCGCCTGGTCTACCTCGGGAGGCCAACAGCAGCTGGCTGTTGGCGAATGGTCAGTCTAAGCCCGCCGACTTGCGATGGTCTGACCAGCGTCACGCCACTGCAGAGTCACGGTGCTGGCGGCAAATAATAGGCATGCAGCTGGCTTTCGTCGTCCAGTAACAACAGTTTATCCTCATAAACTGCCGGTTTGCAGCGCAATGGACGTTCATGCTCGTACACCCGCTCCAAGCTCCGGTTCGGAATATTGTAAATCGTGATCCGACCTTGTTTGTCGGTCAAAAACAGCTGGTCATCATGAATGACCGGGGTAAAGGCATAATGCCCCCCAATCGGCGCGGGAATCTCCCAGACTTGGGCCAGCAGCTGATCGAGATTGCTGATGCCCCAACAGAGACAGCGCCCATCTTCCAAAACCGCGAATATCTGACCATCCGCCACCGCGAGATCACCTCGGACATGCCGTGGCACCGCCGAGCCGAGCCCGATCAGAGCCTCACCGCCAGCGAAAAACCGAACATATTCCAAGCCCTCTTCGGTCATGGTAACAAGAATGTTTTTGCTTAGCCAATGCGCGGCGGTCAACCGCTTGGTCGCCAGGGCGATTTCCCCGCGGACCTCACCACCTTCCTCGAAAATATGCAGAGCTCGATCATCGAAGACATAAACCAGCCCTTCGCGATAGACCAGAGACGGCTCTTGGGATATCCGACCCAGCCCCTGTTTCCAGGCTGATTCACCGTTGATCAATCCTTCGATAATGGCCCCCTGCAAACCATCCAATATCAGCACCAAGGCGTCAGAGTTGCGTTTAAAACGCAAGGGAAACTGCACCGCATTAATCACGGGCAGATTGCTCTGATAACGTCGTCGCATGGGCGAACCGTAGTCGCTCCACTCCCACAGACCGCCATCCATGCTGCCCAACAGCAGACCGCCAGAATGGGTGCGCTCCAGAAAGGGACTCCAACGCAAGGCGCCCTGTTGGCGACCTTGAGCCAACTCACTCCGTTGGTAACTGCCCAGCACGCTACCATCGGTCAGTTCCAAAGCGGCAATACGATTATTCGCAAGCACCACGGCACGCTGATCCTCGGTGATCTGCAATTGCACCCAGGACTGCTCATCCAACTCCAAGGCCGTGGTCCACAGCTTGCCTGGCCGTAATTCTACGGTGATCTGCAATGGCTCGGTCGCATCGTCATACGGATCGAGGCTGATCCGATACGGCAAATAGCCAGCCAAGGTGACATCCACCTGAACACTCCGATCACCGCACTGATACGCGACCGGAGGCGAATCGACATTGACCACCCCGTCCACTCGGACCGTATACCCCGTGAGTGAATGACCCTGACCATCCTGGACCTGGATCAACACGGGACGTGGCAAACTGTTGAGCAGTTCGGTCCCTGCCCGCGGGTATTCCCGGCGCAACTCAACCGCCAAACGGCAAGCACTGTCGATCTGGCCTTCGGCCAAGGCCTGATTGACCGCGCTGTAGGCATCCCGCAGGGCAGTCACCTTGGGGGCAATCTGGGTCTGGGTCTGCTGAACCTGCTGCCGAAGCCCGCTATCACCCACCTCGGCGCCTAGTTCCTCCAATTGTTTCTCCAATTGGAACCAAGACACATCGGTGTCATCGATAAGACCACGAAGACGCTTGAGCACATCCTCTGCCTGTGCCTGTTTGACTTTTTCCTCACGCTCGACAGCGATGTTGTCCAACATCGTCTGCGCTCGCTGTTCAGCAGGAACCGCATAGATGGACCGGAAGAACAGCTCATACCACTCTGTCACCTGACGGCTGTTCTGCAGCAAACGCTGGAATTCCATTTCCCTTTGTCGGGTGCTGTCCAATTGTTCGATACGAGTCAATTCACGATCAGCCCAGGACCGATGCACATCCGGCGCACCCAACCAGGCACCTACGCCAATGGCCACGATGAGCAGCAGCAAGGCGGTCCATATCCGACGGCGACGGCGCTGAATGATGATCTGCTTGCAACTACTCATGCGTTGATAGCAACGCTCACGTTCTCGCAGATCAGCCAATTCGGTCGCCGCTTTGGACCACAGCTTCATCGCCTTACGATAACGTCGCTGGGCAAACAGCTGTTCAGCTTCCAGCACCAACACCGAACAACGTTCGCTGCGCTGTCGCAGGTCACCGACCCGCTTGTGGAAAATCGCGTCGCTATCGTGTCGACCGGATCGTCCCGTTGCCTGGCGGCCGCGTGACTCCGTGCCCTGCTCATCGGTTTCCGAATACACATGGAAGGCACTGCTGGACGACACCGCGTTGGTGTTGACCTCACTGCTACGCGCCACCGACGCCCGTACCGTCGATCCGCTCGGTTGCCGGACATCTGGCACAGGCGGACTGCCATCGGGGTCCGGGGTACCAATCGCAGGCGGTGTCGATGCGTTCATGGAGGGAACCACCGGCATAGGCACCACGGGTGCCAACAGGGACTCCGGATTGGAGAGATCGGCAAGCGGACCCAGCGCATGCTCAGGCTTCGATCCCGACGCTTCCTCCTGACGCTCATTCGCTCCGACCAGGATCGGCATGCCCACTTCGGACTTGCGATACGTCATGGTCGGTCCGCCATGCTGATCGAGCAGATGTCGAATGTGATCGATGACCTCGTTCCAGGAAGGGAAACGATCGTTCCGATTCTTGGACATCATGCGATAGATCATCGCATCGACCGACGGGTCGACATCGGCCTTGCGATCACACACACGCGGCACCGGATCAGCCTTATGCTTCAGCATGATGGCGAAAGGCGTCTCGCCCTCGAAAGGCAGTCGACCGGTCAGGGAAACATAGGCAGTACAACCAAGCGAATATTGATCGCTCCGTTGATCCAGCTTTTCGCCATCGCATTGTTCGGGACTCATGAAGGCCGGCGTACCAACTCGGATCTTGGCGTTGGTCTGGGTGATATTGGCGGTGTTCTTGGCCAGACCGAAATCCATGACCTTGACCACTCCCTCACCGGTCATCATCAGATTATCGGGTTTGATATCTCGATGGATGATCCCCTTGGCTGCCGCTTCCTGAAGACCGTGCGCCGATTGGTACATGATTTCCAGGACTTCGGCTTCCGGAAGGCGACGTTTGGCGTGCAAACGATCGGCCAGATCTTCGCCGTCGACAAACTCCATGACCATGTAGTAGAGGTTCAATTCGGCGTCTTCGCCAAAATCGTAGACATGCAGGATGTTCGGATGGTTGATCTGAGCGAGAATGCGCGCTTCCTGGGTGAAGCGATGCATGAAATGTGACTGCATCGTCATTTCCGGCGCCAGGATCTTGATCGCGACATCGCGATCGAGACTCAGCTGGCGACCATGGAAGACGGCGCCCATGCCACCTTCACCGAGCTTGCGATCGATGGCACAACCACCCATGGTGCGACCGATGATATGCTTGTGATCATCCTCGAAGAGATCGCTGTTGCTACGACCTTCAGCTTCGTCTTCGACCAGCTGGCCAGTTGTAGCGTTGAATCGACTGTGGCACTGTGGGCAATTGGCGAAACCGCCGGCATGATGCTCGAAACCGTGGCCACAGATGGGACAGTGAATACGCTCATCGCCCACCTCGGGGATGTCGGCCAAGGGTAATCCGCCCGCAGACTTGTCCGCATCCTCCGCTGACTCGGTCTGATCCAGACGACTCACCAGCTCATCGGATCCTGGCTGATCGTCATTTTTTGCCCCAGCAGCCGCCTCGACCACTTGCTGCAGCTCGGCTGCCATGCCGGCCCGGTCCGAATTCACCCGATCAGTGGAAAGTGCCCGACGTTCATCGGATGAATCCATGTCGTCCGGGAGATACTCATCGCTGGCAAGCTTACCACCTGGCATACGACGACGCTGTGCCGATGGCGGCGCTTCTGGCAAGACCGGCTCAGGAATAGCCGCTGCCGGAACTGCCTCCGGTGGCGGCTCGGGCACGGCAGTCGGCTCGCCTGGCGATGGTGGAGGCGGAGGCGGAGGCGGAGGCGAGGGTTTCTTTGCGAGTTCCTCCTCATGCCAGAGATGCCCACATTTGGAACAGGTGTTCCAACCATGGGAATCGGCGCCAAGACGGGTCACGAACTGGCACTTGGGACACCGGCTCATGGTGTATCCTCACCGCTGAAAACTGGCTCAACCACTTGGACCGCCGTGCGCTTCAACCATGTCGGCAGATGCTCGCGCAGACCTGGTATCTTTTCTTGGAAATACCAAATGGCCAAAACAATAGCACTCAGCACCAGAAGCACACCGACACTGATCTGATAGCGGCGGAACTGCTTCCGCCGCACAGCCCGCAGGGTGGTCAGATCGTTGGTCAGT
>CAYONM010000267.1:0-4990 GCA_964405325.1 uncultured candidatus Brocadiaceae bacterium | reverse complement strand
TCGACAAAATCTCTGCGCGATCTGCTACCTTTATTTCTTTCCGCACCCTTACGGCCCCCTCACCTCGATCGGGTCTTGTTTGCTTTGCCAGCGCGGTCAGCGCCCACGGTGACCGGGTCGTCGTGTGCTGGGTCGGCCTGATCGACGCAGGCGGGTACTGCTGCTCTTACGACGCCGATACCGTCCGGCCGATCGGACCCGCGCACTGCAACTGCCGGCAACGGTTCCGGCACCAGCGCCCTGGCGTGCTTCCAACGCCTGCCGGGCGATGTCCATGACTTGGCCGGCATCGCCAATCCGCTGGTCCGGCTGCTTGGCCAGCATGCGATAGATCAATGACAAGATCGGACCCGGGATGCCCGGGACCAAGCGCTTGAGATCGGGCACTGAGGCATGGATCTGCTGCTTGATCACCTCCCGTGCCGAGCCTTCAAACAAAGGCTTGCCAGTCAGGACGTGCCACACGGAAGCGCCGAGTGCATAGATATCGGCACGACCGTCGATAGGCTTGCCGAGCGCCTGTTCCGGTGCCAAATAAGCGGGCGAGCCGGCAAATCGCCGCTGCACCGCTATGCCATCCTCGCTCATCCGAGCGGCAATACCCAGGTCTGCCAATTTGAAGGCGTCTTCGCCCACCACCAGGATGTTGGCGGGTTTGACATCACGATGGACCAAGCCGCTCTGATGGGCGTAATGCAAAGCGGAACTCATGTCGACCATCAGCTTCAGGGCCTCGGACAGATCGAAAGCACCCTCGGATTGCACCGCATCGGCAGCACTCCCCCCCTCGGCGAACTCCATCACCATCAAATGAGTGCCCTCGCATTCGAAGACATCGTGGATCTGGATCAGATTGGCGTGAGTCAGCCGACCGGCATTACGGGCTTCCCGCATGAAGGCATCCCGGCGTTTCCGGTTTTCTGCCAGCTTCGGCAGGAGCATCTTCACCCCCACCTCACGACCGAGATTGGTCTGCAGCCCACGGTACACCACACCACAGGCACCGCGGCCAAGCACTTCGAGTATCTCGATGTCGCGCAGCGTCCGACCGACAAAGGTGTCGCTCTGATCGTGCGGAGCTTCTTCGATCTTGAATTCCGTGTGTCCGATCATCACCACATCACCGGCATCCAAGGCGGTGGTGGTGGCGATCCGATGTCCAGCCACCCAGGTCCCATTGCTGCTATCGAGGTCTTCGATCAGCAGTGCACCGCCGTCAGAACGGGTAAAACAGCAATGGGCACGACTGCACTTGCTGTCTTCGATCACGAGATCGGCGTGCTTTTCATCGCGCCCCAGAACCAAGTTTTCACCACGTTCCAGATCAATGGTACTGACCGAACCAGTGGGCAAGCGATAGCGAACCAGCAGGTGCAAGCGAAGACTCCTTGCGAAAATTTTGCGTCTATGCCATTGGCACGAGGAAAGTGTTGAACACGATCTGAACAAGAAACCGTATGACACCCAACTGGCTTCGCAAGTCACCGGCTGGCTACATATAGTGCGAAAATGTTTGCGTAGCGTGTTTTTCCTCAACCCCTTGAGTCAGGTTGAAAATCTCGGCTTACTCCTTTTAGGAACGTCAACAAGCCATCCCGGACGGTGCAGAAGGCACGATTCCGCCGACCGGGTTGTCTCCTTCCCCGCAACGCCAGTATGATCTCATGCGCATCGCCGTCGGCGTTCCCCGGGCCCAGAGCTATGGCCAACAGGTACTGGAGGGCATTCTGGCCCGATGCACCCGACTGGGTTGGTCCATAACCCCTAATTGTCGTGGCCCCGTGCAGCGAGCAGAACTCGGCGCACCTGGCGAAATCCAAGGCGTGATCAGCATTGTCCCCGATGCCGACTGCCGCCGTCTGATCCGACGGCGGAACCTGCCAGTGGTGCTGGTGCAGGCCAGCGACCGCAACCTGCCGCAGGCGATTCCCGACGACCGGGCCCTGGGCCGACTCGCCGCCGAGCACCTGCTGCAGCGCGGCTACCAGCAACTGGCCATCTGCCCCTGCGTCAGTGCCGCCTTCGCTCGTGATCGGGCCGATGGCTTCGCCCAAGTGGCACGCGCCACTGGGTGCCACTTGGGCGATGGCCGTCGCGAAGCCGAATCCGGCTACTATGATCGCCAGGTCCTGCGGCACTGGCTCCGCAAGCTGCCCAGCGGTACGGCTTTGTTCACCGTCCTGATCGGGCAGGGCCTGGAGTGCATGCGGCACCTGGCCGCTTTGGACCGCGCGGTGCCCGATGGCATTGCCGTACTGTCCGCCGAAGAAGACGCTGACATAGCCGCCATGTCGCGACCAGCCCTCTCCACCGTCCATTTCAATGGCTTCGGTATCGGCCAAGCCGCCATGGACATGCTCCAAGTTCAACTTGCCGGCAGAAAACTCCGCACCCGACTACACCGCAGCCCCCCATTGGGAGTGATCCAACGCGGCAGCTGCGATGCCTGGGCTTGCGAAGACCCCGTCGTGCTGAAGGCGCTGACCTGCATCCGCGACCATCACGATCAACTGGGCTTCGGTGTCACCACCATACTCGAGTCGGTCGATTGTTCCCGACGAAGTCTCGAACAGCGCTTTCGTCGACATTTTGGACGCAGCGTCGGCGAGGAGATCCGTCGTTGCCGTCTCGACCACGCCGCACGGCTCCTACGCGAAACCGAACGCTCTCTGCTCCCCATTGCGCTGGCCTGCGGCTGGTCATCGGCCAGGCTGGCGATAGCACACTGCCCCAGCGCCTGGAACACCGCATCAATGGCACGATCTCGGGCCTGATCGAAATCATCCTGTGGCAAATCGATACCGAATCCGGACAGGGCATGGCAAGCGGTCTGAATAGCTTCCTGATAACGCGCCAGCAGGGTGTAATTGATAATCAGAGCATTCTGGATATCGGCTCGCCGGATGGGATCCCGAGCCCAGGCGGCCGCCTGCCGGATGACGGCTTCCTCCACCTCGGGGTCGCCCTCGAGGAATTCCTCCTCCCCCCAGCCGAGATGGCAATCGATCGCCAAGTCGACATGATCACGCAACAGGAAATGGATTCCGCCGGGGAAGTGCTCGCCGGTGCGAATCGCCTGCCGATAGTAATGGAGCATGGCACCGTAGGCGGTTGCCGCCTTGGCCCGCTGTGCAGCCGCCAGGTTCAACCTGATCAGGCGCAAACGCTCCTCGTTGTCCCGCAGTCGTGCCACACCCTCGTTGAAATGACCGACCAATTCGAAGATATGATTGTCATGATATGGGTCCTGTAACTGCTGCCAGAGGCGACGGCCAATGTCCAGGCGGACATTGGCGCGCTCGTCGTATGGGATCAGTTGATACGCCGCCTGCTGCACACTGTCATGAAAGAATGCCACACGTTTTGGGAATTCATCCGCATCACCCTGATCCAACGAGAGCAGCAGAGCCTGATCATGCAGTGACCGCAGCAGCTGCCAACAACATGCCGGATGCTTATCAGCAACGGCAGCCAAGTTCTCTATATCGAAGGCGTTGCCGAGACAGACACCCAGAAAGATCAGTCGCTGGCGTTCGCGATCGAAGTGAGTCAAATGTCGAGCGGTCACCTGCGTATCGGCAGCACCGTCGATCTGGCTGCTTTCGCCGCAGCACCTACGTCGGATTGGTCCAGCCTGGAACAGGCGAAAGCCATCTATCAACAGCACAACCAGTGGATTCGGCAGGCGCTTGCGGCTTTGGTCGCCTGAGCGGCCCCTACAATCGAGCTACATGGAATTGAGCCAGCTGTGTTCCCCTGCCGCCATCGTCCAGCTTCA
The DNA here is from genome assembly GCA_964405325.1 of uncultured candidatus Brocadiaceae bacterium. Lineage (GTDB taxonomy): Bacteria > Planctomycetota > UBA11346 > UBA11346 > UBA11346 > CAYONM01. The sequence goes on along the minus strand of CAYONM010000267.1, from coordinate 1,212 downwards.
GGAACGATATGCCGTTCCGACCGGTCTGGACCTGCGCCTGCTGGCTCTGGAAAAAGCCGATGTCGATGAAGCGCTGGCGCTCCGGCAGGCGCATGCCTATGGCGTGCCGGTGTTCATCGATGGCCAGGACGCCAGCTTGATCTGGGCCGTACCCGTCCATTGCAACCAAGTCCTGCTGGGGGGACTGCTCGCCCGCCTGAGCGAAGAACGGATCTTTGCCGACGAGGACGACGACGCCCTGGTGCTGGATCTACCAGCCCTAGCCGACGAACTATGGTACTACGGTATCGAGCAGGGCTGGTTGAATACCGCTCTGCTCGATCGGCATCGGGATCAGTATGAAAGCGAGCGCCGCCGTGCCGCCAGTGTCCACGCCGCCAAACGACATGCCCAACGAAGCATGGCGCACACCTACCGTGACCGCGAACAGGCCTTGATCATCGCTGCCCAGAGCGGTCGTCAAAGCGATGCCCGTGCCCTGGTCAACGAGGTACTGGTCGCCCTCTACCATGCCAGCGATGACGATCCAAGCGTCCTGCGCAGCCTGCTGTTGGAACTCTGCATCCTGCTGGGTCGCAGTGCCCAGGACGCTGGTGTTCCGGCCGCTCGATTGGCGGAACTACGGCTACAGGGCGTTCAGGAGCTGCTGCAACTCACCGACGAAGAAGCGCTCAGTGCCTGGCTGGTGCGGGAAATCGAACAAATTCTCAGCGCCATCGCCGAATACGCCCAGGCCGAGGAGACCGAGCTGCGCCGGCTGGTGGATCAGGTTTTGGACGAGAACCTGGACGACCCGGACCTGGACCGCGATCGCGTCGCGGCCGACCTGCTGATCAGCCCACGGCGCCTGAGCGACCTGCTGATGAACGACCAGGACCGTGGCTTTAGCGACGTGCTCGCCCGCCGCCGAATCAGCCGCGCCCAGGAATTGATGCGCGCCGGCGAAAGCAGCCTGCTGCACGTGGCCCTGGCCGTGGGCTTCAAAGACCCCAGCTACTTCACCAAGGTCTTCCGCAAGTACAGTGACCTGACGCCGCGGGCTTGGCGAAAGCAATACGGCTAAGCGAGCCACAGCAGTGGGCCGTCCTTCTACAAGGGCGAGAGTGGGGACAGGCGTTATTATATTGACAGGCCACCAATCCACGCTAAATTTACGATCATGCGGCTTGCCAGGAAAAACCAGTTCGACCCCCAGCAGCCTCCCTGGCTGCA
>CAYONM010000266.1:0-5019 GCA_964405325.1 uncultured candidatus Brocadiaceae bacterium | reverse complement strand
GGCATTTTTCGGCGCGCTTCGCGCATTATCGCCGAAAAACCGCCGCTCGGTCGGCGGTGATCTGCACGTGACCATCAACCCTGATATGGCCGATCGCTTGATCGCAGCCGACACTCCGGTGCAACCGCGTTTCAACCAAGCCATCAACCAAGCCCAAACCGAACGCCTGGCCGCCGCGCTTCCCGACTTCCAGGCCGCCTGGGCGGAAGATGGTCTAGCCGAAGCTGACTACGAGGAATACGGCCCGGTTTTGCACTTCTTGGCCAGCTTCAAAAAGGGCTGGGTCGCCGTGCGCGAGGAACTGAGCGCGGTCAAAGCCTGAACCAAGTGCACCTTCGGCGTATCGCCCGCCGAAGGTGCACCTTGCCTCCTTGCCTGTGAATACACCAGGCAAGATCACGCCACCAGTCCGGTTATCACCTGGTACCGCGCCTGGGTCACCGGTTGCACCGACAGGCGACTGCGTTTCAGCGGCGTCAACTGGGACGCCAGCCCCTATGGCTACCCCGCGCCAATGTCACCGGCATGGTCAAGGTGGCGCTGATCGAACCGCTGATCAAGAATCTGAGCCAGTTTGCCAAGGGGCGGCGTCTCGGCTTCATCGGCCCGGACGTCCTCACCACGCAGAAGAACATCGAGAGCATCGCCCATGCTTTCGACCTTGCTGACTGCTCGTCTACATGGCCAAGGACTTTAAAGCAGCAATCACACCAAGCGACGCCAATAGACGCTCTGCTCCGGCATGCCGCGATTGTCGGTCTGGAGGGGCGTGACATCGGCAGTGTGGATATGCCAATCCAGCATCCGGGTCTCCAGTTCCTGGCGGATCGGAGCCAACACCGGATCGGCAATTCGGTTGTTTAACTCGTCCGGATCGGCCACCAGATCGTACAATTCGTGTTCGCCGGTCTGGGGTCGCCGGATCAGCTTATGATGCGCCGTACGGATCATCACACTACGGGCATCAGACTGCGGATGTCCGTGTGACTGCAGATACTTGGGATAGTAGCAACTGCACGGGTCGTTTTTCCACCGGTCCTGCAACCAGTTGTCGTTGGTCGGATCGATCTCGAAGGCATGCGGCTCGTGCAGATCGCGGCCGCCCTCGGCAAAAACCGCACGATCGGGGTCGCCAGCGGCACCGTGCAACTGCGGCACCAGGCTGCGACTGAAATGGGTATGCTCGGCTTCGACTCCAGCCAACTCCAGGATCGTCGCCATCTGATCCTGCAACTCCACTGGCTCTGCAACCACGTGCCCCGCGGTGCCACCGGGGGTGCGAATCACCAGGGGCACTCGGGTCAGACAATCATCCAAGGCTGCCGACCATTTTTCAACGCAACCGTAGTCACCAGCCCACTCCCCATGATCGGAGTGCACCAGCACCGTGGTGTGGTCGGCCAAACCCTGCTCATCCAGGCAATCCAACACCCGACCGATCAACTCATCGATCATGCTGATGGTACCCAGATACACGGCGCGGAGCTTACACCAGATCCACTCCGGAGCCTGATCCAAATGCCTTAATTCGTGCACCAGACGATACAACTCCGGCTTGCCGTCCGGCAGCGGCCGGGGATCGGCAACATCCGCCGGATCGTACAGACTGTGCCAAGGCTCGGGTGCGGTGAAGGGACAATGCGGGGTGGCCAAGGGCAGATACAAGCAGAATGGCTTATCGGCGTCACGACCATGCCGCAGAAAATCCAAGCCAGCCTTCACTTTGAGCGTATCGACGTGTTGCTCAATAGTACCGGAGGTGGCTTCGTGTAAAAAACTGTAGTAGCCCGGCTGGCTGGGATCGGCAAAAGCGTTACGGATCGTCGGCGGTAAGAATCCGGGATAGTCGTCGTAATAGGTCACCGAGTCGGCAAAACTCTCGGCCGCAAGCAGATCGTTTTTACCAAACCAGGCAACCTCATAGCCAGCACGTTTAAGATATTTCAGCAGATTCGGCTCATCCGGCCGCAACAGGTGCGGCAAGGTCCGATGTCCACGCACATGCGGGTACCACCCAGTCATGAAACTACATCGCGATGGCGAGCAGACCGTGTGTTGCACATGGCACTGCTCGAAGCGCGTCCCCTCTGCCGCCAGGCGGTCGAGATGGGGGGTTTTGACCAAGGGATGACCGTAGCAGCCGGCATAATCGGCCCGCCACTGATCCGGATTGATGATGACAATATTCTGACGAGTCATACTTCAGCTCCTCAATCGACCATGTCTACCAATGGGTCGAGACACTGCTTATCCGCCGGCGGCTTGCCGTAGTCCGGTATATCCAACAACTCGCCGTCTTTCATGCAGCTTTGATGCGCAACGATACCGGGCGTATTGTAGCGGGCTGAGATCCACACATGATTGGGCGGCAGTTTACCCGTCTGCATGGCATGGAAGAAATCGTTGATTAAAAACTGATGCGAGCCGGCGTGGCCATTACGCAAACCGACAAATTCCTTTGGCAACTGCCAATAAGGATGCAAGCGGCCGATACCCAGATGCTTCCGGCCAATGTACTCCCGCGGCAGGTCGTGTAGGTTGTGTTCGGTGATCTCAATCCCGCTGTGATCGAACAGCCAGCTCAGATCCTCGCGATGACGGCCGTAGATCCATGGCGCCTCCTCGTAATTATAGCTGCCATCGGCCTTGAATTCAGAACGGTTGACAGCGTGGTTGGTCCACATGGCCAGCATCGCCGGCTCCCGTTTCGCCTCATCGCCACCGATCTGCTGCGCCACGGAGACATCGTCTGCTCGGGGATTGGGCATTTCATGATAGGCACCACGGGTGCCGAAGATCTGCTGCCGACCTTCACCGGCGGCCGAGCGACGGAATTCATTGATCCGCGCCATGCCGCCATCAGCCGTGCGGAACAAAGCCGATTGGTTGGAATAGGGATTGCCGAAGGCGCTGTGCTCCTCACGGAAAATGCCGTCGGGATGCTCGTCGCGTTGGCCAAAGCAGCAGACCTTGGTGAAACGGCCCATGGTCACACCAAGGACATGACAAACAGAATGGGTGGGATACCAGATCGGCGGAACCGAAGCGTAACGGGTCCAATCCTCGCCATTGGCGTCGGAGAAGGGGAAATAGAACCAATGCGCCATGTTGTGGTAGTAGTGTCCCTCACCGTAGACGAAGCGGCCGAAATCACCGCGGGCGAAACGCTCGCGGCAATAGCTCCGCTGCGGGCGATAGAAACTGGTTTCCCCCAGGCAATAGGTCAGGCCAGTCTCCTCGACAGTCTTGACCAACGCTTCCATCTCCTCCAGGGTCACCGCCGCCGGCACCGCCGAGTAGACGTGTTTGCCCGCCTTGAGGGCCTTGATCGCCATGGGCGCGTGGCTCCATCGTTGCGTGAAGATGGCCACCGCATCCACGTCCGACATGCCCAGGAGTTCCTCGAAGTCCTGGGTGGTGCGCTCAATGCCATGTTCCTTGGCGGTTTCCGCCAAAACATCGGCCCGGCGCTCGCACAAGACCACCCCCGCAGCCAGAGGATGCTGCTGCAGCAATTCAATAAAGGAGCGGCCAAAGCCACCGCAACCGACCAGCCCTACTCGTAGGCCCATACGACACTCCTTGTGATCTGGTGACTATCCTGCCCGGTATTCAACGCAAATTCCATGATGTTATCGTGATGATGATAGAGTTATTGTGTCATCCAGCACCCGCTTGCCACCACGCCCACAACGCCAGTATCGTCGCATGTCTACGCCTCCCACGCCACGCTTCCGCAGTCTCTCTATCGGCGATGAATTGCTGTTCGGCAAGACCCTCGATACCAATGCCCATTATCTCGCTGGCCAAGCCAGCCGCCTGGGCCTGCAGGTGGTCGGGGCGGAAATAGTCGGTGATGATCAAGACCTGATCGAAACCGCAATCATCCGTGCCGGCACGGATACCGATCTGCTGATCGTCACGGGCGGCCTCGGTCCCACCGAGGACGACCGCACTCGCCACGCCCTGGCCGCCGTCTTGAACCAGCCTTTGCACGAAAACGAAGCCGCTTGGCGGTTGATCGAAACGTACTTCAAACGCCACCTGCACGACGTTCCGATTTCCACGGCCAATCGCCGGCAATGCCTGTTGCCCGCTGGTTGCCAGGCTCTGGCCAACGATCGCGGCACCGCCCCTGGGATTCTCGCTCATCATCAGGGCTGCTGGATCGCCTGTCTGCCGGGGGTCCCACACGAAATGCGGGCCATGGCCGGCAGCGTGCTGGGCAGCATCGGCCAACTGTTGCCCTCCTTCCAGCCACCGCATGTGGACGAAATCCACCTCGCCGGGATTGGTGAAAGCACGGTACAAGAACGCCTGGATGTGTTGTTGTGCAGTCACCCGCACCTGACCGTTGGCATCACCGCTCAAGACGATGGCCACCTCTGTATTCGTTGCCTTGGTGGGCAATCGGCCGTATCAGAACGCTTGCAAGCCATTGCCGCCGTGCTACCGGAATTTCTGCTTCCTGCCGGATGCACTTCGGTGGCGGAGGCCGTGGTGAGACGTTGTATCGAAGGTGGCTACACGCTGACGGCAGCGGAGAGCTGCACGTGTGGCAACGTCCTGGCGGCCCTGGGCGCAGTGCCGGGCGTATCCGCATGTCTCCGCGACGGCCTGGTGACCTATCACAACGACAGCAAGGTTGCCAATCTCGGTGTCAGCGAAACGCTGATCACCGAACATGGCGTGGTCTCGCAACCAGTGGTCGAGGCCATGGCGCGTGGCGCTCAAAGACGCACCGGCGCCAACCTGGCCCTGGCCACCTCGGGTATTGCCGGTCCGGATGGCGGCAGTGACGAGAAACCCGTCGGGCTGGTGCACTATGCTGCCGCCCTGGGACCGAAACTGATCACTCGGCATCGAGTCTGGCCCGGCACCCGGCAACGCATTCAGCACCGCGCCGCCAGCGCCGTGCTGTTGTTGGCCTGGGAATTATTGCGTGGCGATTAAAGCGAGTGCAAGCGAGCTTAGGGTGCGGAAAGAAATAAAGGTAGCAGATCGCGCAGAGATTTTGTC
>CAYONM010000265.1:0-5090 GCA_964405325.1 uncultured candidatus Brocadiaceae bacterium | reverse complement strand
GATCGACAAAATCTCTGCGCGATCTGTAACGTTTATTTCTTTCCGCACCCTAACCGGCTTCGTGCTGATGGGTCACCAGTAATTCGGTGAGCAGGGTGCCGTAGTCGCGCCAGACGGATGGCCGAGCGCGACTGATGCCGACGGCGTCGTAGTCGGCGCGGTAAAAAAACCAGGGGCCACGCCAGGTGAAGGGGTCGTCGGTGATGCGGGCCATGATCCGATCGACGCGCTAGTCCTGACTGCGGCCGCCAATGGCGAAGCAGAGCATGCTCAGGCCGCGCAGGCCGCCGCGATCCTGGCCGCGACGCTGGTAGCCAACGCTGCCGTCGTCGTCGGTCACAGATTACCGAGCATTGGCAGCCCGGCGGTGAAATGGACCAACAGTTGCAAGAATCCATTGCTGCAGCCAAGGCGGAACGTGCCATCGAGGTGAAGGCGGTTTTGAATGTGAATGGTCAGACCGATGCCGGAAAAGAACCGGACGCGCAGGCCTATGCCCAGGCGCAACAGAACCTGATCGAACATATTCGTCGTATCATTGGTGGGCCTGAGACTGCCTATATCAACATCCGTATGCATCAGGGTGGCTGGCGGCACGAAGGTATTGTTCGGCAGGCGCAGATGGGGTTGAAGGACGATGGTCTGGCCTGGATCGACACCGATGATATTCCGCGGCCGGACAAATTCCATTACACCGCCGAAGGCAATGCCCTGCTGGGCCAGCGTTTGGCCGAGGCGGTCATGGCCATGCCGGTGGCGCAGCCGTGAGGGAGATGGCTCGACTTGAAAAGTACGAATATGGCATATAGTGCCAAATATGGAACAAGATCCAGCGCCCGCCCTGGGCCGTGGTTTACAGCTGCTGATGCATCTTGGCCGTTCCGGCGCCACCTCGCTGGAACGGCTGAGTGCGGATTGTGGTATTCCCAAGTCGTCTTGCACCCGCTTGCTGCGGTCTTTGGAGCTGGCGGGGTTGGTGCATCGTGAGTCGGTCAGCAAGCGCTTCGTTGCCATGCAGCGTTTGGTGCCAGTACAGCTCGGGCCGCAGGCTTTTCAGCAGCGGCTTCGACAGGAGATGCATGTTCTGACGCAAGCGTTCAACTGCACCACCGAGTGCTGGTGGCCGGGTGAGCAAAGCCTGACGCTGATGGAGCGCTGCGAGCCGGAACAGGCGGAAATCCGGATCCATGCCCGGATCGGCTATCCTCGCGATCTGTCCGAATTGGAAGCGGTCACCCAGGCCTTGCTGGCCTGGACCCCCAGCCCAGGCATTCGGCATTGGCGTTGGAATGGCGCGGGTGATCAGCAACGCTTGAAAAAAGCCGAGGTCCTGGAACGACTGGCCCTGGTCCGCCAACGCGGCTGGGCCATGGACGACAACGCTAACAGCAATCAGGTGCAACGTCTGGCCTTGCCCATTGCTGCCGGGCAGCCCGAGCGCTATGGCATTCTCGCCATTGCCGTGCTGACTTGGCCCCAGGATCCCCAGCAACTGGCCACAGAACTCCAGGCCACCACCGCTCGGTTGACCGCAGGAGCGGTCCGGTGAGGTCGCTATCGATTGCATCTCTCAGAACGAGTTTCTGGGGTCTGAGGGGTGACACCCCGAGAATATAGAGTAAAAATCGGTCGACGACCGATACGATCAAAGCCGTGGGTTTTGTCACTTCGGTGCCCACGGCATAAATCTTGACAAGACGGCCTGAGTTACAAATCCATAAAGGGGACCTTAAAACTCGCTGAATACGGACGCCTTGCTTTGCACGTTGTTGTCAGCATTGGGCTAGTACAGAGACAGGCGCTCCCCTGGAGCGAGTTTTTAGCGGTCCCAGAAAGAAGAAAGAGCCATGAACCACGCTCCGAACATCATTTTCATCATGAGCGATGATCACGCCGCCAGCGCCATAAGCGCCTATAACGGCCACATCAACCAGACGCCGAATCTCGACCGCCTGGCCACTGAAGGCGTCCGTCTGGATCGCTGCTACGTGACCAATTCCATCTGCACCCCGTCACGGGCGGCGATCCTCTGTGGCACGCATAATCACATCAATCGCGTCACGACCTTGCATTGCGGTATTGACAACCGACTTCCCAATGTGGCCAAGCATTTGCAGCATGGCGGGTATCAGACCGCCATGGTTGGCAAGTGGCACCTGGGAGAAGGCGAGCGGCATCAGCCCACCGGTTTCGATTACTGGTCGGTGCTGCCAGGGCAGGGGGATTATCATCAGCCGACCTTCCACGAGGCCGACGGCGTCACGGTGGAATCGGGCTACGTTACCGATGTAATCACCGATAAATGTCTGAATTGGCTGGAACGGCGAGATCAGGACAAACCCTTCTTTCTGATGTGCCACCACAAGGCACCGCATCGGCCATGGGACCCCAAACCGGAGCATCGTTCGCTCTATACCGATGAGATTCCACATCCGGAAAGTTTCGATGATGATTATGCCAATCGGGCCAAGGCCGCGGCCGCGGCCAAGATGCGTATTGCCGAGGACATGACCTACGACGATTTGGATCTGGTGCAGTTGGCGGAAGACGTGGATTCAGAGAAGATGGGCTGGTCGGGACATCGCAAGGTTCCGCATCCGGAAAACCTCGATGACTTCCAGCTGCGTTGCAAACTCACCGGCGAGGTTTTCACTTTCCAGACCCACGACGAGCTCAAGCAGTTCAAGTACCAACGCTATCTACGGAAATATCTCCAGGTGGTGCATAGCATCGACGAAAATGTCGGCCGGCTGTTGGACTGGTTGGATGCGCAGGGTCTGGCAGAGAATACCGTGGTGATCTACACCTCGGACCAGGGTTTCTTCCTGGGTGAGCACGGCTGGTTCGACAAGCGCTTCATCTATGAAGAGAGCTTCCAGATGCCCTTTCTAATGCGCTATCCCAAGGAGATCGCGGCCGGTGGCGTGAATCGCGACATGGTTTGCAATGTCGACTTCGCTCCGACCTTCCTCGATTACGCCGGTATCACGACCCCCAATTACATGCAGGGGCGCAGCTTCCGCGCCAACATGGCCGGGCACACGCCCGCCGACTGGACTGATGTGGCCTATCATCGCTATTGGATGAACCAGGATTCCATCCACAACGCCTACGCCCACTACGGCATCCGCACCGAGCGCTACAAGTTGATCTACTGGTACAACGAGGCCATGGACGAACCAGGAGCGAACGAGCCGAGCTTTGCTGAAAAGGACTGGGAATTGTTCGACCTGGAACGGGACCCCTGTGAATTGAACAACATCTACCACCATCCGGACTATGCCAGCGTGGTCCAGGAGATGACCGAAAAATTGAATGCGGAAATGCTCCGAATCGGCGATGTGCCGCGGCATTGAGGGACTGAGTAGTGTCATTGACCGACTGCTGCACATGCCTGCTCCAACACGGCCTTGTTGGGGAACCGGTTCGGCATCTCGCCCATCTGGACATTCCCAGCGAGGCCTTCTCGGGGAAGATGGTGTATACGATTACAATGCGGGGATTTACCACATGTCTAAGCAACATGGGGCAACTAAAGTGCAACTTCAGGCATGGTATTGATGGTTCGACCATGTTAGCATGTTTGGCCAGTTGCTCATTCCCTGCCTGAAGGACCGTCGTCATGCGCATCGCCTTGCTCGTCCTGCTCACCGGCCTGTTCCCGCTGCTGGCGGAGGACTGGACCGGTTTTCGTGGTCCCGATTGCGGCCGCAGCACCATGACCAATTTGCCCGTGACCTGGAGCGCCATCGAGGGCCGGCAGTGGTCTCTGGCCCTGCCCGGTCCAGGTGGCTCCCAGCCCATCACCTACGATGGCCGGATCTACGTCACTGCCTACAGCGGTTATGGCGAAGGTCGGCAGATGAAAAAATGGCAGTTGACCGACCCGGCCGGCTTGCATTTGCACGTACTCTGCCTGGATGACGCCACTGGTCGAGAGATCTGGCATCAGCAGCTGTCGCCGCTGAATACCGTGGAATCCGGAAGCAAACTCGACACTCACGGTTACGCCACGCCCTCCCCCGTGCTGGAGGGAGAGACCCTGTACGTCTCTTTCGGCTCGGCCGGCGTTTTTGCTATGGATGCGGCAACGGGTACGGTGCAGTGGGAATTGTTACCGGGCCAGAAAACCCACCGCTGGGGGTCGGCTGCCAGTTTGGCGGTGTGCGATGACCTGCTGCTGATCAACGCCAGTCCGGAGGCTGATCATCTGATTGCAGTCAACAAGAAGACCGGCGAGGAACGCTGGCGTAACAACGAAGCAATGGTGACCAACAGCAAATACAACCGCAGCTGGTCCACCCCGATGGTGCATCGTCTGCCGGGTGGCGTGCCGCTGATCCTCTTGCTGAATCTCAATGAACTCTGTGCGTATGACACCAGCGGCAAGACTCTGTGGACAGTAAATATGGGCCAGGGTTATTCTGCCAGCAATCCGGTGATTCACGATGGTATCCTCTATGGCGTTACCGGCAGCGGTCATGGCACCTCGAACACACGTACCATCACACTGGATCCGAGCGTCAACGATAAACAGCGCGTCCTGTGGCGAAACGAGGACAACGGCAGCGGTTTCAGTTCGGCGGTTTACGTTGACGGTTATCTCTATTACGCGGCATTTTCCGGCAAGGAACGTCCCAAGAGTGCGCGCGGTTTTTGCTGCATGGATGCCGCAAACGGCAACATCGTCTACAAGGTCGAGGATGAGATCGAACAGCCCTTGGGTAAACGTCGCGGTAGCCATATCTACGCCAGCGCCATGACCGGCGACGGCAAGATCTATTACGTCTCTCAGACTTATGGCGTCTTCGTGCTGGCCGCCAAGCCGCAATTCGAATTGCTGGCGGTCAACACCTTTGAGGATGACGAGTCGATCTTCAACGCTCCGCCCGTTCCCTTGGACGACGGCCGTATCCTGTTCCGCAGTGACTGGGGTTTGCACTGCGTGCAATAATCCGCAGCAATTCTCGGATGCTTGTCATGAAACGGCAATGTCTTGCGGGCATCGTCGTTTTTATCGTTGTGCTTTCATGTGAGACGCGTCCCTCAGAAGTCGAAAGAGGGCCGGATTCGAGACGAAACAAGCGAGC
>CAYONM010000264.1:0-5090 GCA_964405325.1 uncultured candidatus Brocadiaceae bacterium | reverse complement strand
GCTTATCGCTTACATATACTCGATATGCTCGCTCTTCGCGCCTTGAAGGATCGATAAAATCTCTGTGCGATCTGCTACCTTTGTTGCTTTCCGCACCCTTAGAGTCGCAATCTCAAAGCAAAGAAGAAGTAGGCGGCAGACACTATCATAGAATCATTGAGTTTCGGATGATAGACGGTTCTTGTGTGGTCGAAATTGCAATGGATTGGCCGCCGTCCGCCTCCGGGCTATTCCACGGTCACCGATTTGGCCAGGTTGCGGGGTTGGTCGACGTCGCAGCCGCGTAGGTTGGCGACGTGCAGGGCGTAGAGCTGCAGTGGCAGGATTGACAACAAGGGTTGCAGCATCGGGTCGGCGCTGGCGGGGACCGGGAAGAGGTGGTCGGCTAGAGGCTCCAGGGCCTCGTCGTCGGGTTCGCCGATGGCGATGATGCGGCCGGAGCGGGCGCGGACTTCTTCCAGATTCGAGAGCATTTTTTCGAACATGTGGTCGCGTGGAACAATGCAGACCACCGGCAGCATGTCGGTGACCAGGGCGATGGGGCCGTGTTTGAATTCGCCGGCGGCGTAGCCCATGGCATGGACGTAGGCGATTTCCTTCAGCTTCAAGGCACCTTCCATGGCGGTGGGGTGCTCGCCGCCGCGGCCCAGGAAGACCGTCGCCTGCGCGGCGTGCAGCAATTCGGCGCTGGCACGGACCGGTTCGTCGACCAGCTGCAGAGTTTGCGCGCATTGCTCGGGGATTTTTGCTGCAGCGACGATAGCGGCGGCTTCAACCGATTCGGACAGTAGGCCGCGGGCGCGCGCCATTTGCAGGGCAAAGAGGTACAGGGCCAGGACCTGGGCGGTGTAGGCCTTGGTGCTGGCGACGCCGATTTCCGGGCCGGCCAACAAGGGCATCACGCCATCGGATTCGCGGGCAATGGTGGAATCGATCACGTTCACCAGGGCGATGACCGGCATGAACATGGACCGCGCCAGGCGGAGGCTGGCCAGGGTGTCGGCGGTCTCGCCGCTTTGCGAGATCGGGATCACCAGGGTGCCGCCGGAGGCGACGGGGTTGCGGTAGCGGTATTCCGAGGAGATGTCCACCTCCACGTGGACCCGCGCGAAATGCTCCAGATAGCGCTTGCCCAGCAGCGCGGCATGCCACGAGGTGCCGCAGGCCAGGAAGACCACGTGGTTGATTTGCTTCAGGTCGACGCCGTAGTCCGGTTGCACCAGGCGCCCTTGGCTCAGGCGGCTGTCCAGCAGGCGAGCGAGGATCTCCGGTTGTTCGGCGATCTCCTTGGCCATGAAACTGTCGAAGTCACCCATGCTGACGGCTTCGACATCGATTTCGATCGGCAGAAAGCCCGGTTGGATGACCTGGTCCTGATCGTACAGGATCAATTGTTCGTGATTCAGATCTACCAGCTGGCCGTCGTCCAGTTGGCAGACCTCCTGTGCATGCGGCAGCAGAGCGGGGATATCCGAGGCCAGCATCAGGCAATCTTCGCCACGTCCCAACAGCAGTGGCGAGCCTTTGCGTACGGCGATGATGCGCTTCGGGTGGTCGGCGAACAGCACCGCGAAGGCGTAGGAACCTTCCAGCAGGGGCAGCACCGCCTGCACGGCGGCGATCGGATCACCCTGGTAATGCTGACGGATCAGGTGTGGGATGACCTCGGTGTCGGTTTGGGTGGTGCAAAAGATGCCGTCGGCTTCCAGGCGTTTGCGCAGCTGTTCGTGGTTTTCAATGATGCCATTGTGCGCCACCGCCAGTTCGCGGTCGGTGTCGGTGTGCGGATGTGCATTCTCGGTGGTGGGGGCGCCGTGGGTGGCCCAGCGGGTGTGGGCGATGCCACAGGAGCCGCTGATGGTCTGGCTGTCCACCAGATCTTGCAGCTGCTTCAGGCGGCCGGCCGATTTTCGCAGGATCAGATCTCGACCACCATTGAGCAGGGCCAGGCCGGCGGAGTCGTAGCCGCGGTATTTCAGGCGCTCCAGGGCGACCAACAAGACCGAAGCGGCTTCCAGGGGGCCGATATAGGCTGCGATTCCACACATGTGCGGGGTCCTCCATCGTGGGCGGCATGCCGGGCCACCGCCTGAGCTGACAGCCTCGTCTGGCGATCACGGCTGTCGAGGCGGGCATTGCCACTGCGGACATGTTGCCGGCTCATGCCCATCATGGTGACCACGCCTCTAGGGCTGTGTCCCATAAATAGCCTTCATAATTCTTCGCGGCGCAGCGTATCTGCTGCGTTGCAGAACCCTCGCAATGGCGCTGCCATTCCTTCGGAACCTGCGCCTTGCATCTGCACTACGGCGCTTTGAATTCTATCAGCTATTTATGGGACACAGCACTAGCATGAACAGCATGAAGACGGCTTGTCTGGCCCTGCTGCTTTCGCAACTGACCTTTAAAGCGGCATTTCTTGAGGGTCCCGTGCCGGCTGCGGACGCAGTGCGAAGCGGGAGTACTTCGGAGGGGATGGTCTTTTCGCTGGAGGTGGCCGAAATAATGGCCACGCCGTGGCGGCGGCCAGTGGCTGTGAATAGATCGGGTCCCCCTACCGAGGAGAGGGAGCAATCGATGCAACAGAACAACCTGGCCGGCAGTGCCAGCCCCTACCTGCGGCAACATGCCGACAATCCCGTCTGGTGGCAACCCTGGGGCGAGGCGGCGTTTGCCGAAGCCAAGCGTCGCGATGTACCGGTGCTGATCTCCATCGGCTACAGCACCTGTCATTGGTGTCATGTCATGGCACACGAGAGTTTTGAGGATCCGGACCTGGCTGCGGTCATGAACCAGCACTTCGTCTGCATCAAGGTGGATCGGGAAGAACATCCGGAAGTGGACGAGATCTACATGGATGTCTGCCAGTCTATGACCGGCTCGGGTGGCTGGCCGCTGCATGCCATTGGCGATGCTGATGGCCGGCCTTTCTTTGCTGGGACCTACTACCCGCCGGCGCAGTGGCGCCAGCTGCTGCTGCGGATTGCCGAGTTGTGGCAGCAGGATCGCTCGAGCCTGCAGGCCCAGGCCGATCGGGTCTTCGACTGGTTACAGCAGGAGGCAGCGGCGAGTGTGGCCGAATTGCCGGAAGATGTGGATCGGCAGTTTTTGATCGCGATCGAGAGTCAATTCGACCCGGTGCATCCAGGATTGGGCCAGCAGCCCAAATTCCCGCCATCCACCAGTCTACTGGCCGGGCTGGCGCTGTGGTCGAGCCTCAGCAAGGTGCAGCAGGAGATGCTGCTCGGTATCCTGGAGGCAATGCAGGATAGCGGCCTGCACGACCGGGTCGGTGGCGGTTTCCACCGTTATAGTGTCGATGCCCAGTGGCGGGTGCCGCATTTCGAGAAGATGCTGTACGATAACGCCTTGCTGATGACCGCCTATGCGCAGGCGGCACAACGCAGCGGTCGGAGCGATTTTTTGCGCAGCGCGGTTGCCATTGCTGACTACTTGCAGCGGGATTTGCGGGTCTGTGATGCCGACGGGCGTTTGCTCGGTTACGCCGCGGCCGAGGATGCCGACGATCCTGGTGGCGAAGGTGCGTTTTACGCCTGGTCACCAACGGCCATACAGGACGTACTGGGCGCGCGGGCAGCGCGTTTGGTCGAGCTCTGGGATGTGGCGCCGGGTCAGGCCCCTCGCGGCCCCAGTGGTCATCTGGAGCCGGTCGCCAGCCATATTCCGCATCCCCGCGGCAGTGCGGCTTTCCAAGCGCTTGACCCCATCGCGCAGGAGCAGGAGCGGCAGGCCTGGCAGGACGCGCTGCCGCGGCTGCGTCAGGCCCGGGATCAGCGGCCGCGACCGGGGCGCGATGACAAGGTGTTGACCGACCTGAATGGTCTGGCGCTGCAGGGCTTGGCCTGGGTGGCGCGCGTCTCCGGCGAGCAGCGTTGGTATCAGGCCACCGCGGAGCTGGCAGCGGTGCTCGTGACGCGCGAACAGGGCCCAGACGGCTTGGTCCGTATGCCGGGTCGACCGGCTTACATCACCGATTATGGCCACCTGCTGTTGGGGCTCACCGCGGCCTTCCAGGCGCTGGGTGATCCAGCGCTGATCGATCGTGCCCTGGCTGTGGGCGAGGCCGCGCATCGTCAGCTGGCCGCAGCCGATGGTGGTTATTATACCACGCCCGCCGGTCGCGACGATCTGATCCGGCGCAGTCGTGAGTACATCGATACCCCGGCGCCATCCGGCAGCAGCGCCTTGGCCTTGGGGTTTGCCCGGCTTGGGCAGCTGACCGGCGAGGAGCGCTGGTTGCAGCGTTCGCGCGCCGCGGTGCAGGCCGCAGCGTCAACGCTACATCGTCTGCCGCATGCGGCCGCCACCGCGGTCCAGGCCTGGTGGCGTTTGCGTCAGGGTGAGTCGCATCTGGTGCTGGCAGGACCAGTCCACGCCGAATTGCAAGCCGAGGCCCGACGCTTGGCGCCGCCGGGTATGCAGGTGGTGCCGGCTGATATCGAGCGCGATTGGTCCTGTCTGCACGAGCGCCGCGAGCTGGCACACAGCCAGGCTTTGATTTGCTTGGGACAGCGTTGTTTGGCGCCAGCGACCAACGCGGCGGAATTGACAGCCCGCTTGTCGATGGCGGAGTAGGGGCCTGTTGCGGAAGGTGGGCCAAGCTCGGCCCGTCTTCGCCGCAACCCCGTTGGGGTAGCAGGTTTTCCAGACCTGGTCATTACCCACAAGTCAGCCGAACCAGATAGTGACACAGAGAGGCACAGAGACACAGAGGGCTCTCGCCATCAGCGCGCGCAGCACACCCACGGAGCGCGTCGCCATGCGGCGCAAGCTCGGCAACCGTGCTCGTTCAAGACATCAGGAACATCCGGTGATCAGCGCCGATCTCTGTGCTGCCTGCGAGGCAGGGCCTCGCGCTCCGGGTGGGCCGGCACCGAGCATCCGATGGCGCCTGAGGACAGACCAGTCGTTACCTCGGAATAACCAAAACCTCTGTGGCCTCTACTGGCCTCTGTGTAGCCCATCGTTGTGCTCCCGATTTGTGGGTAATGGCCAGCTCTGAGGGACGCGTCATGGTTGATGGGTCCCTCAGAGGTCGAATTCGGCACGAATCCGATAAGAGCCAGGCG
>CAYONM010000263.1:0-5090 GCA_964405325.1 uncultured candidatus Brocadiaceae bacterium | reverse complement strand
GCAGGGCCGGAAAGCGCAAGTCTGGCGAAGTGCCTGAGTTTATAGAGGTGCCCTCAACAGGCTGATCAAGCATTTTCCGCGTTCTACGCGCGAGAAATATGAGAGAGACGGCGGTCGGATTTGTGGGTAATGGCCAGCCGTTTAGAAGCTGAGCTCGCAAAAACTTCGAGAAGAAAAAGTTGTTTTTGCGGGCTCAGCTTCGGGGTCCGAGGGGCTTGCCCCTCGATGTAAGAGCAAAAACCGGGCGCCGACCGATACGATTGAACCCGTGGGTTCCGGGCGGCGCCCGGTTTGTCCGATCAGCAATCGTAAGCGGCGCCTGCATGTGCATGCATGCGCCGCTTATTTGCCAGGGAAAGCAATGCCTAGCCTGATCGACATCAACCTGAGCTGGAGTTCCTTATGGCCACGACGCGCCCCAATATCCTGATCTGCACCTGGCACGACACCGGCCGCCATTTCGGCTGTTACGGCCAGGACACCGTGCACTCCCCCAATGTCGATGCTCTGGCCGCCGAGGGCTGGCAGTTCGACCGTTGTTTCTGCACCTCGGCCAAATGCTCACCGGCACGCGGCGCACTGATGACCGGCCGTTATCCGCAAAGCAATGGTTTGCACTACCTGTGCCATGGTGAGTTCGGCTGGCGCTTCAAAGACAGCACCCAGCACCTGGCCGAACTGCTGCGCGAACGCGGCTATCACACCGTGCTGCATGGCTTCCATCACGAAAGCCCAGCGAACGAGACCGAGCGGTTGGGCCATCACGAGATTTATAACCACCTGGGCCGCGACCCACACTGGCCGGTGTTGCCCTGCGATATGATTGCCGCCGATGCCGCTGACTGGCTGCAGCAGAAGGCGCCCTCGGACCAACCGTTTTTCATGCAGCTGGGCTTTTTTGAGACCCACCGCCGTTACGACTTTGGCGGTTGTGAACCCGACCGCGAGCGCGGCGTCGCCATCCCACCATACCTGCAGCCCAGTCCCGAACTGGAGGACGATATGGCTGGCCTGCAGGGCTCGATCCGCAAGGCCGACCAGGCCTTTGGCACCGTTTTGCAAGCCTTGGAAGCCAGTGGCCAGAAAGACAATACCATTGTCGTATTTACCATCGACCACGGCTTGGACCTGCCCCGCGCCAAGGGCACCTGCTTCGATCCGGGCATCGAGGTGGCCTACCTGATGCGCTGGCCAGGCGGCGGTGTGACCGGCGGCAATCGATCCCAACGTCTGATCAGCCAGGTGGACATGCTGCCGACCCTGTTCGAACTGGCCGAATTGGAACTGCCACAGGCGGTGGAAGGCATCAGCTTCGCCGATGAGTTCAACACACCGCGCGCCGATCGGCAACGCGAGCATATTTTCAGCATGATCGAAGAAGGTGAAAAACGTTCGGTACGCAGCAGTAGCCATAAATTGATCCGGCATTTCACGCATCTGCGCGAATCACGCTTCCCAGCGCAATATGGCGCCACCAATCCGGTTGCGCCGCATTATGCCGGCGGCCAGCAAGCCGTTCCGGCAGTGCTGCTGTATGACCTGGACAAGGATCCGCTGGAACAGCACAATCTGGCTGAGGACCCAGCCTATGCCGACATCCGGCAACAACTGGACACGGAACTCTGGCGCTGGATGGAGCAGGTTGGCGACCCGATGATTGTCCAGGTTCCGCACGACCCGCGCTGGCGCGACAACATCCGCGACTACCTGAACTGGCGACATGACCGCGACGCCCGTTGGGCAGGTAGTTGACCCGCTGTCGACAGTCGATGCTCGGCAGCCTCCGGGACCGTAATCGTATTCAGGAAGCTGGTGCCCGTCGACGGTCAATGGAAGACGGCCTGTCTCCCAGTGTGCGTCGTTCGATTAAACAGACGCGTCATTCGGACATGGACAGGCCGGCTTGATCGGCACTAGACTCGGGGTTCAGGAGTAAGTGATGTCCATCCCCCGCCCCGAATATCCGCGTCCGCAATACCGCCGTGAGGCCTGGCTGAATGGCAATGGTCCCTGGCAATTCTGCGACGATCCCGCCGATGATGGTTTCGAACGCGGCCTGCATCAGGCCGACGCCCTGACGGACATCATCACCGTCCCTTTCTGCCGCGAATCCAGCCTGTCGGGCATCCACCGCACCAATCGGGTGCTGGCGGTGTGGTACCAGCGGAAATTCAAGCTTCCCTCGGCCTGGGACGGCACATCCGTCTGGCTGCACATCGGCGCCGCCGATTATGAGACCACCATCTGGTGTGACGGCAAAGAGGTGGCCAGGCATGAAGGCGGCCATGTGCCCATCAGCGCCGATCTGGGTGCCTGCGCTGGCGAGACCATCAACCTGACCATCCGCTGTCGCGACGACTGGCGCGATGCCAAACCGCGCGGCAAGCAATGCGTGGGCCCCAATAGTTTTGGCTGCTTCTATACGCGCACCACCGGTATCTGGCAGACGGTCTGGTTCGAACCGGTGGCCCCCTGCCATCTGCAGCGTCCGCGCATCTCGCCCATGGTGGATCAGGGCGCCTTCCTGCTGGAACAGGCGATCAGCAACTGGCGGCCGGGCCTGCAACTGCGAGCGGAACTGCACGATGACGATGGCCTGATCAGCTCCGAAAGCATCACCAGCAGCAGCGATCCCACCCCCAGCCTGCTGCTGCGCATCCCCAAAGATCGGCTACGCCTGTGGCAACCGGGCCAGCCCCATCTGTACGATCTGCAACTGACTCTGCGCGATGAGCACGGTGATCTGATCGATCGAGTCGAGAGCTATGCCGGCCTGCGCTCGGTAGCGGTACACGGCCACCGGGTGCTGATCAATGGCCACAGCGTGTTCCAACGCCTGGTGTTGGACCAAGGCTACTGGCCCAACGGCCTCCTGACCGCGCCCTCAGACGCGGAACTCTGCGCCGATATCGAACGCGGCCTGGCCGTGGGCTTCAACGGCGCCCGCCTGCACCAGAAGATTTTCGAGGAGCGCTTCCTCTACCACGCCGATCGCCTGGGCTACCTGGTCTGGGGGGAACTACCAGACTGGATCTGCGAGGCCAATCTGTCGCAAGCGGACGTACAACGGCGCTGGGATGAGAAGTGGTTACTGGAATGGCAGGAGGCCCTGGCCCGGGACTACTCGCATCCCGCCATTGTTGGCTGGTGCCCGCTGAACGAGCAGGAGCCCGGTAACGAAGCACAGGCCCAGATCATCCGCCGCCTGGGAACCGCCCTGGTGGTGGCGACCCAGCAATATGACCGGACCCGGCCGGTGCTGGATGCCAGCGGTTGGCCGCATGTGTGCCCGGAGTCGGACATCTACGACTTCCACGACTACTGCCAGGATCCCGACACCCTGCAGCAGCGCTATCAGGCCCTGGCAGAAACCGGCCAGGTGGAGCTGAACCAGGGCGAGCTGGCCCGCATCGGTCGGCATTGGCGGCACGAGCCACACCATGGCCAGCCCTTCTTCCTGTCGGAGATGGGTGGCATCCAGTGGAGCGAGGACGGTAAGAGCTGGGGCTACGGCAAGGCCCCGAAGAGCCTGGAGGAATTCTACGAGCGCTTCGCCGGTCTGGTAGCGGTGCTGCTGCAGCATCCACGCATGTTCGCCTACTGCTATACGCAGCTGACCGACGTCGAATTCGAGCAGAACGGCCTCTACACCGCCGATCGCCGGCCGAAGTTCGACGCCGCCCGCCTGGCCGCCGCACAGACGCAGCCAGCGGCCATCGAGCAGGTTGAGCAAGCGACCGTGGCGTCCAAGGCGTAAAAAACGGCCTCTGCAGTCGGCACCTTGTCTCGGCCAAGTTCTGGTGAATACTTCTCCGTCGACATTGACTCATTACATTGGAGGTGGCTCACGCCTTCAGGCCGGGGGCGACAAGTCGCCATCTTACCGACCTTTCAGCTTTGCTCCCTCCCACCGCCGGCGCGCGCGTAGCCGTTTCGCGCCACTGCGCGGCTTGAACAGGCATTCGACGGAAGCGTGACCGTTACCGATCGCCTCCCAGGCAGAGGGCCCCATGAAAGAGATCCAGTACCTCACCTCCTACCGCGTCCTGAAGAAGATCGCCTCCGGAGGTATGGGGTCGGTCTACCTGGCCGAGCAGCTCGGTGCCGACGCCTTCCGCAAGATCGTCGCCATCAAGACCATCAAGAAGGAATACCTGCAGAATCAGGAGAACGTCGACCTGTTCGTCGGTGAGGCCAAGTTGGTCGCTGACCTGATCCACGAGAACGTGCTACAGGTCTACCAGCTGGGCGTGACCAAGGGCATCTACTACATCGTCATGGAGTACGCCCACGGCCGCAACCTGGCCGACATCATCCGCGCCCACAAGAAGATGGGCAAGGTCACCAACATCGAAATCGGCGCCTTCATCGTCAGCCGTGTGGCCCGTAGTCTGCACTACGCCCATGTCGCCAAAGACATGTACGGCGAACCGCTGAACATCGTCCACCGCGATGTCACCCCCTCCAACATCATCGTCACTTACGGCGGCGTGGTGAAACTGACCGACTTCGGTATCGCCAAGGCCGTGACCATGAACACCCCCGATGAAGCCGAGGTGATCATGGGCAAGCTACCGTACATGAGCCCCGAGCAGGCCAAGTTCCAGGGCACCACTCCGCAGAGCGACATCTTCTCCCTGGGCCTGGTGATGTACGAACTGCTCACCAACACCGTGGTCTACAACGTCAACGACATCGACGATCTGGTGGACAAGATGGACAATTATTCCATCAAACGCCCGATCCGGTTGAACCCGCACATCCCACCACGACTGGAAGAGATCATGATGCGCTCGTTGTCGGTGAATCCGACCGAGCGCTACGCCACCGCCAAGGAATTCGGCCAGGACCTGGAACACTACATGTACGACAAGGGCTACGGCCCCACCAACGAGAAGCTCAGCCGCTACCTGCGCCGTCTGTATCCCAACGAGAATTTCGATAGCTTCGGCCTACGCCCATCGGAGATGATGCGGCAACAGCAGTCGTCGGACTAAGGGTGCGGAAAGAAATAAAGGTAGCAGATCGCGCAGAGTTTTTGTCGATCCTTCAAGGCGCGAAGAGCGAGCATATCGAGTATATGTAAGCGA
>CAYONM010000262.1:0-5107 GCA_964405325.1 uncultured candidatus Brocadiaceae bacterium | reverse complement strand
AAAACGCTCGCGCAGCGAGCGAACCGCGACGGAGGAGCGTGGGGGTGTGCGCCGGAGGCGCGAGGGGGCAGCGCCCCCTCTGAGGGAAGCATCAGACCAGATGGAGGCATCAGACATGAAGCCCATTGTCGTCGTCAAACTCGGCTCCAACGCCCTGGTAGATAACGCCGGGCACCTGGACTTGGTGTTTTTGGACAGCGTGTTCGGCCAGATCGCTGAGTTGGTCCGGCGCGGGCAGCAACCAGTGTTGGTCTCTTCGGGTGCGGTAGCTTGTGGCCTACGTTTGATCGGCCTGGGAAAACGGCCGAACAACGTCCCCGATAAACAGGCCCTGGCGGCCATCGGACAGGCGCAACTGATGCATCACTGGCAGGTCGCCGCTGCCGGGCATGGCTTGGTGGTGGCCCAGGTGCTGCTGACCGCCGATGATTTCGGCGAACGCGAGCGCTACCTGAATCTGTCCGCGGCCTTCCGCAGCCTGTTCGAATTCGACGCCATCCCCATCATCAATGAAAACGATCCGGTGGCGGTGGCGGAATTGACCGTTGGCGATAATGACCAGCTCTCGGCGGTGGTCGCCGGACAACTAAGAGCGAGCCGACTTATTTTGCTGACCGATATCGACGGCGTCTACGATCGCGATCCCAGGCAGCATGCCGATGCCAGGCGCTTCGATGAACTGCGCCGCATCACCCACCGCGAACTGGAACTGGCTGGCGATGCCGGCGCTTTAGGCCGTGGCGGCATGCGTTCCAAATTATTGGCCGCCCGACTGGCGGCGCATGCTGGCGTACACACCACCATCGCCAATGCCCGCGAGCGCAAGGTACTGATTCGCCTGTTTGATGGCGAAACCATCGGCACCAGCATTCCGCCGGAAGCAGCGGCCAACGGTGGCAGCCGCCGTCGTTGGCTGGCCCTGGCACGTCGCTGCCGCGGCCAACTGCATCTGGACAACGGCGCCGTGCGAGCCCTGCTTGAGCAGGGCCGCAGTCTGCTGCCGGTGGGCATCACCGCCGTCAGCGGCCAATTCAAGCGCGGTGACACCGTCGCCATGCTGGCCCCCGACGGCCGAGAAATCGCCCGTGGCCTGGTCCGCCTGACCGCCGGAGAATGCGAGCACTGCCGTGGCAAGCGCCTGGATGTCGCCGCCCGGGAACTAGGCTACCCCTTACCGAAAACCGCCGTCCACCGCGACGAACTGATGCTGGTGCATAGCGAATAGGCAGCGTTTCATCAGAGCAGCTGATGCCGACAACCGGCCGTGGAAACGCCTGCAGCCAGTCCGGCTCGAGCATGGGCCGGACTCTGGTTTCGCGCCGCTAAAAAATGCGATGACCGAGCATCGGCCGGACCCCCACGCACCCCGGAATCGGAACCCGTCCCGGTTTTGCCGGACGGCAGACGGTCGACACCTCCGGATGACGGATCTCGTCTCTGAGACTGGGCTGCCGGAGCAGAACGAACCAAAAACCGTCACACAGGCAGCTCGACCCCATTGCTGTTATGATAAGAATACACATCCAATCAGGAGTATCGAACATGTTCATTATGATCCTGGCGCTGCTGTGCAGCTGCTGCAACGGCAGTCTGTTTGCCAGCGAAACCATCTGGTTGGAAGGCGAAGCGCCCCAGACCATAGCCGTGATCGAGGGCCTGAGCGTGGACTGGTCCCAGGAACAGCCCGAGCTCTGCTCCGCTGGTAATCTGCTGCATTTAGCCTGCGAACAACTACCCGAGGACGTCGCGCTTCGCTACCATTTCCGCAGCAACGCCGGCAGCTACGAGCTCTGGCTGCGCCTGGGCTACGAATTCCATCGGGCCCCTTTCCAGTGGCGTATCGATTAGGGCAACTGGCAAGCCGTCGATCCGCTGCAGCTGACCACCAATGTGCAGTGCGTCGCCGCTTCCCAGGGCTCCGGCACCAAGGTACTGGGCTGGCTGCCCTTGGGCACGATCATCCCCCGCACTGGCGAACACGTGCTGGAACTGCGCATCAGCTCCGGCACCGGCCCTCTGGGCACCCGCTTCATGCTGGACGCCATCTGTCTGAGCCCAGAACCCTTCGTGCCGAATTATCGCCATCAGCCCGATACTGACGACCACAACGAACGCGCCGAGGTGGCTCGACAACGGGTGGTGAAGGTGCCGGATACGCCAGCGCTGCAACGGGCCCGTACTTCGCTGAACGGGCTGTGGGAAATCGCGCCCTGGGATCCATTCGAAAGCGATCCCGCCCGCCGTCTGCAGGGCGATCTGCAGCTGCCGGAATTAGCCCGCCTGCCGTGGTACGGCATTCAGCAACCGGGTGACCGCGTCCTGGCCGGGGACAGCCGCGAATTCACCGTTGAGCGTGGCGGTCGGTATATCTTCAATATCGCCTTCCAGGCCCCGGAGGTCGACAGCCGCCAGCAGGCCCGTTTCCGTCTGCAGGTCCTACGCGATGGCCAGGTGATTTTCCAGGATGACAAGCCGGCTGCCGTTCTGGCACCAGCGCGACTGTCTTCACCGGCCATCACCGGTAACGCTCTGGCTGTCTGCGATCCACGCGGAAATCTGACCGCCTACCTGGACGGCCGCGGCATCGCCTATCGCCGCATGGCACCAGACGATGCCATTCCCCCTGGCACACGCCTGGTGGTGATCGGCCCAGACGCCATCGCTGCGGACACCGCCACCGACATGCGCTGGCTGCGTTTTGCTGCCGCCGGTGGCCGGGTGCTGGTCCTGGATCAGCAGCATCCGCTCCGGCATCAAGCGATCCCGGCCGAAGCCCGGATCAGCGACCGCAGCGGTCGGATCGGCTTCCTCGAAAATCCCGGACACCCGATCTTTGCGGATATGCGCCAGGCAGATTTCGTCTGCTTTGGTCCCGGCCATCTGCTGTACCGCCAGGCCTACACCAAGCCAGGCAGCGGCGGCCGCAGCCTGATCCAGTGCGACGATCGCCTACGCTTCAGCCCAATGATCGAATGCGCCGTCGGCGACGGCCTGATGCTGCTCAGCCAGGTGGCGGTGAGCGACAAGCTCGCCAGCAGCGGTGTGGCGCAGCTGGCAAGTCAGGGATTGCACCGCCGATGGACGATCGAGTCAAGCAATGTCGACCTGACCAGGGCAGCGCCAAGCTTGCGAAGAGTGGACCATACCTCGTCGCCACCCGGCTCACCGCCACTGGATTGGCCTGAGCTTTCTGCGGAAGAGCCCCAGTTGAAGACGACGCAAGCAGAGCCGAGCTGGGGCTCAGCGCTCCCAGGGGGGAGGCAAGCTCCAGCTCGGCTCTGCCACCATGCCCTTGGTCTGAATTGATCAATCCATCGGCACCGGCAGAGTCGGCCAGCGGAGGCTCCACCCATGGACCGCAACTGTTTCGCCAGCGACAACTACGCCCCCTCCTGCCCCGAGGTGCGCGAGGCCTTGAACCAGGCCGAGCAGGGCGTCGCCATCTCCTATGGCGACGACACCTGGACCGCGCGCGCCTGCCAGGCGATCCGTGATTTTTTCGAAACCGACTGCGACGTGTATTTCGCCTGTACCGGCACCGCGGCCAACAGCATGGCCATCGCCAGTCTGTGCGAGAGCTACCATTCGGTCATCTGCCACGAGCTGGCCCATATCGAGACCGACGAGTGCGGTGGGCCGCAATTCTTCAGCAACGGCACCAAGTTCCTGTTGGCAAACGGCCCGAATGGCCGCATCGATCCGACCGCCGTCAAGGACCTGGTCCGCCGCCGCCGCGACATCCACTATCCCAAACCACGGGTGCTGAGCCTGACCCAGTCCACCGAAGTGGGCACCTGCTATCGCCCGCAGGAACTCTGGTCGCTGTGCTCGCTGGCTCGCGAACTGGACCTGCGCGTGCACCTGGACGGCGCACGTTTCGCCAATGCCCTGGCCAGCCTGAACTGCACCCCGGCCGAATGCAGTTGGCGAGCCGGCGTCGACGTGCTGTGCTTCGGCGGTTGCAAACAGGGCATGCCCCTGGGCGAAGCCGTGGTCTTCTTCGACGTCGAACTGGGCCGGGAATTCGCCTGGCGCTGCAAGCAAGCCGGTCAGTTGGTGTCGAAAATGCGTTATCTGGCCGCACCCTGGACGGCGCTGCTGAGCGATGACACCTGGCGCCGGCACGCTGCCCACGCCAACGCCTGCGCCCGTCACCTGTCCGACGGCCTGGCGGTCCTGCCAGGCGTCCGCCTGATCGCAGCAACGGAAGCCAACGAGGTCTTCGTTGAATTACCAACGGTGATCGCTGACGGACTCCGGCAACGTGGCTGGCACTTCTACAGCTTCATTGGCAGCGGCGGCGCCCGTTTCGTGTGCGCCTGGAATACCGAGATTGCCTGGGTGGACGCCTTGTTGGCGGATGCTCAAACCGCAGCGAAAAGCGTGCAAGTGGAATCCTGAGCGATCAATCAGAGAGACTGCCCGCTTCCACTCGGCACCGCTTCGACCACCCGGAAATCCGGCCCCAGGTCCGGTGCCTTGCCGGCGAAATCCTCGTTGATGTTCGGAATCACAACGCCGGCATCGATGGCCGGGGGGCCGTCCTTGAGCCGAAAATCCAAACCCGCCAGGGTGTAGCGCTCGTCCTTCTTGGGCGCGGGAACCTGCACAAACATCGCATCGAAACCCGGCAGGTCGATGCTGTTGCCTTCAAAACCGGCTGCCGCGGCCAGGGCTTCCCGACTGTCGTAGTTGGTCACCTCCTTGCGATTTCGGATCTGATAGGGCTCGTCTGCCGTGATCTGGGGCACCAAGTGGAAACCGTTGTAATCAGAGACAGCGTCGTCTTCCGGATTGCTGACCTGGAACAATTTGATTGGCTGGTTCTTTTTGACGGGTTTCTCAGAGGGGGCTTCGCCCCCTCGCGACGTCCGTCGCACACCCCCTCGGCCTTGGTCGGGATTCGCTCGCTGCGCGAGCGTTTTTCGGCGGCGCTACGCGCCATTTTCGCCGAAAAACCATCCCTCGGTCGGCCGGTCTCGCGCTTGGACGCGCTCGCCTGGCTCTTATCGAATTCGTGCCGAATTCGACCTCTGAGGGAGGCGTCAAAGGTGACGCGTCCCTCAGAGGTCGAAAGCGGGCCGGATTCGAGACGAAACAAGCGAGC
>CAYONM010000261.1:0-5133 GCA_964405325.1 uncultured candidatus Brocadiaceae bacterium | reverse complement strand
TGACGCGTCCCTCAGAAGTCGAAAGAGGGCCGGATTCGAGACGAAACAAGCGAGCAAGGTCCGACCGAGGCCGTGGGGGTGTGCGACGGATGTCGCGAGGGGGCAACGCCCCCTCTGAGGGACCCGTCCTCTGTGACGGGACCCTCACAGCTGGAGTTCGGTCAGCACCTCGGCCAAGGGAAACTCGGTCACAGCCAGCTCGATGGCGCCGATCTTGGCATAATCCAACAGTGCGGTGATCAAGCCCCGCATCCGCGTGCAGCCGCTGAGCACCCGCTGGAAATACTCCTGGAGTTGGGGATCCAGGCTTGCTCCCGCCTGCTCCTCGATCAGTTCCAGGTACATGGTGATGAGGCACAGTGGGGCCTTGAGATCGTGGACCGCAGCGGCGGCAAATTGCTGCAGATCGGCATTGGATCGGGCCAGATCCTGGGTCGTGGCCTCCAGCTGTGCCAACAGGGAGCGCATCTGGTACTGGTGCTGCCGATCGTGCAGGGCCGAACGCACCGCGCTCACCAGGGTCGCGGTGTGACAGGGACATTCGACCAGCGCCAGGCTGGCCTGCGAGGAGGTCGACGATGTTTTCTTCCAAGGCCGGGTCTTGCGTTCGGCTGATCAGCAGCACGAAGGGCAACACTGACCACGCTGGTTCTTGAGCCAGGCAGGTCCGGGCCCGCGAGCACCTCTGCATGGACAACCTCATTATCATGATCCCCTTCGTCCGCACCCCAGATGAGGCCGACGCGGTGCTCGATGCCATGGCCGAGAACGGTCTGGTCCGCGGTGCCGGCGGTTTGCAGGTCTACATGATGGGCGAAGTCCCGTCGAATGTCTTCCGCATCGATGATTTCGCCCAGCGCTTCGACGGCATCTCCATCGGCAGCAACGATCTGACCCAGCTGATTCTCGGCGTCGACCGCGATTCCGATCGTCTGGCCCCCCTCTTCGACGAGCGCGATGCCGCGGTGAAGACCGCCATCCGCCAGATCATCGACGGTGCCCACCGCCACCACTGCACGGTCAGCATCTGTGGTCAGGCGCCCAGCGATCATCCGGATTTCGCCGCCTTCCTGCTCGAAACCGGCATCGACAGCATCTCCCTCAATCCCGACAGCGTCTTCACCGTGCTCCAGCATCTGCACGAACACCGATCCTCCACTCCTGGCGGCTCCCCTGCCGGCTGAGAGGGCGATGGATCGAGCAGCACTATTATCCAAAGGAGAACCCGTGCGTACGATCACCATCGAAGGCGATGAAATGCCGGCCCTCGGGCTCGGTACCTGGCAATTGGAAGGCTCTGACTGCCGTGATGCCGTCCGTAGCGCGCTCAAAATCGGCTACCGGCACATCGATACCGCCACCATGTACGAAAACGAGGCCGCCATCGGCCAGGAGCTGGGCCTCACCGATGTGCCCCGACAGGAACTGTGGATCACCAGCAAGATATGGCGCGACGATCTGCGCCACAACGATGTCCTCAAATCCATAGACCAGAGCCTTGAGCGACTGGCCTGTGATTATCTCGACCTGATCCTGATCCACTGGCCGAACGATGACATCCCCCTGCGGGAGACCATGCTCGCCCTCAAGGAAGTGCGGACTGAAGGGCGGGTGCGCCACATCGGCGTCAGCAATTTCACCCCCAGTCAGGTGGAGGAGGCGCTGGCCCTGGCCCCCATCATCACCAATCAGGTGGAATGCCACCCCTTCCTCCAGCAGCACGACATGTACAAACTGCTTCAGGCCAAGGAGCTGGTCCTCACCGCCTATTCGCCATTGGCCCACGGCTCAATTGATGAGGACGAGACCGTCAGGGGCATCGCCAGGAAGCACAAGGCCTCCCCGGAGCAGATCGCGCTCGCCTGGCAGTTGCATCGTCCAGGGATAGCGGCCATCCCCAAGGCTTCAAGCGAGCAGCATCTGCGCTCCAATCTGGACGCCTTGTCCATCACCTTGGAGGCCGACGATCTTGCGACAATCCGCCAAGTTGATCGCGGTGAGCGCATCATTGATCCCGACTTCGCCCCGGCCTGGGGACATTGAACAACGGCACGAGATACATGTACGTGAATATGCCCAAGCGTGGCCTAGAATGTCGAATGACCACCCAGTCGGGGTCGTGACCGTTCGTCTGCCCCGACACAACACGCGTGGGACATTCCCATCGCTACGGAAAAGGAGATAGCATGCGCCGACTATTCGGAAACACACTGGTGCTGTTGGTCGCTGGCCTGGGCCTGCTCTTCATCACTGGCTGCTTCTACGAAGGCGAGTCCAGTGACCAGCCCACGGCTGATGAAGCCCAGGAGACAGGACAGCAGGTGAATGATAGTGCTGAGGGCACGCAGGATGATTCCAACACGACGAAGGAAGAAGATGAAGGGAAAGTGAAAGAGGAAGAGGAAGCATCCTCCAACGATTGACGTCATCGCGATGCCCCTTTCATGGGGAATCCGAATACCATGATCCGGCGGCATCAGATCTTTATCGCTTACCCAGGACGTGCGAGCACGTCCTGGGTAAGCGATTGGCACGGTCTGCGAGTGCTCCAAGGCTACGCGTGCAAGCGCGAGCCATATCCACAACACAAAGCTGTGGTGCCACTGGATGCAGGCATCATGACACGAAGCTGGGATGCGCCCAGAACCCGAGGGTTCATCATACTGGTCCTGCCCAACTTATCACTTTCACATCTAGGGACGAGGCGGCCAGCCCCGGCTCCCTAGGACCCTACACCTCACGGACCTGCAGCCGAGACCTGAGAAAAATCGTTATTTTGTGCGACTGCAAGCCCGTGAGGTGCCAAGAGAGGATGGTTTTCATGCTGCTGACAATCGCGGAACTCTCTGGCTACCAGATCCAGGCTGGTGACGGTCCCATCGGCAAGGTTGATGATCTGCTCCTTGAGGATGACACCCACGCCATCCGTTGGCTGGAGATCAACACCGGTTGGTGGCTGACCGGCCGTCGGGTGCTGCTGCCGCCGCAGAGTTGCCGACCCGATCCCGATGCCCAGGCCCTCCACAGCGAATTGAGCAAGCAGCAGATCCGCTCGAGCCCCGACGCCGCCAGCGATCGACCGGTGAGCCGTCAATATGAACTCTTGCTCTTCGAGCACTACGGACTGGCCCCCTACTGGGGCATGCCAGGCGGCGGCTTGGCGGTTCCCCCGACGGCCACGCCGATCCAGCGCGAACTGCACGAACTGGAGGATCAGCACCTGCGCAGCGCCCGCGAACTGCAGGGCTATTCCATCCACGCTGCCGATGAGTGCATCGGCCACATTGAGGATTTCATGGTCGAGGCCGAAAACTGGCGTCTGGCCTACGTGATCGTCGATACCCGCAACTGGCTGCCGGGCGGCCGCAAGGTGGTGCTCAAGCCCGACTGGTTCGACGGCTTCGATCACATCGCCCGCGAAGCCCGCAGCTTCCTGCGCGCCGAGAGCATCCGCACGGCCCCTGAATACCAGCCCGAGATCAGCATCGATCTGGCTTACGAAGACGCCCTCCTCCGGCACTACCACCAGTTCGTCGACGACCGGCGCTGAGGGCGGTCGGCGTTGGCCTCCCTGGCTTGGCCCTGGCTGGTCCTGCTGACACTGCTGGCGGCAGGAGTCATCGTCACCACCGGCATTAGGCTCTGCGCCCTGGCCGATACCATCAGCGACCGCAGCGGCCTGAGCAAGACGCTGATCGGGGCCGTGCTGTTGGGCGCCGTGACCAGCCTGCCAGGCATCGCGGCCTCAGTGGGTGCCGCGCTCGGTGATCAACCGGCCCTCGCCGCTTCCAATGCCGTCGGTGGCATCGCGGCCCAGACCGCTTTTCTGGCCGTGGCGGACTTCTGTTACAAGCGCGCCAACCTCGAGCACGATGCCGCCACCATCGACAATATCCTGCAGGCCGGTCTGATGGTGGCGGTGCTCACGCTGCCGGTGGCCGCAGCGGTGCTGCCGATGGCCAGCGACTGGGCAGTGCATCCGGTAACGCCGCTGCTGATCATCGCCTATCTGCTTGGTCTGCGCATGGTACAATCGAGCAGCGAAAAGCCCATGTGGGTCGCCCGCGGCGGCGATATCAGCGGTGTCGACCTGGTCGCTCAGGGCCCCGAAGCGATGCACACGGCCACCGCTTTGACGATCCGGTTCCTGATTCACGCCGTTCTGGTCACCGCCAGCGGCTGGTTGCTGGTGCTGCTGGCTGAAGCCGCCCACAGCCGTTTCGGCATCAGCCAGGCGGCCCTCGGCGGACTCGGCACCGGCGTCATCACCTCGCTACCAGAACTCATCGTGACTATCACCGCAGTGCGGCGCGGGGCCCTGTCGCTGGCGATCGGCGGGGTGCTCGGCGGCAACGCCTTCGACGCCCTCTTCCTGGCCGCAGCTGACATCGCCTGGCTCAAGGGCAGTATCTATCATGCCCTTCCGGCAGCCGGGCTCTTCCAGCTCACCATCAGCTGCACGATGGCCGCCGTGCTGCTGCTTGGCCTGACCACCCGCCAACGCTCGGGCCCGGCCAACGTGGGCATCGAGGGGATCGTCGTGCTGGCCCTCTACCTTCTGTCGGCCGTGGCCCTGGGAGTAAGCTAGCCGAGCCCGGCGGTGATCTGCGGATAGCGCAGCCCAACACCCACGACCCGCGCCGGAAAGCGCGGGTCGTCGGCCGTGCCGGATAGCGCGGGTCGTCGGCCGTGCCGGAAAGCGCGGGTCGTCGGCCGTGCCGGAGCCGGTCTGCGGGGGCCAATTGTCCATACTGCGGACGTAAGGGCCCGTCAATAAATAAAGGTGGGTCAGATTCCTGTCCCATTCGGAGTTTTTCTCGAGATCAGCATCAAGAAAATAGATCGGAACCGTTGAACCATTGATGCCAGTGATGTCGAGTTTCCAACACCGGAGATGCACGGTCCGCCCTTCCACGGGAACCGTGATACGATCAGGCATTTCTTCCAGATACTCAGCGACCGCCCATGTTCCTGGCTCCTCCCGCTGCCCTGTATCCGAATCAAGCACTTGGCGGAAGTGCCCCTGTCGGTACAGGAGGGTTACGGCCATCATGGGGATGTTGAGATCAGCTGCGGAACGGAGCGTGTCACCAGCGAGAACACCCAGGCCGCCGCTGTATGTACGGATGTGCT
>CAYONM010000260.1:0-5134 GCA_964405325.1 uncultured candidatus Brocadiaceae bacterium | reverse complement strand
GCAGCGGGCAGGCCATCGCCAGTGGCGGTTGACCACAAAAACGGCAATCGCACAGCATCACCTGCCTTGGCTCGTCGGTCGTTACGTTCGTAATCTCCCTCCTCGCCGCCGTGGATCTGCTGCACACGTGCCGTTTTCTGTTTGATTCCAATTTCAAAAAAAACCGCTCCGGTCTGGGATGACCGGAGCGGAAAGAGAGTCTGTTTTTTAGCGGATCAGGGCACCACGGCCATGTCATCGACTGCGTCGACTCGATACTGGTAGGTGGTGTTCGCGCTCAGGCCGCTGTCGTTCCAGGTATAGCTGGTACTTCCATCTTCTGCGACGTTGGCCACGTGTTCGAAAACGTCATCAGCATTGTCATCACGCCAGATCTCGTAGCCGGGATCCGTGCCCGTGGGGGTGACGCTGTCCCAGGCCAGCTGGATCTCCTCGTGGCTGACGGCGATGGCGCTGAGGTTGGGAATGGCCGGAGTGCCGCCGCCAGTGGCCAGGTTGGCGCTGAAGGCAAAGAGGTCTGCGCCGCGGTTCGTATCGCCCAGGTGCGGATTCGTTTCACTGATGAAGTAGATGCCCACACCCTCGATATCGGCGAAATCCGGAGTCGCCGCAACCGGTTCGCTCTCCATGTCGGCTGCGAGATCCACCGTATACCAGGTCATGGCGGTGAGATCGCCGGAACTGACAGTGGTCTGGGTATTGGGGACGTCTGCGGCCTCGGATACATAGACGGTGCCTTCGTTGACGAACAGCCATCGGAAATCGCCACCATTGTTGCCGTTGATGACGGCTATCGACGCCGAGAGGGCGCTGTCGGCGGTGATATCGACGGTGGCGGTGGAGCCGGCGAGGAAATCGGCCTTCTGCCACGACAGGGCACCGACGTAATGCACCTGGTTCGACGGACCGAATCGCACCAAATCGTTGAACTCGGTCAGCATGAAATTCCCGCCACCGGAAAAGCCGCCATAGAAGACCGGGCTGCTGGGGACGATCGCATAGTCGGCGGCCTCGCTGACCTGTGTTCCCCACGGGGTACTGGTCGACAATTTCTTGCGGACGGTGATGGCATCGGTCACCGGCGCGAAGTCCACCACCTGCTCGACGGCGGCGGTGAGGCTGGCGGCAGCGGCGATGCAGAGAGCGGTCGGTACGAGACGCTGGACAAGCATGATGAAGCTCCTGTGTTGAATGGATGCCTCGCATGCTAGCCGCCGCAGCGGGGGGCGCGCTTGTTACCTTGTTTCCTCCGGTGTCCGTTTGTCGTCGAATCGACGCAGGCGCCAATCCAGCAGGGGACCGATGGCATGCGCGGCCGTCTCAGAACGGCTGTAGTGGTGCCGAGCAGTTGCCGGATCACCGGCCAGATCGGCGATCAGACCCTGGGCGAAATCGCCGGTCCACCACTGCCGGGCAGCGGTGGGTGCTTTCCCGCTCACCAGCTGTTGGAGCTGGGACTGTTCCGTGGGCAGGGCCTGCGCGACAGGATCCTGCAGCAGTTCGACGAGCGTCCGTCTGGCCGCATCGCGCTGGTCCCGGCCCAGCAGCAACAGCGCGCGACAGATCGCCAGCTGCAGTGGACTCGCCCCCAGCACCGGCCGTATCCGCTCGAGACTCGCTGTCATCGCATCCAGCTCGCTCGTGCCCGGTTGCCCGCGCAGGAAGGGGGTAAAGTGTTCGAGCCACTGGCTGAAGGTGCTGATGGGCGCCGGCAGGGTGCGGACCCGGACGCTGCGGCTGCTGAGCGGCTCCTGCTTGACCAGGCCTTGGATGCTGGGCATCTGAGGCGGTGGTGTCAGCACCAACAGGCGACGTTCCCCCGGATTCCGGACAATCTCCTCGGCCTGATCGGCTAGCTGCGGATGCAGGTCGGTCAGCTGCTCGCGCAATTTGGGGAAGGCGAGGTGGCGACCGATGGTTCGTGACCAGCCGTGCAGATTCGGGGAGAAGCGGAAGAGGGGAACGTTGCTGATATCAAGGACTGTGGCGCGTTCGTACTCGTTGACGCGCTCGATGAAGGCGGCATGGATCGCTACCACCGTGTCATGATCGGCTGTTTTCTGATCATAACCAGGCGGCTTTACGTCCATGCCCAGCAGCAGGTTGAACAGCAGCAGGCGCGCCTGGGGCTGCAGTTGCAGCGCGAGCACATGCTCCCGGAGTTCGTCCAGCTGCATCGCCCGTGCCCGGATCAGGGCGATCAGCGCAGCCAGCGCCCAATCCTGGGGCGTGGCCGGATCATGCAGCAGGTGCCGCCAGATCGCCTGCGCCGCCTTCGCATCGCCCAAGGCCTGATGGCAGCGGCCCATCTGCAGGCGCACCCAGGAGCGCTGCCGCGCAGTCAGCTCATCGTCGTCGAGCAGCCGGTATTCATCCAGTGCCCGGGCATGGGCGCCGGCCTCGACCAGCAGATCGAGGCTGTGCAGCGAATCCATATGCCGGGCCCGATCCAGGATCTCGATGCGCAGATCGTCGATCCGTAGGCGGTTGCGTGCCGTCTCCAGACCGAAGCGCAGAGGCTGACGACTGCCGCTGTGGAAGGGATCGCGATAGCGCAGCACCGTTTCGCCATCCATCCGCAGGCAGAGTTCATCCGCCACCAGACTCAGCTGCAGATGATAATCCCGGTCGGCCTGGAGCGGGTTCGGCAGGCGTTCGGCGGCGACAAACAGTCCCTGCCCATCGCGGAAGTCGCTGACGGCCACCAGCTCGGTCTGCCCGAAACCGCCAAGATGGATGACAAAGGCCCGAAAGCGCTCATCGCCGATGAAGCAGTTGAGATTCTCGCCATTGTCCAGGCCACGTACCGTCCAGCTGGCGCGCAGATCGGCGCCGAGCGGGCGCTCCACCTGCAGAGTGACGCAGCCCAGCCAATCCCGCACCCAGCGGCTGTACAGGGCGCCATCGCGTACGTGCCAGGGACTTTCATCGCTATCCGGGGCTCGTTCCTGCCGCCATTCCTGCCGCCAGAGCGGATAGAGCCGCTGGCGCCACGCTGCGGCATCGAGCGGATCCTCGAAGTCTTCCAGCAGCACGGTCCGCCAGTCACGCTGTTGCAGGCGCATCTGTTCGTGCAGCAGCATGACCAGAGCCAGGATGCTGATGCCGGCCAGCAGCAGTGTCAGAGCACTACGCGGATGACGTTTACGCCAACGGTTGGCACGGGTCCAGGCGGCCTCCCTGTGGACACTGATCGGTTCATCCAGTGCCAGGGCGTGCAGATCACGCGCCAGCTGCGCGGCATCCGCATAGCGCGACGTCGGATCCTCCGCCAGACAGTGCCGCAGCAGGCTGTGCAGAGCCGCTGGCTTCGGCAGCTCGGCACAGGCCATCTGCAGGCAGCGGCCGAGGGCGTAGATGTCGCTGCGGGCATCTGCGGGCGTGCCAGCCCGCAATTCCGGCGCCGCGCAGGCCGGCGTGGCGCGCGCTGGCGGCGCGGACTCGTTCAGGAAACGGGCGCTGCCCCAGTCCACGAGCTGCGCAGCGGCGTCGTCTGGCAGCATGATGTTGCCCGGGCTGACGTCGCCGTGCACCACGTCTTGTCCATGAGCGTGGGCCAGGGCTTCGGCGATGGGCGCCAGGGCGGCACAGCAGGCGCGCGCCGAGATGAAGCTCTCTCGTTCTTTGGCCGCACCCAGGCTCTGGCCGCGCAGCAGCGGCATGCTCAGCCAGCACAGCTCGTCCGCTTCGTCGGCATCCAGCAGCGGCAGGATGTTGGGATGGTTCAGGCCCGACAGGATGCGGCGTTCGCGCAGCCAATCGTTACGCGCGCTAGCGGTGCGCTGGATCTTGCAGGCGATCTCGCGTTGCAGCTGCTGATCCCAGAGGGCAACGGTACGGGCCTGAGCGCCACGGCCCAGGCTGCCGCGCAGCAGGAAGCGGGGCACGGCCTGCTCGGCGTTGAGCAGGGCGATGATGTGGGCGTCGCCCATCTGCAGGGGATCGGTGGGATCCGGGCTGGCACTGCCGGGGTCGGAAAGCCGCAGGCGGAACGCCTTCATCCTTCTCCCCAGAGGGGCACACTGCGGCTGTTGCGGTAATCCGAGGGACTCATGCCGGTGGCCTTGCGGAAGGCCTTGTAGAAGGCGGCGTGATCGCCATAGCCCAGACGCCTGCCAATGTCGCCAATATCATTGTCGATATCTTGAAGCAGGGCGCAGGCGCGCCGCATGCGCAGGTGGTGCAGATAGCGGCCGGGGCTGGTGCGAAAATGATCGTGGAACAGACGGGTGAGGTGGGCGCGGCTGATGCCCAGATCCTGGGCCAGCTGGTTGACATTCAGATCCGATTCCACCGCCGTCTGGAGGCGTTCGCAGGCGGTGCGCAGCAGAGCGGTGGACGGTGCTTCCTCGGCATCCTGGCAATTGTGCTCGATGATGTTGGCCAGGATGCCGGCGACCAGGCGCATGGCTTGGGTCAGGCCCAGTTCGCCCTCGCGGCCGTCGGCCAGGGCCGACAGCTGTTTACGCGCCCAGCCCTGGGGCGGCAGGCGGAAACGCGGCAGCAGCTCGTACAGCTGTCGGCTGAGATCATGCAGCCCGACGTAGGCGAAGGCCAGGATCTGCCAGCTGCTCGTATCGGAGCGCAGATTCAGGCTGGTATCCGGGTAGGGGACGAGCACCGCTTCTCCGCTCTGCAGGGGCAGCTCGGCACCGTCACGCAGCAGCGGCAGGGTGCCCGCTTCGCACAGCAGCAGCAGCCAGGAGGCACGATCGCCGTGTTCCCGGCAGTGCGCGGGCAGCAGCTCCGGATCGTCCGAGGCACTGCGGGCAACCCACAAGGGCTGGGGCAGGGCGCTGAGCTGGGACAGGTTCGGGGCGGCACTCATGACAGGCCAGTATAGCCGATGAATGCATCGATGGAAGATAAGCACCGTGCGACAAAGGGCAGCATGAGGTGACATTCGGACACGAGCCGTTCATCGGATTGCGCATACGGCCCCTCCGCCCACGTCCCGCTTGGCTGTGCCTGGCACTGGACGATCACTCCGCCATGCCTGAGACCAAACCCGACCAGCTGATTCTCCCACGCCCCGACGACTGGCATGTGCATCTGCGTGATGGTGATCTGCTTGCCGAAACCGTGCCAGCGACGGCGCGCGTGTTCGGCCGTGCCATCGTCACAGATAAGCTGC
>CAYONM010000259.1:0-5136 GCA_964405325.1 uncultured candidatus Brocadiaceae bacterium | reverse complement strand
GTTTTTGCGGGCTCAGATTCTACAAGGGCGGCAGGTTGACTTCATCGTCGTTGTCGTCCTCTTCGAATGATTCGAGATCGACCGCACGACTATCCGACTTGGAGATGGTGCTGCTCTTGCGAACGATATCCGAGGTGCGCGGCATCATCTCCTCGTCGTCATCATCGAGAATCACCAGCACTGAAGAGTGACCGCGCTGATAACCGGCATCGTCGTCCTCGTCAGCGGCCTCCATGGGCGGCGCCATCATGGCGGCCCCCTCATCAGACTCGGGCTCCGGTAACTCAAATTCGGGCACAGCCGGCGGCGGCGGCACATCGGGTGATGCGATAGCGTCGTCCTCCAGCTGCCCCATCAGCCCCTGATCGGGCGGCGACGGTGGTACCAGGTCAGCGTCAGGACCGAGATCCATCGTGGGCGTCGGCTGCGCAATCGGCGGTGGCATGTTCAGTGGCTCGGCTGCCTGCAGCGCCGCTTCTTGCT
Source organism: uncultured candidatus Brocadiaceae bacterium (assembly GCA_964405325.1). Taxonomy (GTDB): domain Bacteria; phylum Planctomycetota; class UBA11346; order UBA11346; family UBA11346; genus CAYONM01. The sequence continues at coordinate 4,653 of CAYONM010000259.1, read as the reverse complement.
CAGGACTGAGATCGGTCGCCACGGTCTCCTGACTGGCATTGTCCATCGGCGGCTGCACCGCCATGGGGGTACCAGATGCAGCCCCAGCACGCTGACGTGGATGCCAGGGCGCCGCACTATTGCCACCCAGGCCAAGAATACCGTTTCCCGCGATATGACAGGCCAGGCCCAGCGCTATCGACAGGCCAGGCGAATTGCTGTCCAAAGACTGGATATCGTAACGAGAAGGAGTCAGGTCGAGACCCGCCAGAGGATCGAATACCATGACCGGCCGCCCCAACAGGTTACCCAGGATATCGCCCAGGCTGGACATCTGGCTACTGCCGCCAGTCAGGACCACCTGCTGAACCTCCATGTCGAACTGACCTTCGACATAATCAAAGCTGAGACGGATCTCATTGGAGAGATCTTCCAGCGAGGGCATGGCGGCGTCGATCAGGGCCTCAAGGGCTTCACCAGGAGCTAGTTTAATAATCTCGACGTCCTCGGGACTTTCACCAAAGGAACGGCAGATGGCATCGGTGATCTCATTGCCGGCCAGATAGAATTCACGCGTAAACAGTGGCCGGTGGTTGCGCACGATTGCGACGCACACTTTGCTGGCCCCGATGTCCACCAGGGCCGTTACTGGGGCGTCCCCGTCCATGGGCGAAACGGGCCCCAACACCTCGAAGGCGTTACAGAGAGCGAACATATCGACATCAATCACCTTGGGATGCATTCCCGCACGATTGAGCACGCCGACATGATCCTCGATAAAGCCACGACGCACCGCGACCAACTGCACCTGCTGGTTGTTGTCATCCTCTTCGCCGAGGGAATCCAGGGGCTGACAATCGATGACCACCTCATCGGCACCAAAGGGAATATACTTGTCGGCTTCGTAGGTGATGTGCGAACGCAGCTCATTGCCAGCCAACTTCGGTGTTTCGACCTGACGCACGATCACCGAGCGACCGGAGACCGAAGACACCACATTGCGGTGTTTCATGCCGAGATTGTGCATGACCCGCCGGACGACTTCACCGGGATCGTCGGCGCCGATGCGCTGTTGCGCATAAGCCTGCAGGGTCAGGCGACCCTTATTGGGCTGCAACGCGACGGCTTTCACCGCGTACGAGCCGATGTCCAAACCGATGGCGAGATTCTTGTTGCCGAACATGGGAGCATCCTCACGCGGATCCTGCGAGTGTCGACCGATGCCACAGGATTCCGCTGGCATTGTTCGCTCGGCAAGGCGAACACGCAAGGCTTAAGTGCCTGTTTAATCTCGCTTTGTCACCATACCTCGACACCGAACGCGGCCACCTCGAGAGCGACATCACTCGCCCGGGTCCTCCGAGACCCCGGCAGGCTTATGCCGCCACAATACCGTCTGCCACTGCAGTTCGTGTTGCTGCTCCACCGCCTGGGTCAAGGCCTGCATGCGCAAGGTCCAGGCAGCCTGTCCACGCGCCTTCTGCAATACGCCTTGGTCGTCAATCGTCACCTCACCCTGCCCGGAGAGCGCGGTCACCACAGCCTCAAAGGCGGTGGAACCAGCACCCAACTGGCACGTCATCGGCACTTCCGCACTGATCTGAAATAGCCGATCCTGCCAATTCCAATCGATCTTGCCGGCAAACGGTGGCGCCCAGGCCGTTGGCGCCTGTCCGGGAACCAGCAATGCCGCCTGCCACAAGGCCGTCAGCGCGTCGCCACCATAGAAGCGCTCGGCCGCCGAGCGACGCGAGTCGCCAGGCGGCGCCAAGCGTTCCGGCAGCTGATCCGCCTGCACCCGCACCACACCGCCATCCGTCTCCCAGCGCAGATCCAGACTCTGATGCACCAAGCCAAGCAAGTGGCCCAATAATGGCGCATCGCTGGCCTCGGAATCGATGCTGTCAACGGCTTCCACATAGCCCGGCCCCTGGTGCCGGGCTCGAACCCGGAGCACCGTCAACCGCAGATCGACCCCAGCGGCATCGGTGCCGATCACTTTCAGGCCATACTCCCAGTACAGATCGCTGCGATGTTGTAACGCGTCATCCAGGGTCTGCTGCCGCACCACCTGACTGACCTCGTATTGATAGATCCGCAATTCGCCCGCGACGAAGCGATGCTCCGTCGCTGCTATCACGCCCAGCCAGACCAGAAGTAGAGCAATGCGCCACATGGAAATCAGCCTCGACGAGCTGACCGCTGGTCAAATGCCAAGCGGTTCACGATGCTCGCGCCAAAACGAAGGCCGCCAGCTGGCGCAAAAGCGCAGCGCGCTCGTCCCAGCCCGCCAGAGCCTGCAGGGCCTGATCCTGCTGCCGGCAAGCTTCCTGCCGGGCGGCATCGAGGCCATACAAGGTGACCCAAGTCAATTTGCCGGCTTGCGCATCTTTGCCCGGCGTTTTGCCCAATGCGGCACGATCTGCGGTGACATCCAGACAGTCATCAACCAGCTGGAAGGCCAAGCCGAGCGCCTCGCCAAATTGGCCGAGTCGATCCACCGTAGCCGAGTCCGCTTGCGCTGCCACCGCACCGAGCTTCGTCGCCGCAGCAATCAGAGCCGCCGTTTTTCGTTGATGAATACGCAACAAGACATCGGCATCCGCCGCAATACGATCACGCTCAGCATCGAGATCATCCTGCTGACCACCAACCACACCCACACTTCCGGCAGCGGCACCCAGCTGCCGGACCGCTGGCAGCCCGAGGTCACTGACCGCGACAAAAGCCGCTGCCTGCAAGGCATCGCCGACGAGTATCGCAGTCGCTTCATCGTAAGCCACATGCACCGTCGGCCGCCCTCGCCGCCAATGGTCATCATCCATGGCCGGTAGATCATCATGCACCAAGGTGTAGGTATGAAGCAGCTCGATTGCCACCATACCTGATTCGGCATCCGCATCGGTACCGCCACAAGCCAGACAAGCCGCTCGCAACAAGGCTGGACGCAAGCGCTTCCCGCCGGCAAACACCGCATGCCGCATGGCCGCATGCAAGCGCAGCGGCGGGCAATCCACCGCCGGCAATGCGGCATCCAAGGCCCGCTCGACACGACACGCGGTGTCGGTCAAGAAGGCATCGAGGTTGTTCATTCGACGGTCAGCCGCTCTTCCTGGTGCTGGCCACCAGGGCATTCATGCGACGCCCCATCAGCTTGGGCTCTTGCTCGAGCTTCACATCCTCGCCCAGCATCTCGACAAAGCGATGGATGGCTTCGATGCCCAATTCCCGGTGCGCCATTTCGCGACCACGAAACTGCAGCTGGATGCCAACCTTGTAGCCTTCATCGAGGAACTTCCGAGCGTGATCGGACTTGATCTTGAGATCGCCTGAATCCGTACCTGGCCGAAGCCGGATCTCCTTGGTTTCAATGGCACTATCACGCTGCTTCTTCCGAGCAGCACGATCCTTTTTCTGTTCTTCAAACAGAAACTTGCTGTAGTTCATGATCCGGCAGACCGGTGGACGAGCCGTTGCCGCCACTTCAACCAGATCCAATTCGGCTTCTTCCGCCAGTGTCTTGGCCTTCTCTGTCGGAACGACTCCGACCTGTTGGCCATCTGCGTCGATCAATCTCACCTCGGGAATCCGGATATGCTCGTTGACACGAGCACGACTGGTCTCCGGTGGTGGTACGGGAACACGACGCTTCCTACGACGACCTCGCAAACAGGCTCTCCTGGTGGTTGATGCTGGGCTCACGGCCACAGCAGAGGAAGCGCAGAGATTAGGGCAGGGTTGACGATTACAAGCCCCAGCGAAGCGCCACTGATCAGGACCCGAGAGACCAGTCTACCCAGCCTTCTGCTTGTCGTCGCGCGCGACCAAGCACTATGAATAACATGAAAACCGCGCCAGTCTTCCTACCCGCACTCGCCTGCTTGCTGCTGATATTCGGCGGCTGTTCCGGAACCGCCACGCGAAGCGATCAAAGCGATACGCTGATCGATCTGGTGGGTACTGATATCAAAAACCTGGACAAGGTCGACTACGCGCGCGTCGTCAAACGCTTGGCCACAGCAACCGGCGTCGACTACGTCGCGCTCAAGGATCCGCTCGCGCCACGACAACAAGGTCCACGCACGGTCTGGAATTGGACCGATGGTGTCCTGGTCCTTGATGGCGACGAGCAGCAGTGGGGCATCACCGCCATAGACGCGAACGGCAAAAAAGCCTGGCGTCGCGCCATCCAACTAGGCGAAGCCGCCGACCTTGGCGACTGGCAACTCGGTGCCGATCGCGCGCTACCAACGCCGAGCCTGCATCTGAATCTAGCCAGCAGCGATGGCCAGATTGGCCGCTTGATCTGGGCCCTAAGCGACACGGACATGCCGCTGGTCCGGGCAGAAACAGCAGGTGGCGACTTGGCCATCCAACACATCGCTGCCGAACATCCGGACCTCCTGGTCGGACCCGGCGACCTGAACGCCAAGGAGCCCATTCCCGCTCTGGCCGCCCTGATTGCCCTGGCCCAACCCAGCGCCAAAGCGCGGCGCCAGGATGCCAGCGTCCGCAGCAACCTGAACGCGCTGTCCGCCAGCACCAATATCTGGGTAGCGGAGACGGCGGCCTACTGCCTGATCTTGCCTTGATTGTACCCTTGTCACCCAAGGCGAGACGCTTAGGGCCCGTCAATAAATAAACATTACATTTCGCTTGATCTTTTGCCGCCCT
>CAYONM010000258.1:0-5139 GCA_964405325.1 uncultured candidatus Brocadiaceae bacterium | reverse complement strand
TGTCCATCCTCTGGCCCCGTCCAGTCACATATTATCAGCGCAACACCTGGGCGGGGCGCATCCAGACCGACGATGGCCGGCCGGTTCTGGACAGCCCGCACAATAATGCCTGCGCGCATTTCCTCTTCCAGATGCTCTGGCTGTTGGGCGATACCGAGTCCGGCGCGGCAGCAGTCACCGAGCTACGCGCTGCCCTCGGTCGGGCTTATAGCATCGAGAATTGCGACACCGCCTTGCTGGAGATGACCACCGCGACCGGCACGCGTCTGCGTTTCGCCGCCAGCCATGCCATCGCCGATGAGATGAACCCGCGCTTCCGTCTGCAATTCGAACAGGGAACCGTGATATCCGGGTCTGGCAGTGGCCTCTGCGCCCACACGCCAGAAGGCATCGTCACTTACCCCGGCGGGCCGGATAATCGCCTGCGCCTGTGCCTGGACGCCCTTGCCGGCCGGGCAGCGATCCCCTGCGATGCCGCGGCCGCCCTCCGTCACACAGAAGTCGTCGTCGCGTCGCAGCGGAGTGGCGTGGTCGATGCGCCGGAAGCGCTCATTGACCGCCGGGATGCCAACATGGTTGTCATTCGCGGGCTCGCCGAACAACTGGCATCGGTCTGCGATCTGCAAGGCCTGCCGGACATCCCCTGGTTGCCGCTCGGAGAAAGGATGCCCGTCACGCAGGCGTGACGCCTCCAGCAGATGGCCGTTTACGCGCAGGATACCGGCATCCGGTTCCGATGCCCGATTTCCGATGGCCATCGGAAATCGGACATCGAAGAACGCCTCATTGTCGAGCGACGAGCGACACGCCATAGACAGCTTGTCGAAAATATTCGCCGAACAATTTTCCGGTGCAATTTTCGCCATACGAGACGCCGGGGCCGGCTTCAGTCGAGGCCATCTGAGCGGCCATATTGGCGGGAATATAACGCTTGTTCAACAGGCCGCGCAGCAGCCGGTGGATCTGCGGATCCTCACTCTCCCGGGCGGCCCAGGCGACCGCTTCCAGGATCAGGTACTCGGCAGGCGGATTCCTCTTCTCTCCGACCAGCGGCTCCACCTGCTGACGAGCTGCCGAAGCGGCCGAAGCCGGGGCGGAAGACGCCAGATGCCCCATGCCACTGGCATCCTCGATCCAGGCATGGTGCGCCAGCCAATGCACCGCCAGCTTCAGGCAACGATCCACCGCCGGATCGGGCTGGAATTCCCGGTAACGAAGCAGACCGAACAGCAGGATGCCGACGGCGAAGGGCTTGCCAGCCTGCTCCATCAGGCCCTCGTTCTTCCAATCGAAGGGCCAGCCGCCGGTATCCGGGTCCTGGAGCGCGAGCACGCGCTCGATGAAAATCCGGGCCGCATTCAGGAAATAGGGATCGCGGGTGTGCTGGTAGGCAGCGAGCACGTTGTTGATCGGCCAGCCGGCGGCGCGCTCGATCCAGAAATCGAAGGCTCGGGTATGACAGGTGGCGAGGCGGCGACAGATGCGTTCCGCCACCTGCAGCAACACGGGATCGCCGGCCAGCTGGCCATAGAGCCAATTGCCGGCCTGATAGACGTGCCCCTGATCGCTCTGGCCAAGAAAATAGAAGCGTCGCCAGCTGTCGAGTTCTTCCCGGTACAAGGCCGCCCGTTCGCCGTCGGCGTAGGCATCCGGTGGCAGATCGCTGCCGACGTGGTTGATACTGTGCAGGAGGACCAGATCGCGATCATCGTCCTCCATACTGTCGGGAACCGGCAGTTCTGTAGCAGCGTCGTGCAGGCTGTCCACCGAGGAGTAATGCCGTGCCATCTCCTGTCCTCGCCGGAAACTGCGCGCATCGCCAGTGCGGCACCAGTGCAGGCCGCAGGCCCAAGCCGTATCGTATTCGTTGTTGCCATAGTTCATACCACGCTCGCCGTACCAATCGCCGAAGTGCATCCAGCCCCAAGTACGCTGCTGCTCACGATCCAACTCCAGGCAGACCATGGCCAGCTCGAAGCAGTGATCGTAAGCCTCCAATAAGGACCCGCCGGACCCACCGGGAAGCAACGAGCCGCCGAGCACGCCACTGGCGCAGACCGCTGCCGGATCCACCGTCGGGACCAGCTCCTGCCGCAGCCAGGCGCCGAGCTGCTCCGGATCCTGATCGGCGGCACCGGTCCAACGCAGGATCCGCTGCCGGGTGGCCTGGCCGCGCCGGAAGCGATAGCGCCCCTGATCGCACCACATGAAGAGCTTGTGGGCATCATGCCGACGCTCGGGCCGGGTGGCGAAATCCACCGGCAAGGCCGGCAACAGGCCGATGGTGATGGCACTCGCATCGACCGCATAGCTGCCAGGTGCCATCTGCCAGAAATCCTGGACGGCGATCTGCGTATGCCGCGCTGGGCTGCGCTGCCAGGCGCTGCCTTCATAGCGCAGCCCGCGCACCGGCTGTCCGGCCAATTGTCCGTGATAACCGCGATCATCCTCCTGCAGGAGATGCAGCGGCCCCTGCTCCGCTGAAACGCCGGGCCAGCCGGTGAGACCGATCTCTGTGCCGGTATCCTGCTGCGGAATGATCGCTTCCAGGCTAGCGAGATTGCGCCAGTCGGGCTCCATCTGGTCGTTCCAGAACAGGAAGTCCCATTCCTCCAGGCCACCACTCCAGACGCTGCCGCGGCAGGTGCAGGCCCAGCCCTGATGGCTGCCCTGCCAACACCAACGACTGCAGATGGGACCGGATTCCTCCAGGACCGGCTCGTCCCAGATCACGCGGTCCACCACCTGACCATCGCTGGCGAGGCGCAGCTGCGGCGGTTCTGGCGGCACTGCTGGCAGCGCTCGCTCGGGTGCCGGCCGCTGGCCCGGCCGCGCGTCCCAACGCAGCCGATAGCGCCGGCTCGCGTCCGTATCGGTATCCGCCAGAAAACTGGCCAGCAGCCACTGCACGCTGCCGTCATCCCAGCGGGCGCTGGTCTGCAGCTGCGCCGGCACCGGACCCCCGCTGGCGTCGACGATCTCGGCGTGGTAGGCATCCGCCAGGAGCCCCGGAGCGATGGGAATGCCGATGCGTACCGGCCAGGCTGCACGTGGCGCGTCGCAGGCTTCGGCAATGACCAGATCGACATGGCCCGCCCGACTGGTGGATAGTCTCGGCGCCCGGGCCTGACAGACATGCTCGTGGTGTGCGATTTGGCCACTGCCGTCCTGCAGCTGGATGCGAGCGCGATAGTCCTGCTGCGGATCCAGCTCCTGCCAGCAGACCTGGTGGTTCCGGCCGTGGGGGCTGTTGCCCCGGCGCAGCAAGCGATCGTCCCTGTCGAAAAGCTCGACCCGGCCGGCAGCGGGATGATTGCTGGTCCAGCAGAGCCGCAGACTGCCATCCCTGGGCACCTGATGGCAGCAATGCTCGATGGCCAACGCTTCGGCGGGATCACGAACCGGACGGGGCGGTGGACGTTTGGGCATACTGGACTCCTCGTCTCCATGATCGCCTCTCGAATTCCACTATCACTAGACTCTTTATGACGCTTCTGGATTCTTGGTGACCTGCACTCCACAACGGTCAGAATCACGGGCATGCAAGAGACATTGCAGATCCTGCAGCACCACTGGCATCAGATGCGGCGCCACGGCGGCATCCGACGCCTCCACCTGATCCATCAGCCACAGCCCTTTCCGGAAACGCTGCGTCTGCCGCGCCCACCCTCGCCAACGCCATTCTACTATCTGCAACTACCCTTGAACCGCATTTTCGACATCTGGACCTGGCAGAAAGATCGCCTACGGCAATACAGGATCTCGCCGCATGAGGCCGTCTGCTGGACCCCGGGGTCCTGGTGCTGCACGGCACCTTCCATGTACTTGAACTACCTGCGTCTCACCCTACAGCAGGATGGCATGTTGGTTGGCATGAGAAAAAAGGGACTCCATGACAAAGGCAACATGCACTTTCATCTGGTCCCGCCCGCAGATCCCGTCCTGATCAGCTCGCTGCAACGGCACCTCACAGCGAACGATGTCCTGGAACTGGGACCGGAGGACAGCCGGCTGCATGCGGCCAATTGCCTGCTGATCGCGGTGGCCGTGGATCTGCACCAGCAGCAAGCCCGCCGTTCGCCAAGCGATCATCTGACCCTGGCTCTGGGCTACATCGGCGATCACTGTCACCAACCGATAGGGCGTGATCAGGTGGCAGCGGCGGTGGGCGTCAGCCCGACGCATCTGTCCCGCCTTTTCGCCGCCCACCACGAGCGTGGCGTCCAGGCGGAAATACTCCAGAAGCGCATGCAACTGGCGGCGCGCTTGCTGAGCTACCCGGAAGCCCGGATTTCCCAGGTGGCGCAAGCGGTTGGCATCGCAGACCCCAGCCAATTCACCCGGAATTTCCGGCAGGTGCATGGCTGCACGCCTCGGCAGTGGTGCCGGAGACACATCGGATAAGCGCCAGTGGCATAACCATCTATGCGACAAGCTGCCCTTTTTCCGGACGCCCAACATGCGAGGCAAGGCCTCGCGCTCCGGGTGGACAGCCGGACTGCGAGCGCTGGACCGCGGACGGCGCACGTGCACAGCACGCGCACGGAGCGCGTCGCCTTGCGGCGCATAGGGAGAACTCCGGCACCGGTGGCATGGCCACATTTCACATGCCGCGCTATCTGCGGTCTTACCGATGCATCAGTGGAATGCGCTTGCTCAGCGATTGGCGGACTTTCACCGCTTACTCCCTGCCGGATTCGTCCCGGCGCTTCTGCCTGTTCCCATCTCCGATGACATCCTTCTGCCTGTCCCCATCTCCGATGACATCTTGGCAATAATGATCGTTAGTACATGCATGGCAATAATGTTCTGCCAGAGAGGATTTCGACGACACCGCACAGGACGACCAAGGCCAGCAGACGCAGAGTGCTGAAAGTCGTGCTGCCGCTTGGTGCAAGTCGGCCGCACCGACCAAGGCCAGCAGACGCAGAGTGCTGAAAGTCGTGCTGCCGCTTGGTGCAAGTCGGCCGCACAGACGCAGCACGCTCAGGAGCATGCGGAACAGGACCACCACCACCGCCAAGCCGATGAAGGTGCTGACCGTGTAGCGCATGACCACATCGCCGGCCAGAGTCAGCGACGGCGCCAGGCCTATTGCCAGAATCCGGTGTGTACCCCCTCCCGCTGCAGCTTCATGAG
>CAYONM010000257.1:0-5184 GCA_964405325.1 uncultured candidatus Brocadiaceae bacterium | reverse complement strand
CCCACAAGTCTTTCATCTCGCTTTTTTTGCTCTCGCCAAGCCGCCAAGACCGCAAAGATATTCTTCGTCCTTTGCGGTCTTGGCGGCCTGGCGAGAGGTATCCAAACGGATTAATGATTCAACAGGCTGATCAAGCATTTTCCGCGTTCTACGCGCGAGAAATATGAGAGAGACGGCGGTCGGATTTGTGGGTAATGGCCAGCTCAGCACTCCCTGGAGCGAGCGTTGCGCTGCCCTGAGTCACCGTGACGCCTCAGAGCAGCAGGACCAGATCCGATGCTTATTCCAAGACCAGTTCTCGTCCCTCCAGCCAGGCGATCATCTGCAGCACCAGGAAGTTCCAGTTCTGGAAACCGTGGTTCAGTGCCGGTTCGCCGTTGGCCGGCAGGTAGTACTCGTGCATGGCACCGGTCCGGATGATATCCCGGCCAAACAGGCGGATGCTCTGCTCGGCCAGGCGTTTGGCGTCCTCGGTGAAGCCATAACGCACCAGGCCGTGCCAAACCAGGTAGTTGCTCATGCCCCAGATGGGCCCCAGCCATGAGGAAGGATTGCCAGAAACTCGCACATTATACTGCTTCTCGCAGCGGCCCAGGGTCCGCACCCCCCAGTCGCAGGCAAAACTGCGCTCATCGCGCAGGTGTATCAGCATGCGCTCGGCCTGCTCGGGCGTGGCGACACCGGCCCACATGGGCATGAAAATGGACCAGATCAGCCGCCGATTGATCAGACCGGCATACTCACGCGGATTGCCGTAGTGCGCCCAGGTATCGTGTTCGATCTCGTGCAGGGCCAGATCGACCGAGAAGAAACTGCCGGCCCATTCGTCCCAGCAGTGCTCCTGGATGGCTGCCTTGAGTTGGGCCAGGTCCTGCTGGTAATGGTCGACGATCTCGTCCAGATTCAAACGCTGGGACAGGTCGATCACCGCTTCCAGCTCGCGTACCATGAAGCAGTTCAAATAAATCGAGGCATCGCTATTGAGTGGTCGATAATAGGTACAGGGATCGTTGTCGACACCGATGTTGCCGGTCTTCACCCAAAAATAGAGGCCGGTACCTTCGTGCCGTCGGTGGCAACGATAATTGTTCAGGAAAAAATGGATGAACTGCATCTTCTCACGCAACCACTCCACCTCGCCATCGGCGCGCACCAACAGCGTCGCGTGCTGTGCCAGGCAGGGCTTGTGGTTGTTGCGCTGCGACCACTGCGCCGGGCCATCATCCGGATCAGGCTGATAGTTGCGGTTGATGGCACCGGGCAACTGCCCACCCCAATGACCGTATTCGAGAAAATTCAACACGCAGCCGCGCTCATGCGGCAACACCCGGGCCGCCAGCTCCGGGTCGTTCTTGTCAGCCAGCAGCTGCCGTAAACCGACGTTGGCATAGAAGGCGTCCCAGTCCCAGAGGACGTCGGGGTATTGCTCGCTGCCGGGGGTCAGAAAAGGATGCCGCAGCGCCTCCCCAGCCGGACGGAGCATACCGGCATACTCGCCGTCAATGTAGCTGCGGATCGCATCGATGCAGTTCCCAATGCTGTACTTGTCAGACATGGTGGGTTCCTTGTTATGGAGGTGATGCTCGTAATCATAGCCATTTGACCCTGTTACTGCTATGGACGATCAGAATACATTATGGTACTTTCCGAACATGCCAGCAACTCGCTATTCCATTCAGCCGGTCCGCCGCCTGCTTGCCCTGGGGCATAGCATACGACATCACAGCCACCGTGATCGGATCTTGGACCACTGGGTGCTGGGCTTCATCACCGGTGGCCGCCTGGCCCTGGCCATTGGCGACAAAGGGATGATCCTACAGCCAGGTGACTGGTACCTGCTACCCCCCGGAATCCGACACCGGGGCCTGGAAGACGATCGCCACGACGTCGCCTGGGTGGAATTTGCCGCCGCCGGTGGCCCCAACCAAACCGCCACCGCGCTACCGGCGTGGGGGCATCTGAGCCAAGGCCTGGACCCCCTCCCGACGCATCGCTTGCTGCACCTGGCCTGGCTGCGCGACGAGCTGGATCAGATGGCCTGTCGCCAGATAGACGCCTGGCTACTGCAGTTACGCCTGTTGCAGCAGGACGAAGGTCAAGCGGAGCAGCACCTGGCGACCGAACTCCTGGCCTATCTGCATCGCCACCTGGACATGCCGCTACAGCGTCAGGATCTGAGCCAGGCCTTCCATTACAGCGCCACCCACCTGAACCGCTGTTACCAACAGGCCTTCGGTATCAGCCTGATGCAACACCACAGCCAGCTTCGCATGCGCTACGCGCGCGACCTGCTGGACGATGGCTTGAGCGTCAAACAGGTGGCCCACCGCCTGGGTTTCCAGGACCTGTCCTACTTCCATCGCTGCTTCAAACGCTGCCTGGGGCACACGCCGCGCGGGCGATAACCGCACGCCAAAGCCGGCCACTGGCACACAAAAACCGCACCCCACGGTCAAACCGTGGGGTGCGATGGGCTTTGAGAGCCCGCCGGCTCCACAAGAACCGGTCCTTCCAAACCCGTAACCAGGAGGAGACAACCAAAAGACTCCACCGGCCGGGCAAGCTTACTGATCATTGGCACTGCGCACTGTGGAAGGTCCACGATGCGTCCACCAAGCTTACCTTGTCGCCTGCAACCAAAATCGCTATCATCTCTTCATGAGAACCATTCACAACATTCTGATGCTAGGCCTCGCCATGACCCTGACCGCGTGCAGCTACGGCTCCGACCTTCCTACTCCCCTGCCAGCCCCAGCGGTGGACCACACCGCGGACCAAGCCACCGGTACCCAGCAAGCCGTCTTCGCAGGCGGCTGCTTCTGGTGCACCGAAGGCGTATTCGAGCGCTTGCAGGGCGTCAGCGATGTGGTCTCCGGCTATGCCGGCGGCAGCAAGGAGAGCGCCCATTACCAGGCCGTCAGCGCTGGCAAAACCGACCACGCCGAGGTCATCCAAATCACCTACGACGCCAATGCGATCAGCTACGGCGAGTTGCTACGGGTCTTTTTCAGCACCCACAATCCGACCCAGCTGAACCGTCAGGGACCGGATCGCGGTCGCCAATACCGCACCGCCGTCTTCCCGCAAAACGAGTCCCAACAGCAGGCCGCCACTGCCTACATCGAGCAGTTGAATCAAGCCGGTATCTTCAACGGCCCCATTGTCACCACAGTGGAAACCGGCCCTTTCTACCCGGCCGAAGATTATCACCAGGACTTTGTCCGGCAAAACCCCGGGCATCCCTACATTATCCAGCAGGCTCTGCCGAAGATCGACAAATTGAAAAAGCTCTATCCCGAGCAGCTGGCAAAATAGCCACCTCATGCGGATGAGGGATGACCCATTCCTAAGGCGTGGCTCCGAGCGCAACCAAGTTGCCATTATTTGGCTCCACCTCGTCTTTCTGCTCTTAACGTCTCGGGCTTCGCCCTAGCCCGGATACTTGATCGAATCCTGCCGCAAAGACCGCAGCCCATATTCCGACTTTGCCATGGTAGCCAATCCACCGGTCCATAAGGGCGCCGCCATAAACTCCGGTCGAGCCAGGCGCAGACGATTTTCGGTCCTGCCAAGGCGCTGGAGCCGGCTGACCCCAACAATAATCTGTGAATCGTAACCCCATCAGGAAGGGCGGGGAACCAGTGAATGTCAGATACTCTTGAAGTAATTCTCCGTGCCCAGTGATTGAATAGCGTCGCCGATACGGTTCAGGGCGTGGGCGTAGCTGGCAGTGCGCAGGTCGATGTCGCGGTCCTCAGCGTAGCGGTAGGTGAACTGGAATTCCCTCGCCATGGTCTCCTGGAGCTTGCGGTGTACCTCATCGACAGGCCAGTAGTAGCCCATGCGGTTCTGGACCCATTCGAAGTAACTCACGGTGACGCCGCCAGCATTGGCGAGAATATCAGGGATCACCAGGTGCTCGTCGCGCAGACTGAGGTCAGCTTCGGAGCTGACAGGACCATTGGCGACTTCGACTATGACCGGGGCGCTGATACGATCGACGTTGTGTATGGTGATGACGTTTTCCAAGGCCGCCGGGATCAGGATGTCCACTTCCAGCTCCAGGAGTTCCTCGTTGCTGATCTTAGTGGCTTGCATGGCCTCGCAGACGGAACCGTGGCAGTAGACGGCTTTGAGTTCGCGCATTTCGTTTTTGGCATGCATCAGACTGGGGATGTCGAAGCCGTCTGGTGAATAGATGCCACCCTTGGAATCGGACACCGCCACGATTTTGTAGCCATCGGCGTGCAGCAGGCGCGAAACGTGCTGACCAGCATTGCCGAAGCCCTGCACCGCCACTTTGATCTCAGGTGGCTTCCACCCACGCAGGCGCTCCAGTTCCTTGATGCAGTAATAGGCACCGCGGCCAGTGGCGTCGTCACGCCCCAGGCTGCCACCCAAGGGGATGGGCTTGCCGGTGATCATAGCCGGGGTGTGGCATTGATGCAGTTTGGAATATTCGTCCATCATCCAGCCCATCACCATGCTGTTGGTGTAGACGTCCGGCGCGGGAATATCCTGATCGGGACCGATGAAATCACCAAGGCCGCGAACAAAGCCGCGGCTCAGGCGCTCCAGCTCCAAGCGGCTGAGGCTTTTGGGATCGACGATGACGCCGCCCTTGCCACCGCCGAAGGGCAGGTTGACCACGGCGCACTTGCAGGTCATCCAGAAGGCCAGGGCCTTTACTTCCGATAGACTCACGTCGGGATGATAGCGGATACCGCCCTTGGTGGGCCCGCGGGTATCATCGTGCTGCACCCGGTATCCGGTGAAGACTTCCAGGTGACCGTCGTCCCGTCGGACCGGAATGGACACCTCCTTTATGGCCCGCGGGTGCCTGAGCACCGCGATGGCCTCGTCCTCGATCTGGGCGTAGGCTTGGGCCTCGTCCAGGCGGCGGATGGCGTCGGCGAAGATGTCGGTCGGCATGGCGTTCTCCTATTTTCAGTGTAACCGATGAAGACCGCTCCTGTCATCCATTTTTTTTCATAACCCGTGTATGTACCAAGAATAAGGCCACTTTGTTGCTTATAAGCTGAACCCGCAACAGCTTCGAGCAGACAAATCGCTCATCGGCCGGAATGTCATGGAAAAATCGTTACAGGCAGGGGTTTTGCGGGTATCTTTTCTTATGGGCACCTCTAAAAACTCAGGCACTTCGCCAGACTTGCGCTTTCCGGC
>CAYONM010000256.1:0-5192 GCA_964405325.1 uncultured candidatus Brocadiaceae bacterium | reverse complement strand
CTATTTCGAGGTTCCAGCAACGCAGGCAGGGCCGGAAAGCGCAAATCTGGCGAAGTGCCTGAGTTTAGAGAGGTGCCCTTAAAATCGAGTTTGCCTGGGTGGGCTGTCCAGACAGACAGGCTTGGACGGAGCGGATGCAGCGAGACCAACTGAAATTATACCATATTTGCGATCGGGCTGGATTGGACGCCTGCCAATGATTCCACTGTGCGGATGATGTTGTCGACTTCTGGGAGACTCATGGGCTTGTTGAAGCAGTCGTTCGCGCCGGCGGCGATGACTTCGTCCCGATGCCGTTCCGGCTCGCCATTGGTGTAGACCAACAGGGGGGCGGCTTGGCCGATAGTCTGGCGGAGGGCCGATAGGATCTCGGTTGATCTGGTCTGGCCAAGGTGATGGTCTACCAGTACCGCAACCGGACGACTGACGTCTAATGGTGCCGGCTGTTGTTTGCAGCGAGCCAGGAACTCCACATCAACGGTTTGGACCTGGAAGTTGTTTTCGGGGCTGGCTTTTTTCAGCGCCAAGCAGAACAATTCGGCTTGTTGCGGATCGTCGTCCAGCATGAGAACCGTTCCGGTTTTCATGATCGCTGAAGCTCCTCTTC
Organism: uncultured candidatus Brocadiaceae bacterium; assembly: GCA_964405325.1. GTDB lineage: Bacteria > Planctomycetota > UBA11346 > UBA11346 > UBA11346 > CAYONM01. The sequence goes on along the minus strand of CAYONM010000256.1, from coordinate 4,585 downwards.
TGTTCCCGTACTTAACCGCACGGGCGGTGCTAAACCGGAGGGGACGGGTTCTGGCGTTTTCGTCGGCACGTCAGCGCCTACACAAAATCCGAAACCCATTGGATCAATGAAGCCCATTGGATCAATGAGGAATTACGATCATTTATACAAAAATTTGTCGGTTACAAGGGGGCAATTGGCCAAGGGCTTGTCATTTCAGGCCCAGGGGGCGGATGGCTTGTGGTGGCCTTCTGCTGCCTGTCTGTGGGTGTTTTCAGTGCTCTTCCTCTTCCCGGCGCCGCCGTCGATTGCAGATGGCCTGACTGCTGACGCCCAGCATGGTGGCCGCATCCTTGACCACACCCTTGGCCCGGTCCATGGCTTCGTCGATCAGCATGTCCGGGGCCTCCTTGAGTTGCGGCAGCACGGGCATGGTGCGGATGCTGGCGCGGGGATCAGCGGCTTCGTCGTCTGGTATGGCTGTGGTGGGACGGGCGTGCATGGCTTTGTCGATGGCTTGCACCAGCCGCGCGCGGTCGAGGGGTTTGGTCAGGTAGTCCACGGCGCCTTCGTGCATGCAGAGTACGGCGGCATCGACATCGTCGATGCCGGTAACGATAACCACCGGGATGCGCGGCAATTGCTGGTGCAGGCGGCACAGCACCTGGTCACCGGCCAGGCTGTGCATGCGCAGGTCCAGGAAGACCAGATCGGGGCGGAACTCGGCAGCGATCTGCACCGACCAGCTGGGATCGGTCAGACAGCGCACCTCCGTACAGCCCAGGCTACGTAGGGCCTGTTGCATCAGCTTCGTCCACTGCTCGTCATCATCGATGACCAGGACACTGGCCGGAACCTGTTCGGGAGCAACGGGGCGCATGGCAGTCCTCTCGTGGATCGCAAGGATAGAGGCAGAGCATACCAGGATCGGGGCTGACCATTCACCGATGTGAATCGACTGCCGGCAATTTCAGGTGGAACGAGGTGCCCTGGTCCACTTCCGAGGTGACGGCAATGCAGCCGCCGCAGCTTTCCACCAAGCGGCGGCAGACATGCAGGCCGATGCCGGTGCCACCTGTGTTGTCATTGGTGGCGAGACGGGTGAAGGGCTGGAAGATGCGCCGGCTCTCTTCCTTGGTCATGCCGATGCCGTTGTCGTTGATGCAAAGGTCGATCCAACCTGGCTCGTCGGCACTGCTGCCGATGTTCAGTTCCAGGGGGCGTGTGGGACTGCGATATTTGAGGGCATTGCCGATGAGATTCTGCAGCAGACGCAGCAACTGGGAGCGTGCGATCCAGACTCGGTGCGAGCAATGCAGGTGCAGGCTTGGTGTGACCTCGGTTATGCGGCTTTCGAGATTGTTCAGACTCTCCTGGACGATGTCCTCCAGCAGCACTGATTCGGCAGCATCTTCGGGTTCGGGGATGGCAGCTTGGCGGGCGTGATGCAGGATGCCCTGGACCAGATGGAGGGCGGTTTGCAGCGACCGATTGGCATGCTGGATCAGCGTCTGTTGCTCCTCGCTGAGGCCGTCACCGTTGGCGAGCAGATCCAGGCTCAAATGCGCGGTGCGGATCGGGCTTTGCAGGTCGTGCGCGGTTTCGGCGGCGAAGCGATCCAGCTCCTGGTTGCTGCGTAGCAAGGTCTGATAGCGTCGTTCCAGAGCGTCGCACTGCGGCGGTGCTGGCTGTTGGTCGATCATGACCAGACCGACAAGGGTACCGGCCTGGTTGGCCAGCGGCACCAGGGACCGATCTGGCAGGCCACTCGACAGGCCATGCATCGCTCGACCGGATTGCAGCGATTCGAGGGCGTGCTTGGCCTGGGCGCGGACCTGATCCGGGATCAGATCCAGCAAGAAAGCGCCGGCGAGGTCTGGTCCCGATCGTCCCAAGGACTGTTCTGCTGGGCGGTTCCAGTGTACCACGCGGGCCTGGGGATCGCATTGGATGATGGGGATCGGAATCGCATCGATCACCGTTGCCAAGCAACGATTGTCGAGGCGGCTGTCGGGAACCACGCTGCTCGGCATAGGTTTTCTTTCCTGTGTGAAGTCACAGGGAGTCTAGCAGAACGGGTCGGATCTCAAGGGTGTAAAAGTGAAAGTCCTGGACATCGATTGCCCATCGACCGCTTGTGGTGGGTCGTCTTTCGTCGTCCTTTCCATTAAAAGAAGGCTTTCACCGCCCGCCTGGGTAGCGGCAAGCCAGCCCATTGGACCTTTGATCAAGCTGTTATCGTCATACGCAGCGAGCGTGTTCATAACCGGAAGCGGACTTGCTATCCGATCTGAATACGCAGCCAGTCGCCAAGGGCTTCCAGGTCGTTGGACCAGTCGGTTTCCAGGGCTTCGTGGGCGCTGACGATATCTGTCCAGGGCGGGGGCGTGTCGCGGGAGCGGGCTTCCATGTGCGCGGCATGGTGGCGTATGCGTTTCAGGCCCAGCAGGGCGGCGCGTGATTTCAGGCGGTGCGTCAGCTGTACGGTCGCTTCCGCGTTGCGTTCGCTGATCGCGCGTTGCAGCTCGTCCAGGATCCGTGGCGATTCTTCGATCAGGCTGGTCGCCAAGGCGTGCAGGCTGCGCAGACCCTCGGTGCCGTTGCCAACCAGCTCGGCGGTTTGGCGCAGCAGAGCGCAATCGATGCCCGGATGTTGAGTCAGCGATTCGAAGTTCAGGCTGAACGGATCCGGTGGCTCCTCGTTTGCTTGGATGCTGGCCAGGTGCCGATGCAGGCTGGCCACCAAGTCGGCGCGGCTGAAGGGCTTGACGATCACTTCGTTGATGCCCGCCTCGCGACAGGCTGCCTGGTCGACGCTCTGGTCCAGGGCAGTAACTGCGATGATGGGCACCTGGGCTCCCGCCTCGCCATCGCGGCGGATAGCGCGGGTGGCCATGCGGCCGTCCAGGCGTGGCATGCTGATGTCCATCAGGATCAAGTCGGGCCGGTGTCCTTGCCAGAGCTGCACGGCCTGTTCGCCGTCCATGGCCAGCAGGCAGCGCAGGCCCAGGCTCTCCAACAGCATCTGGGTACTGCGCAGCAGGCTGGCATCGTCCTCGGCAATCAGGATCTGGGCTGGGAGCAGCCGCATACCCGATGCCGAAACGGGATAGGAATCGGAGGACGGGTCGGGAGCGTCGACGCAAGGCACGGTCAGAGTCAAGGTAAACAGGCTGCCGTGGCCGGACCGCGGCTGGTAGTGCAAGCTGCCGCCGAGCCGATCGGTGAGCAGGCGGGCGATACTCAGGCCATAGCCAAAACCGGCGGGCTTTTGCTGATCCAGGGCGTCCGATCGCTGCCAGGGCTGGCCGACCACAATCAGATCATCCAGGCTCAGACCGGGACCGGTGTCGGCGACGACGCAGATCAGACGAACCTGATCCGTGTCGATTTCCTCGCTGCGGACCTGGATGCGGATTGAGCCGTCCTTGGTATAGCTGATCGCATTGTTGATCAGGTTATGCAGGATCTGCTGGATCGGGACCAGTGGCGCGCGGATCCAGTCGTGTTCGTCGGCCAGTTCCGACAGATCCAGCTCAAAGTCCAGGCCGCGCGCCTGTGCCAGATACTCCAGCATGCTGTGCAGCTCTTCCAGTAGGGTGGGGACGTGGATCACTTCGGCGACCAGGTCTAGCTGGTCGTTCTGCAGCTGTGCTACCTGCAGCAGGTCTTCCAGCAGTCGCGATTGGTGCTGTGCGCCATCCAGGGCGTTTTGGACCAGTTCCTGTTGTCGGGGGGTGGTGGCTTCCAGTTGCAACAATTCCAGGTTGGTCAGGACGCTGGTCATGGGCGTTCGGATGTCGTGGCCCATGTGCGTGATGAAGGCCTGGCTGGTGGATTCGACCGATTCCACCGGCTGCTGGGCCAGAGGGCGTTCGTACAGAGTGACCAGGACCTGGCCTGGCGACGCCGGGTCGATGCAGATGCGGTGGTCGTCCGAGCTGGAGAGCATGCTCAGCACTTGGGCTTCACCGTTGGCACGGACTTGTTGCATGGCTCGTAAGACCGGCTCGATACGTTCAGAGGGCAGCAAGGCCGCCAGATTTTTAGCAGCAGTGCTTCGTTTGTCTGCTTCCAGGTCGCTGCGCATCCGGCACAGCAGGGTCCGATTGTCGGCATCGAAAAGCAGCGCGGCAGAAATACGGGAATGATGCATGACGGGGCCTGATTCAGTCGTAGTCGTTGTTGTCGTCGGTATCGTCTTGCCGTGTCGGGCGTTGGGTGCTGGAGCCAGCATCCGAACGGGCGATATCCGGTAACGGTTGCTCGGCGTCCCATTGCCGCAGCACCTGGTTGGTTGTCCGGATCTGCTTGCGACGGTCGAGGTCATCTGGCCTGGTCATGCTGGGTACTCCTCTATTCTGCCATTAAAGGAAATGTGAGCCTAACAAAGGAGTGTGGTGGCAAACAAAGGTGTAGTAGAAGCTGAGCTCGCAAAAACTTCGAGCAGAAAAAGTTGTTTTTGCGGGCTCAGCTTCGGGGTCCGAGGGGCTTGTCCCTCGATGTAAGGGCCCGTCAATAAATAAAGGTAGCGTCTCACTTGATCTTTTACCGCCCTTCTGCGTTGCTTATCGCTTACATATGCCCGATATGCTCGCTCTTCGCG
>CAYONM010000255.1:0-5197 GCA_964405325.1 uncultured candidatus Brocadiaceae bacterium | reverse complement strand
CGGTGAGATCTTCGATATCGCACAGCCGGTCGGGGCTATCGAATTCCGGATCCGGTTCGAGATCCCTGCCCTGGTGGATGACCAGATTCTGCATCTTATCGATATAGCTGCGCTGATTCTTCTTCGGACCCTGGCTCCAGTTAGGCCGCAGAAAACTGGAGGGCTTATCGATGGAGTTGCCGCGCCCTTCGGTGAATGAAGGAATATTCTCACCGGTACGCAGATCCACCCGCCGAATGGTGCCGCTGTAGTCCCGAAACGGCTGCGGTCCATGCATCCCTGAATGCGATTTACTTGCTACCAGGAGCCGACTGTCACTTTCGAAGGCGAAACCCGCGTCGTGGCGTTGCAGGTACATGGGCGGATACACACCCACATGCTTGGCGGTGGGCCAGAACCAGAAGTCGTCCAGATTTTCGATCACATCCAGGCGATCCAGGTCGCCCTTGGCGTTGAGCGAGAGCGGGGTGCCTTGGGCATTGGGCATGCCGATGATGAAATAGCCTTTGTTGTCCGGGCCGATGGCGAAGGGCAGCGGCACGAAATCATCCCAATGCTCGATCCAAGCCCGCCAGAGGCTGGGTTTGACTGGCACCGGATAGCCGTCGATGTATTCGACCAGATCGTAGATCTCCTCCCAGCGCTTGCCCTGCTGATACAGGTGCTGCGGATCGGAGGGATAGGCCATGTCGAGATAGCGGCCTTCGCGGTCGAAGCGTAACAGCGAGGGGTCATAGCGATGGGTATGCAGACCGACGTAGACCCGCCCCTCCTGATCCACCGTCAGGCAGCTCAGATACGGCGAGAGCTGGCTGGGTTCGTGTCCGAGGAAACGATCGAAACGCGGTGCCAACCCCACGCCCACTTCGATGGCAGCCACGTCGGCGATCAGCTGGCCTTTGGCATCGGTACCATCCCAGACGATGGTCTGCTGCAGGCTCTCGGCTTGAAGTGGCGCCGGCGCATTCGGCCCTAGAACGCCGCAGGCGATGGTATGCAGGACCGCGCCCGATTCGTCCACCGCCCGGACCACGACGTCGTCCATGCGGTCCACCGAGAAGCCGATGTGCCAGACATCACCGTCGCGGCGACAGCTGGGCTCTCCGACCAGGCGCCCCGGATGACGCGGATAGCTGTCGCTGTCCAACAGCAGTCGCCGTCCTTCCACCAGGCGCGTCAGGTCGCCGACGGATGACGGCACGTCCATGTGTTTGTTGAATTCCGGCGGAGTGGTGATGCGGTTGGCAATCAGGGGTTCTCGGCTGATCGATCCCGGACAATCGGTCAGGGGTAGGCCCTGCGCATCCAGTTGTGGGAGGTGGTCTGCAGCGGCGAGGCCGCCGACCAGTAAACTGCAACCGATCAGATGAAGAGCTTGACGAGCCGGCATGAGCGGATTCCTTTCCCCGGGAGGGTCGTTGCTGATCAGTATACCTCGCGCAGGTCCACAAACAGTGGACTTTTTCCCTGTCCGACTGGCATTATTCCGTTATGACGATCACAATGCTGCTCGCTGATGCCCTTGCTACCCTGCTGCCACGCATCCACGCCATCGGACATCTGGCGCCGCAACCCTCGGCGCCGCACCAGCTGCCGCCTCTGCGCTTCGACTACTGGACTCTGCACTGCTTTTCTCAAGGCTTTGAACCTTACTATTTGGTTGATGACCTTGAGGTCAGCATTCCCTGTGGGGGCTTCATGCTGCTGCCGCCGGGCCGGCAGTTCCGGCGTGGTGTGCGGCATTACACGCCGCCAGCCTGGCGCGCCTGGGTCTACTTCGAGTGGCAAGTGGCCGACGGAATACTACCAGAAGAGATGGTTGTCGGTGAGGTCTCAGAGCCGGATCGGCTGCGGCAGATGCTCTGGCGTCTGAACGACCGTTTCCATCTCGGCGATGAACAGGAGCGCCGCGCCAATGCCGGACTGCTGATCGAGCTGCTCTGCACCCTGCTCCTGCCGGCGCAGCCGGATGCTCCCTTGGATGACCACCATCGCATGCTGCGGCAACTGGAAGCCTTGGTCCAGCAGCCGGCAGACCGCAGTCCGCATCTGGCAACAGCGTTGCACGCCCCAGGCCTGTCCTACGACCACCGAGCCCGCCAATTCCGACAGTGGTACGGCGAGAGCCCGCGCGACTATCTGATGCGCCGTCGTATGGAACGCGCGGCGGATATGATCCGGGAAACGGAGTTGTCAATTACGGCCATCGCCGAGCAACTCGGGTATGGTGACCTCAGCTATTTCGGCCGCTGCTTCAAAAAGATCCACGGCCAAAGTCCGGCCCACTGGCGACAGCTGGCAGGCTCGGATTGATGCTGCCGACGCGGGTTTTCCACTCGCTCCTTCCCTGGCAGAAATCGGATCAGGTCGACGCATGCTGGTTCAGGCACCTGATCCAGCGCTCTCCCGGTAGGCGGTGGGGGCCATGCCGCTACGCCGGGCGAACCATTTGCTGAAATACAATGGATCATGAAAGCCGACGGCGCGAGCCACCTGATGGATCGGCAGGTCGCTGCCGGCGAGCAATTCGCAGGCCCGCTGGGTCTTGAGCCGGAAGGCATATTCCAACGGTGGACAGCCGTAGGCCTGCTGCCACCGGCGGCGCAGGCTGGCCAGGGACCAGCCGCAATCGCGTGCCAGATCGGCCAGGCGGGGCACCGCCCGGTCGAGTACCGCCAGTTGCACGCGCACGCGTTCCAGATCCGGCGTCACCATCGCAGCCTGGGAATTGCGGACCAGGAGCAGTGCGCCCAAGGCGATGGCGTCGATGCTCGAGCCTGAAGCCATTGCCTGTGCCCGCAGACTCTGCAACAGATCCCAGCAAGCGAAGAACTGCTGCTGTCTGGCCGGCGGAATCGGCAGTACCGCTTCCGGCCAGGGCAGAACGCCCGCTTCACGCAGCGGCGTTTCCTCTTCGTGCAGATAGATGATCGAACATTCCAGCCAGGAGGCCTGCGGGCCGTAGGCCATGGCTGAACCGGGATGCTGCCGGAAGATGGCCGGCGCCTGCACCGGATGCAGGTGACCATCGCGGCGGTACCAGCCATCGCCCTCGAGAATGCAGGAGAAGTTCAGGCTGCGGTACTGCTGCGTCTGCTTGCCGTGGTGGACGCGCTGCCGATAGAGTCCGAAGACTCGCGGCAGGCGTGCACCGCTGCGCTGGGCCCAGGGCTGCGCCCTCACTGATCGCGATGAGGACTATGCCTGGCTGCCGGCCGGTACCGGTGCCGAGCCAGTGCGCTGCGCCCGTCCGGAGGACGAGCAGCAGCTGTTGACCGAAGCCCGTGAGCTGGCCGCCTGGGCCGACGTGGTCATCCTGTGCATTGGTGATAGTTCAGAGATCACCGGCGAGAACTGCCGGCCCTACAAGGGCGGCGACCGCGACGAGCTGCAGCTCATCGGCCAGCAGCAGGCCCTGCTGGATGCGGTGGTCGCTACCGGCACCCCGGTGGCGAGTGTCCTGATCCACGGCCGCGCCCTCGCCATCGCGCCGGTCTTGGCGGCGTCAGGAGCGGTGCTGGATGCCTGGAATCCCGGCGAGGCCCGCGGTCAGGCGGTCGCCGCCGCCCTGCTGGGCCGGTACAATCCCGGTGGCCGCCTGCCCATCAGCGTACCGCTGAGCGCCGGCGCCTGTCCGGTCTACGACAGCAAGCTCAGCAACGACTTGACCAAGCCCTACGCCTTCGGTCACGAGGGCATGGTGCTGCCGTGTGGCTATGGCCTGAGCTACAGCCGGTTCAGCCTCGACCGGGTCGCCTTGGCGCAGGATCAGATCGGCCCGAATGACAGCGCGGTTGTCGAAGCGACCATCACCAATCATGGCCCGCTGGCCGGCGATGAGGTGATCCTGGTCTATCTGGGCCGCAGTCTCGCCGAGGTGGCGCGTCCCGCGCGTCTCCTGAAGGCCTTTGTCCGGGTGCCCCTGCAGGTGGATGAACAGCGCACGGTGCGCTTGGAACTGCCGCCGGAACGTTTCCGGTACACTGGTCGCGATATGCAGGAGACCAGCCTGCGCGGGCGCATTCCGCTGCTGGTCGGGTCGCGCCCCGACGACCTGCAGGAACTGACCCTGACCATCACGGAGGAGGCATGAACGATTGCGAGCTGCTGCTGCCTGGATTCCATCCCGATCCCAGCATCTGCCAGGTCGGAGATGACTCCTACCTGGTCACTTCCAGTTTCGAATTCCTGCCTGGCCTGCCCATCCATCACAGCCGAGATCTGCGCGATTGGCGCCTCGTCGGGCACGGCATCCATCGGCCCGGGCAATTGGATTACGGGCGCTGCGCCCGCTCCCAGGGCATCTGGGCGCCCTGCTTGCGCCATATCCACGGTCGCTTCGCCCTGGTGGCGACCTTCGTCGCCCAGGAACCGTGGCCGGCCCTGTTCCGGAATTTCCTGATCACCGCCGACGACCCCGCCGGCCCCTGGTCGGATCCGGTCTGGCTGGACGATGGCGGCATCGATCCGGATCTGGTGCAGGACGAGCAGGGCCGGGTCTGGTACTGCCAGACCGGTGCGGTCGAAGGCCGGCAGGGCATCGTCATGCGCGAACTGGATTGGGCGACACAGCGCCTGCTGGGGCCGCGGCATCTGCTCTGGCAGGGCACCGATCAGGCTTTCACCGAAGGGCCGCATCTCTATCGCCACGACGGCTGGTGGTATCTGCTGGTGGCGGAGGGCGGCACCGGCCCCGGGCACTGCGTCAGCATCGCCCGCTCCCGCTCGATCACCGGCCCCTATGAAACAGCCCCGCAGCAGGTTCTGGACAACCGGGGCACCACGCATCTGCCCCAGGCCGCTGGCCACGGCGATCTGTTCCAAGGACCGGACGGCGAGTGGCGCATGGTCCATCTGGGCATCCGGCACGGTGACGCCTGCAGCCCCTTGGGAAGGGAAACCTGGTTGTCATCGCTGCGCTGGATCGATGGCTGGCCGGTGGCCGGCGATGGCGGCCGGGTGCGCTGGCAGGATCCCGGTAAAACTGCTGAAGAGCGTCAGCTGCCGGTGCAGGATCCATACTGGTGCACGTTCCGCGCCTGGCCGGCGCAGTGGCTGCGCCTGGAATCTCAGACGCATCACCTGCGGCCTGGGCCCGCCCTCGACCGGCCTGACGGCAGTCCCAGCTGGCGCGGCGTTCGGCAACAGCATCTCGAGTGTCTCTTCAGCGCCCTGGTCGCGGCCCCGGAAGCGGGCG
>CAYONM010000254.1:0-5255 GCA_964405325.1 uncultured candidatus Brocadiaceae bacterium | reverse complement strand
GGTCTTCCGAAGGAATGCCAGCGTCATGACGAGGGCTCCGCAAACCAGCAGCTGCGCCGCGAAGAAGCATGAATGCTATTTATGGGACACAGCACCCGAACCAACTCAGTTGTCGATCGCCAGAGAAGACTGACCAAGCACCGAGCGGAAACCCGTTAAATAACCTGGCCATTACCCACAAGTCAGCCGAACCAGATAGCGACACAGAGAGGCACAGAGACACAGAGGGTTCTCGCCATCAGCGCGCGCAGCACACCCACGGAGCGCGTCGCCATGCGGCGCAAGCTCGGCAACCGTGCTCGTTCAAGACATCAGGAACATCCGGTGATCAGCGCCGATCTCTGTGCTGCCTGCGAGGCAGGGCCTCGCGCTCCGGGTGGGCCGGCACCGAGCATCCGATGGCGCCTGAGGACAGACCAGTCGTTACCTCGGAATAGCCAAAACCTCTGTGGCCTCTACTGGCCTCTGTGCAGCCCATCGTTGTGCTCCCGATTTGTGGGTAATGGCCAGGTTAAATAACGGGCCAGGAAAAAAAACCATCCGGATCAGTATAATATAACAGTCCGGTCTGGAGCGAGTAGCGAACAAACCGGGGGCCGCCCGGAACCCATCCGGGTTCAATCATATCGAGCCCCTGGGGTCCGAGGGGTCTGGTCCTGCGTCTGCACAATGCCAGCGATGCCCCCGCCACGGCCCAGCTTCGCATGGCCACGGTCACCAGCCTGCAACCCGCCCTGCATACGGAGCAGCCGCTGCCAGAGCCTCCCTGCACTCCCGATGCCACAGGCCATTTCCAACGGAGCCTCCCGCCTTGGGGCTGCAGACTTTTCTGATAGCAAGGGACAGCGACCAATGATGGCCGAAACATTCGCGGCCCAGAACCCCAAGAACAAGATCTCTCTAAAAAATGAGGTACCGCCCAACGCGACCAGCTTCATTGGCCCGTCTTTGTCAGTCTACTTGTCTTTATCGATCGAGCGCCGTCCTGGCCGAAACTAAATCATGCACCCCCATCAGCCCGGCGCGCCTGTTCCCGCCAACGTGCCGGGGAGCAACCGGCCTGGCGGGTGAACTGGCGAGCGAAATGCCCCGGATCGGGCATGCCCACCTGCGGTGCAATCTGACCGATCGCGAGATCAGTGTTCAGCAGCAAGTACTTGGCGCGTTCGATGCGCAGGCGGCGGCGGGCCTGGCTGACGGATTCACCACAGGCGCGCTTGAAGCGCAGGCGCAATTGGCTTTCCGACAGGCCGACTTCCGCGGCGATGGTCGCAACCAATTCGTCCCTGGTCACCTGTCGACGCAAATGCTCCAGCACGGCCGCCACCACCGGATCGCCGACCAAGGTCACATCGGTGGAAGTCCGCGGCACCACCCCGCGCGGTGGTACCAGAATGGTCTCAGGCGAGCGGTCAGGATGCGTGATGCATTGCAGCAATTGCTGCAGGCACGTTTCGCCCACCACATTGCCAGCCATGTCGATACTGCTCAGCGGTGGCTGGCTATAGTCACAAACCAGCGGATCGTCGTCGGCCCCCAACACGCCCACCTGCTGCGGCACCGCCAATCCCACTTCCCGACAGGTCTCCAGAATACGGATGGCCAACAGGTCGCCACCGCAACAGATGCCAACGGGCTTCGATAATTCCTGCAGCCAGTCGGCCAGAGCGCAACGCTCCGGATCATAGCAATGCTGAACGCCCAGGTCCTGTAAATGACAACGTCGTTGCGCCAGATCCGGATTGGTCTGATCCTGTGCTCCGGCATACCAGGCCAACTGCGGATAACCGCGCACGCGCAGATGCTGTACGGCCTCCTGAGCGATGCGCAGCGGGTCCGGCACCACGCTGCGGGAATCGGTGACGGCATGAAAACCGAACACCACGGGAATGGCCAGGTCGGCCAGCTGCGCCCAGTCCTGGTCACCCAGACGGGCCAGGCTGATCAGCCCCCGCACCGACAACCGGCGCAGCTCCGACCAATCGCCATAGCGGCCGTAAGCAGCCAGCCGCCGCGAGCCACGGAACAACAGACGCACCCCCGTCTGCCCGGCCAGACGGATCATACCCCGGCAGGCAGCCTCATTCTTGCCACCAAATTCCGGACCCTGGTTCATGACCGCGATCACCATGCCGTCGTGCGACATCGGCGATTCCACCATACTCATCGGCGTTCCATCCCATTGACCAGCACGGTCATGACCGGCTATGATAATCCTGTTTTCCACAGACCAAACCGGGCATCGCCCCGGCAACACGCGATGATTGGTCCGCTCATGAACCGCCGACACTTCCTCAGCTCCGCTGCCAGCCTGGGCGCCCTGCCCGGACTCGGCAGCCTACCACAGCCAACAAGCACCCGCCATACGAAGGAAGCCGCCATGCCCGCCAACGTCCTTGTAATCCAATGCGATCAGCTCCGCCACGATTGGCTGACCTGCACCGGCCATCCCAATCTACGCACCCCCAACATTGACGCCCTGCGGGATTCAGGACGCCTGTTCAGCAATCACTGGGTCACCAATCCCGTCTGTCAACCCTCCCGCGCCAGCCTGCATACCGGCCTGCTGCCCTGCACCCATGGCCTGTGGGCCAACGGCACCAGCCTGTCTCGCCGCGACCATAGCCCTGGGCTGAGCAATCCTTTCCGCAACGAGGGCAGAGCTTCGCTACGCCAGCAGGCCCCGACCATGGCCGATTGCTTCGCCAGCGCCGGGTATCGCACCGCCGCCTTCGGCAAGTTGCACCTGCAGCCCTACCTGTACGCCCCCGAAGGCAGCGACCACGAGTACATGGGCGCCTGGAAGCAAGGTCGTTTCAATGCCGACTGGACCGGTCCCTACTTCGGCTTCCAACATGCTGAATTCTGCCTCGGCCATCATGACAATCAACTTGCCACCAGCGGACACTACGGCGCCTGGCTGAAGCAACGTGATCCGGCGCTGGTCCAAGCGATCAACGACGATCCCCCCAAAGGTGCGAGCTACATTTCTCCCATTCCACACGCGCTGCACAACACCAGTTGGTTGGCAGAGCGTTTCGACCGTTGGCTGGATCAGAGCGACAACCCGTTCATGGCCTACGTCAGTTTTCCTGGCCCACATCATCCCTTTGCCCCCTCGCAGGATATTCTGCCAGCATTCGACGATTGGCAGGATCCCGGCTGTGCCGATCAGGACGGTGCCTTCCTCCAGCACAGCGGTTACGGCCTGATGCTCACCGAGCCGACGCCCCCCCAAATCGATTATCGTCAGGATCCCGATACCATCCGCACCGCCCGCCGCTACACCGCGGCGATGATTCTTCAAATCGACCAGGCGGTAGGCGAGATTCTCGCCAGCCTGGAGCGCCACGGCCTGCGCCAGCAGACCTACATCGCCTTCACCTCAGACCACGGCGATTTCCTGGGTAATCACCAGCTGCTGTACAAGCACATGGTCGCCTGTCGCGACCTGATGCAGGTGCCCTTCATCCTGAGCGGCCCGAGTATGGAGCCCGGCAGCATCGACCGCAACGTCATGAGCAATATTGATGTCCTGCCAACGCTGTTGGCGCTCACTGGCACCAGCGGGCCAGCGGTGATGCCTGGCCGCGATCGTTCCCGGCTCGGCTCCGGTCGCGACCACCGCGCCTACGGCACCAGCTGGAATAGTCTGATCAGCGGCAGCAACCATCACCTCGACAATTTCTCGGTCATGGATGGCCGCTACCGCGCCACCTTCTATCCGCGCCACGGCCTGCGCGAACTCTACGACCTGGAAATCGACCCCTGGGAATGCCACAATCTGGCCGGACAGGCAGAACACGCCCCCCGCCTGCGCGATTTCAGACAACAGATGATGGAAACACTGTTTGCAAGCAGTCTACCGAACCGCGATCGCAATATGTTCTTCTGAGCATGACAAACTTGATCCGGTTTTCTACCCAGGTGTGACCGTGACATAATAGGACCGAGCGGCTGCTTAACGGGCCTATGTCGACGCCTTGCCTGTACTGACATGGTACACCACATTGCGGATCCAATAGCTGGGACCAGCGTAGTTCAGCTGAATGGAAAACGCCGGTCCCATGCAATTGTTAGCTACACAGAACGCTGCCGTCGGCGATAGTCCCGAGGGCTCAGCCCGGTGATCCGCTTGAACTGGGTCGCGAAATGCTGCGAACTGGCGAACATTATATTGCCGAATTGGCCAAGGCCACGGGACGGCTCTGATCAGCGGGGACGCTCCATGTAACCATGCGACAACAGCAATTGATACCATAAACCCACAACCGTTCCGAGCGGCACCCGATGACTTGCCTGTGTGCGCTGCGCCCGCCATTTACTCAGGCGACCACACACAGCTGGCGATACAGTGTTCTTCAGGCAGCTCGAGGCGGCACTGCTGGTCGCGCCACTGCACCACGACCGAGGTTGCCGGAGCGGTTTCCGCGCGGGTGTGGGTCGCCAGTACCACAACAATCGTACCGTCCGGATTCTGGAAAGCAGCTGTCCGTAAATGTTTCACGCGACGCGGGCTTTCAATGCGAACCGCACCTGGCCGGATATGGCCGCTCAATGAACGATATTGATGATAATTACGACCCCAGACCCACTGATCCGGATCGGCCTGTTGCATGGTCAGAAAACGTCCACCGGACATGTCCCAGGGATTTCCGGGATTGAGCGGGCCACCGGTACTGTCCAGACCCGTAACCCAATCGATCATGCCATGGGCGCCATATTGGAAATATTCCAAGGCATCGGGAATCTTACCACGACCATCATGACGAATGGCCATCTGCACCTCGCTGAGAATATTCACATGGTCCGGATAACGCTCCAGGTAGTTTGCCATGACCCTGGGACTGCCACCATAAAAATGCCAAGCCGCACCCATTACGTAGGGATTGTCACGCTCAGCCGCCTGCTTGGCCTGCGGAAAATGAAAACGATCCGCTTTATTCCACTGCGAATCCCCCACCAACAAGCGAGTCGCAATGCCGTGTTGGCTGAATTCCTGATGCACCGCTGCCTGTACCGCCAAGATGCTTTCCGTCGACATGGTGCAACTGGGATAGACCTGATTGATCTCTGGCTCGTTTTGCAACGAGATGGAATCGAAAACAACACCATCGGCAGCAAAGGCCTGCATGGCCTTACGAAGATAAGCCGCGAACACCGGCCGATATTCTGGTTTCAGATCGCTGCCGCGCACCAACCGCTCGCGCTTTTTCATCCAGGCCGGCGGGCTCCAGGTGGCCCCGACCAGCTTG
>CAYONM010000253.1:0-5268 GCA_964405325.1 uncultured candidatus Brocadiaceae bacterium | reverse complement strand
CAAGTGAGACGCTACCTTTATTTATTGACGGGCCCTTACATCGAGGGGCAGGCCCCTGGGACCCGTGAACTGCTACAAGCGCGAGGCCCGGTAGGCGCTGGGGGTCAGACCGGTGCGTTGCCGGAATTGTCGGCTGAAGAAATAGATGTCACCATAGCCCAGTCGCTGGGCGATCTGGCCGATGGACAGTCGGCTATCGCCCAGTAGCTGGCAGGCGGCGGCGATCCGGCGCGACAGGACCCAGGCATTCACGCCCATGCCGGTGGCCTGTTTGAAGCGACGGCGCAGGGTGGAGGGGGCCATGCCGACGCGCCCAGCCAGGGCGGTGATGGTCGGCGTGCCACTGCTGCCGGGTTCCAGCGCTTCCAGGATCTCGCGCAGCCAGCGTTCGTGCTGTTCTGGCTGCCGGCGTTCGTCCGCTAATTCCAACAGCAGTTGTTCCAGCAGGTTGATGCCACGCAGGATGCCGAAGTGGTCCTGCCGCTTGAACAAGCTGAGCATCAAATCGAAGCGGGTCGCCACGCTCTCGGCGTCGGCCACCATTTGTGCCCCGCGAGGCCACAGACCATCGGCCTGCCAGTGGTTGACCAAGGGGCCGACGAAGGCGATATAGCGGTGCTCCCACCAGTCGGTTTCTTCGGCTGGGCCGAAGCGGATGCGCATGCCCGGAAACGTGGGCCAGACCCAGGCTCCCTCCAGCAGCTGTTCCTGCACACCGTAGGCGACGCGAATCCGACCCTGCCGCATGAACTGCAGGCCATAGTAATTATTGTACTGCTTGTCGATGGTGTAGCGGTAGCGCGGAAAACTGGCGCCATGCAGGAAGCGGAGATCGTCGCAACGCACGCGGCTACTCGCGATCGAACATCTCGCGCAGTTGCTCGGCAGTCAGTTTGTGCGGCGCATCCGCCTGCCGGCTGGCATCCATCTGTAGATAGCTGACGTGGATATTGCCAACCTGTTTGTCGCCGACGCGATCGAAATGCAGATCGGTGTGCTCCTGCAGGATGTAGTCCAGGCTGTAGCCTTCCTGCAGTTTGTCGCGGATGGTACCGAGCATGTCCTGCATCGCTTCGGCGTCGGTACCAGCGACCATCATCGCCTCGCCGCCCAGCTCTTCCAGGCCTTCTGGCAGGTCCAGATCGATGTGCGTCAGCTGTTCAGGATCTGAAATTTGCATGTCCTGCAATTGCTCGACCAGCCGTTGCACCTGCGGCTTGATCATGTCTTCGATCAGGCGGCGCAGTTCGTCGTTCTCGGACGGGTCATCGTCATCCATAGCTCTAGTTTCCCGCTTCGCCTGGCCCCTGCAAGGGATATGCGGTGTTGTCATCACAGAGGGCGCTACCCGCACGGGCTTGGACCTCGCGGCACCCGCCAGGCGGGCTCCGGTCGCACGCTGCTTCGTCGCGACTGGCTCACAAGCGAGCCGTTTTCGGCGAAAAATCGTCATTCGGTCGGCGGTGTGGCCCGCAAGCCCTCGCGTATCGTGCTCGCCAGCGCTTGTGACCAGCCGCCGGCAGCCAACATCGGCAGCCTAGGAGCCGGCCGATGAACATCCGTATCCAGGAAGCCGTGGCCGCCGTCTATGGCCCGGGCGACGCCCGGGTGGCCAAGGCCCTGGCCGGGATCGGCGAGCTGATCGATCGCTATCAGAGCAGCATTCCATCCGGTCGGCAGGGCCTGGACGCTAGCGATTGTCTGCTGATCTGCTACGGCGACAGTATCCAAAAAGCCGGCGAGCAGCCGCTGACCACTTTGCATCGTTTCTTGGGGCAATACATCGGTTCGGCCATCAGCTACGTGCATCTGCTGCCCTTTTGCCCCTTCACCTCCGATGACGGTTTCAGCGTGGTCGACTATCGTCGCATCAACCCCGAGCTGGGGGATTGGCCACAGGTCGAGGCCATTGCGGCGGATTTCCGCCTGTGCGCTGATCTGGTGCTGAATCACGTCTCGCAGGATTCCGATTACGTGCGTGGCCATTTGGGTTTTCATCCTGACTACGCCGATTTCTGCATCAGCGAAGACCCGGACGATCCCCTGCTCAAGCAGGTGGTCCGGCCCCGCACCACGCCGCTGCTGCACCCCTTCATCACCGTCGATGGTCGCACCGTGCCGCTGTGGACCACCTTCAGCCAGGACCAGGTCGATTTGAATTACGCCAATCCGGCGGTGCTGGTGGAAATGCTCGACGTGCTCCTGGCTTATGCCCGACATGGCGCGGCGATGATCCGTCTGGATGCGATCGCCTTTTTATGGAAGGAATTGGGCACCGACTGCCTGCACCGGCCGCAGGCCCACGCCATCATCCAGGTGGTGCGCGCGGTCTACGATCTGCTGGCCCCGCACGTCCTGCTGTTGTCGGAAACCAACGTCCCGCATCAGGAGAATATCAGCTATTTCGGCAAGCCACCGGGTAGCGAAGCGCAGCTGGTCTACAATTTCACCCTGGCGCCGATGATCCTGCACGCCCTGAGCACTGGCGATGCCGTGCCTTTTACCAGCTGGGCCCAGGGCGTGGCCGCACCGGGTTCCGGCTGTTGTTTTTTGAACATGACCGCGACCCACGACGGTATCGGCATGCGACCCACCGAGGGCATCTTGCCAGAAGTCGAACGGCAGCGCCTGTGCCAGCTGGTCAGTGACCACGGCGGAACGGTCAGCTACAAGGACAATGGCGACGGTACCCAGACACCCTACGAGCTGAATATCAATTGGTATGATGCCCTGAATGATCCCGCAGGCGACCTGAGCGAAGCGCAGCAAGTGGCGCGGCTGCTGGCCAGTCAGGCCCTGGTGCTGGGCTTTATGGGCATGCCCAGTCTGTACGTGCACACGCTCTTCGGCAGCCGTTCTTGGCGCGAGGGTTGGCAGCAATCGGGCATCCCGCGGCGCATCAACCGGCAGCCCTTGGACGCGGCAAGCCTGGCGGCGGAATTGGCCGATCCGGCGCATCGTCGGCACGACGTGTTTCAGGGCCTGTTGCGCTTGCTGCGGTTGCGCGCGGTGTTGCCGGCCTTCCACCCCGAAGCGCCGCAACAGGTGCACGCTTGGGACGCTGGCTGCGTGGTGCTCGAGCGTGGCACCGGCCGCCAGGCGGTACTGGTGGTGGTGAATGTCAGCGGCGAGACCCGACACTTGTGCCTGCCAATGCCGTGGCGCGATGCGGACGACCTCTTGCACGGGCCGGATCCGGTGGATCAGCTGCCGCCCTGGGGAGTACGATGGCTGCAACGACGCGAGGTCCACGGCAGGAACTGAGCCGCTGGCATGCCGCCGGCATTCAGGCGGTGGAACCCGGAGCTGCGATCAGGCGGGCCTGCCGTCTGGACGGCGACCGGCTCTGCCTGGGGGAACGGGTGATCGACCTGCGCCAGGTCCGCCGGCTGCTGCTGGTGGGTGGCGGCAAGGCCTCGGCACCCATGGCCGCGGCTATCGAGCAGCTGTTGGGCGATCGCATAGAGCAGGGCCTGGTGGTGGTGAAGGATGGCCACACCTGCCCTACCTCGCGGGTACGCTTGCACCAGGCCAGCCATCCGGTACCCGATCAACGCGGGGCCGAGGGCGCGGCCGCCATCCTGCAATTACTTGCTGAAATGGACGAACGGGATCTGGTGATCAATTGTCTGTCCGGCGGTGCCTCGGCCTTGCTGCCAGCGCCCAATCCGCCCATGACCCTGGCGGATAAACAGGCTCTGACCGATCGGCTTTTGGCGACTGGCTGCGACATCCACGCCATCAACACCGTGCGCCGGCATGTCTCGGCGATCAAAGGCGGTGGTCTGGCTCGGGCCACGGCTCCGGCGGCGCTGGTCAATCTGCTGATCTCAGATGTGATCGGCGATTCGCTGGAAGCCATCGGCTCCGGACCGGGCGTGCCCGATCCGACCAGCGTGGACGATGCCCGGGCGGTGCTCAACGGCCTGGCGCCACTGCCGGGCACGGTCCTGGAGGCCCTGCGGGAAACCCCCAAACCCGGTGACGCCTGTTTCCAAAGGGTCAGCAACCATATTGTCGCCAGCAATCAGCTGGCCCAGGACGCGGTTGCCGCCGCGGCCGAGGCAGATGGCTGGCGCGTGCAACGCTGGTCGGCACCGATCAGCGGCGAGGCCAGCGAGGCAATGGAAACATTGTTGGCATTTGCGCGCATACAACACGGTCCCTGCCTCTTGCTGGCTGGCGGCGAGACCACGGTCACTCTTGGTGGCCATGGCGGCCGCGGTGGCCGCTGTCAGACCATGGCTCTCAGTGCCGCCCGTCTGCTACACGAGCAGCCGGATGCGCGCCTCAGCGTGCTGGCCGCCGGCACCGACGGCAACGACGGCCCCACCGATGCCGGCGGTGCCTTCGCCGATGCCCAGACTTGGCAGCGGATCAGCACTGCTGGTCTGGATCCGGCCGAACACTTGCGTCGCAACGATGAATATCCGGCCCTGGCTGCCGCCGATCAGCTGCTGATCACCGGGCCGACCAATACCAATGTCATGGATCTGGTCTTGATCCGGATCGATGCTAGCTGATTACACCCAGCGATGATCCGGCGCGGCCTCGTCCAGCTCATCCACGTAACCGGCTTTGGCCTGGGGATGGGCCTCGCAGTAGGGCAGGTAGGGTTTGATATCCAGGACGTGGGTGCCGTGCAACAGATCGTGATCGCGGATCAGCACCTTGCGGCCGACCACGTTCAGCACCCGGACGCAGGATAGGCCGATCGGGTTGGGCCGGTGTGGTGAGCGGGTCGCGAATACCCCGCGCGGCACCCCATCGCGTGGTGGCGCCACCACCGTGGGATTGCCACGGGAATAATTGAACACGAACACCACCCAGGCGTAGTCGAAGCCCTGCAGATCGCGCAGTGCATTCTGCAGGCCACGGCGGACGATGATCCAGGCATCATTCGTCGCCGCCGTGCCCGGTTGCCGTGGAGTGTCGAAATGCGCCTTGTACGGCGAATGCACCACTCCCACCGGTTGGAAGGTCCAGGTCGGCAGCTGATCGGGATCCTCGATCACCGGCCGGCCATTCACTGGCGGATGACGATCGATGGGGTCGGGTTTGGTCATGTTCGACGGGTCCATCTGAGCGAAATTGGTGGTGACGCCTGCGTCAGATCACGTGGGCGGCCAGCCAGTGCGTCCAAGCGCGAAGCCCTCCGAGCGAGTGACGACTGGTCCGAGCGGAGCGGACACGTCGTGAGGGACCGGGGCTTGCTTGGCGGGTGCAAGGGCGGTTGCGAAGGGACGGCAGCCCCCCGCTGATATCAGC
>CAYONM010000252.1:0-5333 GCA_964405325.1 uncultured candidatus Brocadiaceae bacterium | reverse complement strand
CCGTCAAAGGTAGCAGATCGCGCAGAGATTTTGTCGATCCTTCAAGGCGCGAAGAGTGAGTATATCGAGTATATGTAAGCGATAAGCAACGCAGAAGGGTGGCAAAAGATCAAGGGAGACGCTACCTTTATCTATTGACGGGCCCTAACTACTCAGACCTACCGGAAATCACCTTTTTATGATTTTCTCGCAGAGGCGCAGAGAGGCTGGTCTGGCCGCCTGCGCGATTGGCGCCTGGTGGGTGGTCAGCACATGACCGTTTGCCTGAGTGAAGAGAGGCGCTTCACTTTCTGCCTGCAGTCAGCTCCCCGATCGCCCTTTGACCAAGCCAACTGCTGTCGATCATGCCCGCCATGCTGAGCTACCTGATCGAACTCGCCCATATCGCCGGCCGAATCGCCCTGCAGCACTTCCAGCAGGTGCGCAGTGACGACTATGCCATCAAAGGCCGCAGCGATTTCGTTTCCTTCGTCGATAAGCGCATCGAAGACGAGCTCAGCGCCCGGATCCGCACCCATCATCCCGACCATGTGATCATCGGTGAAGAGACCCACTGCGGCCTGCAACCACCAACCGGGCCCTGCTGGATCATCGATCCCATCGATGGCACCACCAATTTCATTCGCGGCATCGCGCATTTCGCAGTCAGCATCGCTTTCTGCGACAAACACGGCGACGCCCGCTATGCCGCGATCTACGATCCGGTTCGCAAAGAGATCTTCCTGGGCGATCGCAGCAGCGGTACCTGGCTGAACGAGCAGAAGGTCAATACCAGCGGCCATAAGCAACTCAACGGTGCCCTGGTGGCCTGTGCCCTGCCTTTCCGGACCATGGACAGCCTGGCCGACAGCATGGCCCTGACCCAGCAACTGCAGGGAGCCATCGGCGATCTCCGACGCATGGGCTCGGCCGCCCTGGACCTGGCTTACACCGCGGTCGGTCGGGTGGACGCCTACTGGGAGTTGGGGATCTGGCCCTGGGACACCGCCGCTGGCGAGTTGATGGTGCGTGCCGCTGGCGGCGCCTGCTCCGACTTTCGTGGCAACAGTGGCGACCTGCTGACCCGTCGCAGCATCATCGCTGGCGCCTCGGCATCGCTGCAGCAGGAGTTATTGCAACAGATCCAGCCGCATCTGGCACACTGGCTGGACCACCCCGCCTACCATATCGGCTGAGCGCGACATGCGCTCTGCTTCCATCAAAGGGGGCGCTCCCCGCCAGTTCGGCTCGGACCTCGCGACGTCCGTCGCACCCGCCAGCCGGGCTCCGGCCCCTCGCTCCTCCGTCACGGCTGGCTCGCAAGCGAGCCTTTTTCGGCGCGCTTCGCACATGATCGCCGAAAAAACCTCGCTCGGTCGGACAAGCTCGCGTCCCGACGCGCTCACCGGCCTTCCGCGAAACCCGAACGAAATCGTCCTTTGATGGAACTGTCATGCTGATCGCCTGGCCCGAACGCCTGCAATCCGACTGCCACCGGCGGCATGCCCCGCTGTCCTACATACTGACAATAATATTGTCGCTATCTTTCCTCGCCGAGCGGATCCTTTTTTTGTTTCCTATCGCCTGGCAGCCGGTCCTGTTCAACACTTACGCGCAAGGCCGGCTGTACATGGATCCAAACCTGCACCAACCATGGCAATGGTGGAGCGCCGGCCTGCTGTTGGACGACGCCCTGGGCTGGCTGCTGACCCTGCTGATTTGGCCAGTCATCGGCGCCGCAGTGGAACGACAACTCGGCAGCATGCCCCTGCTTTTCCTGATCGCGCTCATCATGCCACTAAGCGGTGCGGCACAGCAGCTGCTACCGACCGGCTTCGATCCGATACCGATCCATCAACCCGGCCTGATTGTGCTCGGCGGCGCCCTGGCCCTTGGCATCAGCCGACGACTACATATTGCCTGTGCTTATCTCCACCTTTCCGCCGTGGTGCTGCGCCGTTTCTCCCTGCCGTTGTTCGTGCCGGCCACACTGATCCTGCTACTGGAATGGCTCCGCTGCAGCTGGTATGGCCCTTGGTGGACCGCCCCCTGGCTGCTAGCCACACCGGTGCTTGGCGGCGGCCTTGCAATTATCGGTTTTTACCAATTGCAAGCGTTTTTTCGCGACAAGCCCTGAGCCCCGGCATCGTTTCTTGCGCGCGACCAGCTTATGTTTATAGATGCGCGCGTGATCGCTCCTTGCGGCAGGCGTCCTTTGTTTTACCCGTGCAAAGCCTGCGCACTGCCGGAACGATACACATATGATCGCTTATCAGCGAACCCCCCAAACCCGCTCGGTTTCCGAGCGGGTTTCTTTTGATGGCTGCCGGCTCACCGGCCGAGTGCACTTGTTCGTACTGCCAGGCAATAAAACCGGAGACGCGATGAGGCCTCCAACCGACGATTGACGGCAGGCCAAAGGCGGTCCCCCGTTCCAGCGTCAACAGACTTGCACCAGGCTCCAGCGCATCACGATGCGGCGCCGGAGGATGCCCCATGGCGGACGCCATCGACACTGCCCCGGTCAAGGGCACGCGCGACTTCTTTCCCGAAGAGATGCGCGTGCGCAACTGGCTGTTTGGCCGGTGGCGCGCCGTCGCGCAGCAGTTCGGGTACGAGGAATACGACGCCTGCGTGCTGGAGTCGGTCGAGCTGTACAAGCGCAAAGCCGGCGACGAGATCACCGAGCAGCTGTACGAATTCCGCGACAAGGGTGATCGGCACGTCAGCCTGCGGCCGGAAATGACCCCCTCGCTGGCGCGTATGCTGATGGCCAAGGGCGGCAGCCTGGCCCTGCCGGCGCGCTGGTTCTCGATTCCGCAGTGCTTCCGCTACGAGCGCATGCAGCGCGGCCGCAAACGCGAACACTTCCAATGGAACATGGATGTCATCGGCCTGGAGCACGTCTGCGCCGAGGTGGAGTTGATGAGTGCACAGGCGGCCTTCCTGCAGCGCGTCGGCCTCAAGGCACAGGATATCAGTTTCAAGGTTTCCAATCGCCAAGTGGTGCAGCATTACCTGACCGGCCTCGGTATCGATTCAGACACCTTCGCCGCAGTCTGCGTGATCATCGACAAACGCGACAAGATCGGCGACGAAGCCGTGTTGCAGCAACTGCAGGACATCGGCGTTGGCAACGATATCGGCAAAAAGATTGTCGCTGTACTCGACGTCAAAGGGCTGAAACAACTGTGCGACGTGGTTGGCAACGACAACCCCGGCGTCGCCGCCTTGAGCGAGCTGATGAGTCTGGCCGAGGCCAGCGGCATTGCCGGCCAGATCCAGATCGATCTGTCGGTGGTGCGCGGCCTGAGCTACTATACCGGAACGGTGTGGGAACTGTTCGACACCGCCGGCAGCGTACCGCGCGCCATCGCCGGTGGCGGCCGTTACGATGGCCTGATGGCACATCTCGGCGGCAAACCCACGCCAATGGTTGGCTTCGGCTTCGGCGATGTGGTGATTACGCTGATATTACAAGAGCGTCAACTGATCCCAGACCTGGGACGTGGCGTCGATGACGTGGTGTTCCCCATGGGCAATGGTGAATTCGTTGTCGCCAACCGTATCGCCACCGCACTACGCGCCCAGGGCCGTTCGGTACTGGTGGACTACAGCGGCCGCCGCTTCAAACATGTGATCCGCGCTGCCGAGGAGGCCGGTGCCGAATCCATGTACATTCTCGGCAGCAACGAAGTGCAGGCGCAGGTGGTGAAACACCGCCGCTTGGCCGATCGCAGCGAACAGGAAATACCCCTGTCTATTTTCTGACACGCAAGCAGGAGCAAAGATCATGGTAAAAGTCGTCAAATTCGGTGGCACCTCCGTGGCCACGGCCATCCAGCAACGCAAGGCCCTGGAGATCATCGAAGCGGATAGCGAGCGCCGCCTCATCGTCCCCTCGGCTCCGGGCAAGGCCCACAAGGGCGACACCAAGGTCACCGACCTGCTGTATCTGGCGCATCGGATGGTAGAGGCAGACCAACCCATAGACCGCCTGTGGCAACGCATCAGCGATCGCTTTAATGGCATCATCACAGAGCTCGGCATCGACTGCGACCTGGCCCCGGCCCTGGGCGAGGTCCGCACCCGCATCGAGTCGGGCGAGGCCGATGCCCACTACGTCGCCAGTCGCGGCGAGGCCCTGAACGGCCGCATCATCGCGGCCCTGTGCCATGCTGAGTACGTCGACGCAGTAGAGGTGATTCGCTTCAATCGCGCCGGCCGCCTGGATCCGATCAGCTACGACCTGATCAAAGAGCGCTGTTCCGGTCCGGGCCGCTATGTGATTCCCGGCTTTTATGGCGCCAAACCAAATGGTGCGGTGCGCACTTTCTCGCGCGGGGGTTCCGACATCACCGGCGCCATCGTCGCCTGCGCCATGGACGCCACCGTCTACGAAAACTGGACCGATGTCTCCGGCTTCTGCATGACCGACCCGCGAGTGGTGCCCGAGGCCAAGAGCATCACCGAAATCACCTACACCGAGCTGCGCGAATTGTCGTACATGGGCGCCAGCGTGCTGCACGAGGGCGCGGTGTTCCCGGTCCGCGACAAGCAGATTCCGATCAATATCCGTAACACCAACGACGCCGCGCATCCGGGCACCATGATCGTCGCCGATCGCGATGCGGGAGTGCAGGTGGTGACCGGCATCGCCGGCAAGACGGGCTTCAGCATCATCTCCATCGAGAAGGCGCTGATGAACGAGATGGTCGGCTTCCAGTACCAGGTACTGGGCGTGTTCGAACGCCTGGGCATTTCCATCGAGCACACCCCTTCGGGCATCGATACCCTGTCGGTGGTGGTCGCCGACCAGCACCTGGATGACCAGGAAAGCGAGGTTCTGGAGGAATTGCAATCCGTGCATCCAGACCGGGTCGACGTCACCAACGGCCTGGCCCTGATCGCCACCGTCGGCAAGGGCATGAACCGAGCCATTGGCACTGCCGCCAAGCTGTTCGCCGCCTTGGCCAAAGCCAAGGTCAATATCCGCATGATCGACCAGGGCTCTTCCGAGCAAAACATCATCGTCGCCGTGGAAGAAAAAGATTACGAAACTGCGATCAAAACGATTTATCACGCATTCAACTAAACGCTGCCACGCGCAATTCGAACGCCTGATCAGCAACATTACGACAGGAGGCACGCCCACGGCGTGCCTCCTGTCGTTTAACAAACCGGGCGCCGCCCGGAACCCACGGGTTCAATATCGGTCGGCGCCCGGTTTCCGGCTCCTACATCAAGGGGCAAGCCCCTCGGACCCCGAAGCTGAGGCTGCGAGCACAACTTTTCCTTTAGGGCACCTCTAAAAACTCAGGCACTTCGCCAGACTTGCGCTTTCCGGCCCTGCC
>CAYONM010000251.1:1182-5338 GCA_964405325.1 uncultured candidatus Brocadiaceae bacterium | reverse complement strand
GCAGTCACGCAGGCGGTCGAGGAACATGCGCTGCACGGTCGGGTTGTTTCCCAGGCCTGGCTCGCAGTCGGCGGGCAGTGCGAGGCGCAGGCGCCAGCTGTCCTCTTCATCGCCCATGACATCGTTCATGATGTGGTCGCCGGCAACGATCATCATCGGTACGAAGCGCACGCGCTGCGGCTGCAGGGCGGCGATGCGGGCGAAGGGCGCGTCGGTTCCGGGCTGGCCTTCGACCGTCGCCAGCATGGCCTGCGGGTAGCGAGCGCGTAGGCGCTGGTCCAGCAGGAGCAGTTCGCGGTTGTACTGGTCGTGCTGGTCATTGCCGTGGCCGGCGAGCACGCTGACGCCATCCTCGATGAAACGCGGTGCCAGAGCCTCGATCAGCTCGTCGATGGCCGCATCATCCTGGAGCAATGGCCGGCCGAATCGCACATCCATGCCGCAGGGGTCGATAGCGCAGAGCTTGTGATATTCCTGGCCAGGCACCACATGCAGCGATTGCACGACAACCCGTTCGGTGCCGCGCTCGGCCAGCAGCGGCAGGATCTCGTCGAAGAGGTGCAGGGCAGCCTTGCGGGCAAAGAGGGTATCCTGCCCGAGGCCGCGCAGTTTCGTGGTGATCATCCGTGAGGAGAAGGCCCAGTGGATCTCGTGCTGGGGATAGGCGGCGCGCACCGCGCTATCGATCTCCTCGTAGGCTTGCTGACCCGATTCAACGCTCGTACCGAAGGCGGCGAGGACGATAGGAGATAGGGCAGGGTCACGGTCATCAACTGGTTTGTTCATCGTCATCTCTCTGTTCGTTTGCGTGTAAGGAAGAATTACGGCCGCAGAAAACCCTACTCCCTAAGCCCTAATCCCCTAATCCCTAACCCCTAACCCCTAACTCCGGCCACTTCTCATGAAAGCCCCAGCAGCAGGCATGGTGCACGAGATCCATGGCCCCGACCTCACCGAGCGCCAGCAGACGCTGGCGGTAGTCGGTGAAGCGGCTGCGATCATTGGTCACCGCGCAGGCCAGGAGGGCGGCCTGATCGAGGAGCAATTCATCACGCGTGGAAGCCTCCAAGATGCCGACGGCCGCGAGGTCGAGGACCTCGGCCAGGGCATGGGCGCAGCCGCCAGAGCGCGGATCGAACAGCAGCGGCAATTTGTTCTTGTGCAGAAAGTCGGCGAAATCGTGACCGCCGTGTTCCCCGGCCAGGGCGACGAGACGCTCGAAGTCGAAACCATGACGCTTGAGGGCGATCTCGATGCTGCGGCGCATGCTCGGCACCAGGCCGTTCTGCAGTTCGAGAGCCCGGCTGGTGGCCCGATGTACGGCGCGGCACAGGATCATGCCCAGGCTGTTGTGCGAGCCGGCGAAGCGGCGCTCCCACTCATCGCCTTGGGCCAGCGGGGCGCACAGCGCACATTGGTCAGTGCCGGTGCCGGTGGCCAGGCCGGAACCCTGCAGGCTGGGCGCGCGCAGATCGAGCACGGCGCAGCTCTTGGCCTCGGTGAGCATGGTGGCCGCCTTGACCAGGCAGCCTTCGCTGCAGGGCTGGTTGATGAAGACGAGGTGGACGATCGTGCCGCTGACTTGCGAGCAGCCCTCGGGGGTCTCGTGCCAGGCCGCGGGATCACCGGCGCGGGTGGCGTTGCCCTCGACGCCGGCGGTGGCGATGCAGCAGACCGACAATTCCTGGTAGGTTTCGACGGCGACGCCAGCGCAGCTCATGTTGGCCGCAGTGCTGCAGAGCGCGGTGGTGGCGGGTTCAAGCCCGGCATCTTCACAAGCCAGGCGATGGCTGCCCTCGGCCCCGTGTTCGCGCCAGCGGCCCATGGCCGCGTCGTGGGCCCGTGGCTCGCAGCTCTGCTGATTCATGACATGGCTGCAGTCCTCGCGCAGGCCGCCGCCGATGATCGAGGTGGACAACACGCGATGCGGCCGCTTGAAAACGGCGACGATACGCCGTTCGATGCGGTCCACGCGCAGATTGTCGTTATCGAAAAGGGCCCTGCCCTTTTCGATAGGGGGTAGGGCCGTGCTGTGGTTGTCTTCAGGTCTTGTCATCGTCGTTACCTTGGTCGTTGATCTCTATCATGTGTAAGCACGCGCGCGTGCGGGGGCTCTCCCCCCTACTCCCTAATCCCTAACCCCTAACCCCTGATGAAATCGCACCAGCGATTTCATCAAAGGCCTGCCGCCGCACCCGGTGGGGCAGGGCCAGCTCGGCGACCTCGTCGAGGTCGTCGCGGCTGACAGCCGTGCGATCCTTCCAGGCGGCCAGGGCCTTGGCGGCGTGGAGCATGACGATATCCGAGCGATGGCCATCGACCCCCACCGCCAGACTCTTCTCGGCAATGGCGAGGAGCATGTCGTCGCTGGCGCTGACCTGGGGCAGACGCTGGCAAGCGGCAGCGATGTGGGCGGCCAGTTCGTCTGATTCCGCCTGCCAACGCGCGATGAAGGCGCTCGGATCGTCGTCGAAGGCCTGACGACGCTTGATGACCTCGACCCGTTCACCGGCGTCGTGCAGACCCTCGATGTGCACACAGAGTCCGAAGCGGTCGAGCAATTGCGGGCGCAGCTCGCCCTCCTCGGGGTTCATGGTGCCGACCAGGGTGAAGCGAGCCGGATGGGCGAAGCTGATGCCCTCGCGCTCGATGGTGTTCACGCCCATGGCGGCGGCATCGAGCAGCACATCGACCACATGGTCGTCGAGCAGGTTGACCTCGTCGACGTAGAGAATGCCACGGTGGGCGGCGGCGAGGATGCCGGGTTCGATGCGTCGCACGCCCTCCTTGAGCGCGTGCTCCAGGTCCATGGTGCCGACCACACGATCTTCGGTGGCTGAGATCGGCAGGTCGACCAGGGGCACCGGCCGCTGCTCAGCCTGCAGCTTGCCATCGGCGCAGTGCGGGCAGTCGCCCAGTGGACGATCGGGCGGGCAGTTGAAGGGGCAGCCATGCACCACATCGATGCGGCCCAGCAGTTGGGCCAGGGCTCGCACCGCGGTCGATTTGGCGGTGCCCTTCTCACCCCGCACCAACACCCCGGCCAGGGCCGGATTGATGACATTGAGCAACAAGGCGCGCTTCAAACGCTCCTGACCGACGATGGCCACGAAAGGGAAAACTGGGCGTGATTTCATTGCACTTCCTTCACGATGCGGACGAGATCCTCGGCGCGTAGCTGATTGCAGTCGAGGTAGTCAGCGCCAGCGGCGCTAGCGAGTTGGCGGGCCAGGCCGAGCCTGACCCGACCCGGCGCCTCGGTGTCGACGACGATGAACTGCGCCTGCGGGTGGGCGGCGGCCAGACGCGCGATGAGGCTCTGGGCTTCACGGTGGGGCGCGTCTGCGCCTGGCTTCCAGGCGACGTTGGCGCGGCCGTCGGAGAGCAGCAGCACCAGCGGGCGGATGTCGGGATCGCGGCGGGCGGCCAGGCGCAACTGGCGGTCGAGTTCGGCCAGGCCGGCGGCCAGGGGCGTGCGTCCACCGACGGGCAGCGAGCGCAGGAGGCGCGCCGCTTGCTCGATGGACGGGGTCGGCGGCAGGAGGAGTTCCGCGCCCTGACCACGGAAACTGATCAAACCGACGCGATCGCGCTTCTGGTAGGCATCGAGCAACAGCGACATGATCGCGGCCTTGGTTTCGACCATGCGGTTGCGCGCCCCCATCGAGCCGGAGGCGTCGACACAGAAGAGCAGCAGGTTGCCGACCCGCCGCTCGCGCACGCGGGTGCGGATGTCGTTCGACTCGATGTGGATTGCAAGCCGGCCATTGGTCGCCGCGTAGCGCTGGCGGCGATTGCGCTGGTGCGGGGCCGCCGCCCGGAGCGTGGCATCGAAGGCGAGATCGTCGCGATCGCGACGGGTGCTGGCGCGGACATAGCGCCCCTGCCGCGTGGCCGAGCGGCTGCGGCTGCGGCGGCCAGAGCCGGTGCGCAGCTGACGATCCATGCGCGAGGCCAGTGCGCGCACGCGAAACGGGCTGCCGACCGCGTGCACGGTCTCCTCTGCCGGCGCTGGCGGTGGTGGCGGAGTCTCGCCGGAGCGCTCGTGATCCTGTGGCTCGCTTTGTTGCTGTTCTTGTTGTTCCCGCTGCTGTTCGTTGTGCTGTTGTTCGTTGTGCTGCTGTTCGTTGTGCTGCTGTTCGTTGTGCTGTTGTTC
>CAYONM010000251.1:0-1082 GCA_964405325.1 uncultured candidatus Brocadiaceae bacterium | reverse complement strand
GCTGTTGTTCGTTGTGCTGCTGTTCGTTGTGCTGCTGTTCGTTGTGCTGTTGTTCCTCGTCGCCCTCGTCTTGCCGGTCATCGTCCTGATCGCTGGGTGGTGGCGGAGGCGGAGGCGGAGGCGGCAGTTCCGGTTCGCTGTGCTGTCGCATGCGATGCAGCAGAGCCAGCGGGGCCACCGTCGTCAGGTCGTCGGCTTCGACCTGCAAGCGCCCGTCCCAGGCGGCGCGGGCGCGGGCGGCGCGGACCATGGCCAGGTCGGCGCGGTGTCCCTGCACATGGTTGGCGGCGGCAATCTCCACCGCGAAGGCCTGCATATGGCCGGGCACCATCACCGCCGGCAGGCGCTCGCGGGCCTGGGCGATGCGCAGCGCGAGGCGCTCGGTCTCGGCCGCGTACTCGGCCCGGAAGGCGGCGGGGTCGGCCACATAGGCCTCGCAAGAGCGCATGAGCTCACGACGGAGCTGCACATCCTGCTCACCACTCACCGCCACCGCCAGGGCGAAGCGGTCGAGCAGTTGCGGCCGCAATTCGCCCTCTTCGGGGTTCATGCTGCCGATCAGGGTGAAACGCGCTTCGTGGCTGTGACTCAGCCCCTCGCGCTCGACCAGATTGATCCCCGACTCGCAGCAATCGAGCAGACACTCGACCAGGTGGTCGTCGAGCAGGTTGACCTCGTCGATGTAGAGGATGCCCTGGTGCACCCGTTGCAGGAGGCCGGGTTCGAAAACCGCCCGGCCCTCGTGCAGCGCTGCCTCGAGATCGAGGCAGCCGAGGACCCGGTCCTCGGTCGCGCCCAGCGGCAGGTCGACGAAGGGGACGCGCTCCTCGCCGCCTGCGATCAGATCGACCAGACTACGGGCAGCAGTCGATTTCGCCGTCCCCTTCTCGCCTCGCAGCAGTACGCCGCCCAGGCGCGGATCGACCAGCGCGAGCAGCAGCGCCTGCCGCATGTCGTCCTGCCCGACCAGAGCCACGAAGGGGTAGTTTAGGGGGTAGGGGTTAGGGGGTAGGGCTGAGGAGCGGAACTTTCTGGTGTTATTCATAGTCGTCTCATGTGACGTTGGATCATAAAAAACTGGC
>CAYONM010000250.1:0-5339 GCA_964405325.1 uncultured candidatus Brocadiaceae bacterium | reverse complement strand
GGATCGGAAAAGTGGCAACGACATTTTCGATCTGCTGTCCCAGTTCCTGTTCGGCCTGTCGGATCAGCTCCTTCAGGATGAAGCCGGCGATCTCGTAGGGCTTGTAGGCCTGGTAGCGGTCGGCCTCCAGACCGGAGCGATCGTCCAGGATGATGACGTCCTTCTCGGAACCGATCAGGCGTTTGATGGAGATGCAGTAGGTGAAATTGCGGCCGGAATTGTGTGCAATGTAGTCGCGCGCTTGATGCCCGATTTCGATCTTGGGATGGGCACGGTCGGAGATGTCGACGAAGCGGATCAGGGTCGGGATCTCGCGACTGACCTGGGGTGGCTTGAGCGCGTCGGACATCTGGAAATCGTCACCGACCCGGCCCTTGGAAGCGTAGCAGGAATTGGTGGTGCCGAAGTCGATGGAAAAGGTGCCACGGAAGGTTTCGACGGTGTTGATGATCTCCTGCAGGTACAGGAAAACGGTGAGCACCTCGCCGTTATCGAACTCGAACTTGATTTGTTCCTGGGCGCTGTCTTCGCTTGGGAAGAAACGGTGTTCGGTGTTGATATTGACCACCAGCGGCAGCTTGCCGCTCTTCTTCAACGACAGGGTGTCGCCGATCATCGCCCGCTCGACATCGACATAGTCGGGTTTCTCGACATTCTCAATTTTCAAGGCCACGGCTTCGGGGCTGCCGTTGGTGATGTGCACCAACACCCGCTTGGGGCCGGAACGGGCGCGAATGGATTCGATGAAGCAGGGGTCCGGGATCAGGGGCATGGGAGGGACTCCGAGGGGTGCCAGGTCGGGAGGAGAAAACCGCTGCGAGGTCTTATGGAATCGTAGGGGTGCAGACGTGTTGCTTTGAAATATTGAACGGAAGTATGACGGGGTCGAAATCCGTAAGGCCCTTCGCGTCTTCGAGGTAAAAAATCGTCACTATCCTGAGGCGGCGATCAGTCGCCGCCCAGCGTGCCCGTCAGGCTACCAGAGGCCTCGCGGGCCTTGTCCAGCAGGTCGGCGAACAACAGCAGTCGGCGCTTGAGCTTTTCCCTCGGATCGGGGGCTTCGCCGGTGAGCAGGTGGATCGGTAGATCGATGTCCGGTTTGTTCAGCAAGGCGCGTTCCATCTCGTCGGCGCCAGCTTTGAATTCGGCGATCAGGTTGCGGGCGACCACGCCGTAATATTTCGGTAAGGCCACCGCCAGTTTATCGGCAAAGGCGGAGAGACCCGCGGTGAATTGGCCGACAATGTCCTGCTTGAAGCTGGTTTCGATCTGTTCGGTCCAGGCCGGTTCGAAGCCCTGCGGCCGGATGTCGCGGTCACGGATGACCCAGGTCTCCTCGTCGGCGCGCATGCGGGTCAGGACGTCGATGTTCTGTTTGCTGCGTTCGATGGCGTCGCGTAGCGGCTGCGCCAGATTCTGGTCGTCGGGAGAGATGTATTCCAGGATCTTATCGACGTTCGAGGCGGTGATCTGCTGATCCACGAGGCCTTGAACCGGGCCGACCAGGTTCTCGCGGATCAGATCGACGAAGTCGTCGCAGAATTTTTGTTTGACGAAATCGATCCACAGCTGCTTGATTTCGGCCGGGGTCTGCATTTGTGCGGTACGGCCGGTCAGGCTGCGTTGCACGTCGAGATCGGTGAGTTTGACGCCTTTGAAGCGCTCGACCATCTCGTTGACCTTGGGCTTGATTACGCCAGCGATCACCCGTTCCTTGATGATGGTGGGCAGGCCCTGGGCCAGCTGCAGCAGGTTGGACTCGAAGGCAGTTTGCGCCTTGGTGACGAAATCGCGGATCTGGCCAACGGCAGAGGTGCGGCCGCTGCGGGCCTGGTTGATCAGGTCGCCATTGGCGGAGATCAGCTGCGCTGCCGCTTGCATCGGTATATCCAGGGCGCGCTGCACATCGCGCAGGCGCTCGAAGGCCAGTTCCCGCTCCAGGTAATTGATCAGGGTCTCGCGCATTTTAACCACACCGTTGCCGCTGAGCGCGTCGGTGACGCGGGTCTTCCAGGGCTCTTCGGTGTCGGCGCCGACCAGATCGAGCTTGTCCTTGCAGGAGGCTAGGACGCTGGCTTCCTGCTTGCTGTCGTTCTTGGCGCGCAGTACGTCGACCAGGGCGACGGTGGGATAGATGTGCTTGGCTGAGAGCTGCTCTTGCAGCACCTTGGCTTTGAACTCGTTGTTCAGGTAGATGCCGATGCGGTTGCCTTCAAATTCGTCCGGCGAGAGCATGTCGAACTTATTGATGACGAAAAACATCTTGTTGCGGATGTTGCCCATGTTGGCGCGGGCCATCTCGGCGATGATGTCCATGTTGGCCATGGTGAAACCGCGTGGTTCCAGCACGCTGACCACGACATCGGCATTGTTGAGATATTGATGGGTGATGTCGCGCTGGCGGGGGTTGGCCGAGTCGGTTCCCGGGGTATCGACGATCTGAAGGCCCTTCTCGACAAACAGACGGTTGTTCTTGAAGACCGTCACCTTCTCGATCAGCAGCAGGTGGCCGATGTCGAAGAATTTCTGCGGGCCGTCCGAGGCCAGGTACTTACCGGCGCTGTCCACATCATTGTCGATATAGGTGCGGCCCATGCGGTCTGAGTGCTGCTCAAGGTAATGCAGGAAGCCTTTGAGCATGGGGATGAATTCGTCTTCGCACTTGCCGCTGGTGTATTCCTCGCGCAGTGCTTTTGGCAGGCTGTCGTCGTCCTGGACCGTCGGTAGCCAGCTGACCACCTGTTTGATGATATCGATCTGCTGTTCGACCCCGGCGCCCAGCAGATCTTTTTCCCAATGTTTGAAGGCGTTGCGAAACTTCTGTTGGTGTTCGATGATCGAATTGACCGCGACTTCCTTGGTGAAGTAGTCCACCGCAACGCGTTCGTTCTCGCCTGGTCCGGGAGCCTGGACCACGGTAATCGACAGGGTGCATTCCCCGGCGGCAGCCGGCAGCAGTTCAGACTCTTCGAGCAGACCGTTGATGAAGGTGCTTTTGCCCGAGGAGAAAGTGCCGGCCACGCACATGGTGTAATGCTGCTTGGCCAACAGGCGGCTAGCCCGCTCCAAGTGGCTGCCAACGCCGGCGGCGCCGTAATCGGCGTAGCCAGGAATGCCCGACTGGGCTTCCTTCGACAATTCTTCGTCAAAGGACTGGATCAGGTTGAAGAGGTTTTCGGTGTCGGCGCGGAGCTTGGGGTACAACGCAGGGTCGGGCATGGGAGACATCCTCGCTACTGGCGGGAGTGGAAAGACGAAGAGGAAGGGGGGCGATCAGCCGGCGGCGGCTTCAGACTCCGGAGAGCGGGTGCAGGCGGCCAGGCTCTCCATCAATTCGGCAAT
Organism: uncultured candidatus Brocadiaceae bacterium; assembly: GCA_964405325.1. Lineage (GTDB taxonomy): Bacteria > Planctomycetota > UBA11346 > UBA11346 > UBA11346 > CAYONM01. Next base: position 1,997 of record CAYONM010000250.1, on the reverse strand, counting down.
GGAGCTGCAGCGACGGCCGGGATCGGGTTCGGCTGCCTTGGCGACCACCTGGGTGAGGGTGCTGAATTCCACCCGGTACAGCGACTGGTTCAGGCCGGTCATACTCAGCGTGGTTCGAGCCTTGCGCATCAGCACGTGATCAATGGAGCGGGCATCGGTGAACATCTTGCGGCCGGAGAGCGCTTCGGCGATCAGCAGGCCGGCAGCGTAGATATCGACCGCTGGGGTCAGGGCCTGATCGATGGTTTTGCGATCGCCGCTGCGATAGGCCTCGATCAATTCTGGAGCCATGTAGGGATAGGCGCGACGCAGCAGGCGTGCATCGGTGGCGGGACCAGGTACGTACACCAGGCCAGCATCAATGAACAAGCCACGGGCGGTCTTGCCCCGTTTGGTCATCAGGACATTGGACGGTTTGATGCAGCCGTGCACCAGGTTTTGGCCATGTAGCCATTTCAGGCCGTCCATGAGATTCACCAGGAATTTGATCCGTTCGGTCACCGGCACGCCGGCCAAGCCATCGCGGCTGATGGGGCGGGCGTCGATGAAATCGGTCGACACAAAAGAGCCGACGCCAGGATCGACGCCGGTCTCCTTGTAGCGGACCAAGGCGGGATGTTTCTCATCGCCCACCAGTTTATTGACCGTCGGCGATTGTCGTACGGCGTTGTCGGGCATGACGCGCAGTGCCCAGTACTGGCTGTCGAGGCTGGCATGATAAACCGTGCCCATCAGCCCCTTGCCGAGCTCGCGGACAACCTGATAGCTACCAATATTCTTGATGTCGGTCATGGGATCCCCTGTATCTGCTCGTCAGCTGTAGCTGTGACCGAGCATGGCCTGAGAAGGACGGAAGGAATCGTGAAGCGGCTGCACACGGGCGCAAGGGCCAGCCTGCAAAAACAAGCAAAGACCGTTTGCGAGGCCTTTAGGGAAAACGCTTGTTCAAAGGTTTTCTGAATTTCCAGGGGATATTCAGACGCCGAAGTGGTGTGGCTGCAGGATTTCGGCGTGCAGGCGGCAGGAGCCCAGCTCCAGCTCATCACTGGCCTGCAATATCTGCCACTCCGATTCCTGTTGCCAGAGCCAGCGACCGGCGGCATGACCAATGCGCAGGGCATGGCCGTTGGTGACTTGGGTCAGGCAGAGATCGGCATCGCTATCGCGCGGACCAATGCAGACGTGGCGCCCTACCAGCGCCATTTGCAGAGCCGGTCGATTATCGGCGCGGCGCAGGGTCAGCACTCGCACGCCGGTCTGGTAAGGTGCCAGGGGCAAATCGGCTGGGAGGTCGCTGTCGCCTTGCAGGCGATGGACGTGGCCGGCAAAGCGCAGCACGCCGGCCAGTTCCAGTTCCACCGGGCCGGAGCGTGGCAGAGGGGCTGGTAGAATGGCGCGCAGCGCGGCGCCGTCGACGCAGCTGCCGTTGGACGAACCCAGGTCTTCGGCCCAGACCAGGCCGTCGTGCAGGACCAGACGCAGGTGCTGACGACTGATGCGCTGCCACAGCAGGGCCTGCTCCTCTATCGGGTACAGGCGCATGACGGCATCGACACCCTCGGTGCGGTGTTTGCCCATGATCAGGTCTTGCCCGGCAAACAGCAGGATGGGTTCGCCACCGGTCACTGGCACCAGGGCGATATTCTTAGCGAAAAGAGCTTGCTTCAGATCGCCCTGTAGCCGGTTGCAGGGTTCTGGCTGCGGTGCGGCGGTGGGCGCTAGCGGGTCGACCGGAGGGGCAGGCAGCGGTGCGATGGCAGCTTCCGGATCGCTGCTGGGGGTCGCTGCTGGGGCGGGAGCGGCTTGTGGTGGCGGGATTGCCATGGTCATGTCAAAGCTGGGCTCCGGTGCGGCCGGCTCCGCTTGTGCTGCCGGCAGTGGCACTCCTGCTCCGGGGATGGCCATGGTCATCTCGATCGCTGGCTCGGTAACCTGCGGTGCGCGCGCGGTTGGCTTGGCCCCTTGGGAATCGGGGGCGGCGACCTGCGGCGGGGTGG
>CAYONM010000249.1:0-5432 GCA_964405325.1 uncultured candidatus Brocadiaceae bacterium | reverse complement strand
CGGAGCCCGGCTGGCGGGTGCGACGGACGTCGCGAGGGGGCAACGCCCCCTCTGATGGAAACGTCATGACTATCCTTTTTGATGATTCATCTGATCATCTCATGATTCGAATACCAGCAACCAAGCTTGCCAGAGGACCAGAATGGGCGTAGCCTTCAGCACATGAATGTTGTTCGTGATCACGTGCTGCTCAGAATAACCATCATTATGAGCCCGGTTTTCAAGCCTGGCTATTTCTCTTGGATGGTACAGGAACAGGTCCAGGATCAGGATCGCCATGTGATTCTGGATCTTCGCCATGTGGAGATCTTGCACAGCCCGATGCTGGCAGAACTGGTGCAAACCTACATTCACCTCCAGAAACGACAGGTCTCCCTGGAAGTGGTCGGTGTGTCCGAAACCAATCGTCGACTGTTCCGCTACACCAGGTTGGATGAACTGATCAGTGTCCATGAACGACTCGACGGGCCCCCTGGAGAGCCCGCCATCAATGCATAAGGGCACCTCTAAAAACTCAGGCACTTCGCCAGACTTGCGCTTTTCGGCCCTGCCTGCGTTGCTGGAACCTCGAAATAGCCCTGCTATTCCTTCGGCACCAGCGCCTTGGCAGGACCAAAAATCGTCTGCGCCTGGCTCGACCTGAGTTTATAGAGGTGCCCATTAAGCACACTCATGATCCGAGCGCGTGGCGCTCGGATCGATGCTTTCTATTGATAACCGCCGGAAGCAGCAGCCACCGCCGCACGGCTGCGCTGCTTGGCGACCGCGTCGGAGTAGCCGCTCGCCCGGAAAGCCTGCAGTGGCTTGGGCTCCAAGCCCTTATTGCTGCGCCATTCTTCCAACAGCGGCCGGACGTCGGTGTTATAGGCATCGCGCAGGCACTCTTCGGCCTGCATCACGTCGTTGTTCATACGCGCCGCCGCCAGGGCTTCACGGTCCACCAACAGCGCCTTGGCGAACATCTCCTGCACGAACAGGGTGCTCTGGATGGTGGCCTCAATCTTATTCTTCAGATTGTGGCTCTGATCAAACATGTACATCACGTTGCGAGCGCAGTCCTGGGCAACCGGATCACTGCCATCCATTTCAGCGGCGACCAACTCGTTGTAGATCAGGAACATCTCATAGGGATTGATCGAGCCGACGGTCAGATCGTCATCTGCGTACTTGCGGCCGTTGAAGTGGAAGCCACCCAGGCGGCCTTCCTGCAACAGTGTCGCAACGATGTGCTCGATGTTGGTCCCGGTGGCATGATGTCCGGTGTCCACCAGCACTTGTGCCTGTGGCCCGCAAGCCTGACACAGCATCAGGCTCTGCCCCCAGTCGGCCAGATCGGTATGATAGAAGGCTGGCTCGAAGAACTTGTATTCCACGATCATGCGCAGGCCCTCAGGCAGCGTGGCAGCAACCTTCTGTAGGTTCTCCTTGAACCAGCTGCGACGCTGACGGAAGTCGCCCTGGCCGGGGTAGTTGGTGCCATCAGCGTACCACAGGCTGAGGCCATTTGCTTGAGTGACTTTGGCGATTTCAATGCATTCCAAGTGGTGCTCTAGGGCCTTCTGACGTACGGCGGGATCGGTATTGCTGAAGCTGCCCCACTTGTAGCACTGGTCCTGAAAGACATTGGGATTGATGGTGCCGATGGCGATGTTGTGACTGGCTGCCTCGGCCTGAATGGGAGCCCAATCACCATTTTCTGGCTTGTCCCAAGGGATGTGCAGGGCCACCAGCGGACAGATGCCAGTGTATTTGTGCACCTGACCAGCGTCCTGTAGCTTGTCCAACAGGGTCTTGGCAGCATTGGGCTGACAGAATTTCCCGAATCGGGTGCCGGAATCGGCATAGCCCCAACTGGGCGTCTCGATTCGTTGTGTGTCCAGTTTGCTGAACAGGGTCTGCTTATCCATGAGCGTCCCGCTCCTTTCCTCATCATGCGAGCACCAACCAAGCTAGGTCGGTGATGCGACTTGACCATCCCCAATACCGATGATGAGCGATTCTGACGCTTCTGGCACGGGGTGCGCTCCCTCTCGCGGCGACCATTTGTCAACGAGTCCAATACCGGTTAGCCATCCTGGAGTGAGACTGAAAAGGCCTGGTCCCATGCCGGGCATCAGGGCGCTCGAGATCCCTGGTCGTCTCCTCGTTGTGGTTTGCGCTTTCCTCAAGGCGACACGGATGATGATGGCAACTATGCGCTTATGCTGCAATGGCGTGCGACCAAATGAAGCCACGTCAGAATGACAGGTTTTTGACTAATTATGCAGCAAAAAGACTTGGCATGACATGTGCTACTTGCTCCTGTAACGCAAGGAGGCCTGTCCATGTTCGACCCCAAGCAGTTCACCATGCAATCGCAAGAGGTCCTGGTCGGCGCCCAGGATCTGGCCCGGAAATTCCAACACGCCCAGGTCGAGGCTTTGCACCTGGGCTATGCACTGTTTGAGCCCAGCGATGGCTTGGCACGGCGCATCGCCCTGAACGCTACCGCCGATGTCGACGCCCTGCTGCAACAGTTCCGACGCGAGATTGCTGCGCTGCCCAGCCAGACCCCCCCGCCCAACCAGATCGGCTTCGGCGCCAGTGCGGTCAGCGTTCTGCAGGCTAGCATTCGTCTGCAGCAGGAGCAGCAGGACAGCCATGTGGCAGTCGATCATCTGCTGCGTGCGCTCTTCGATGACACCACGGTGGCCAAGGTGCTTCAGGACCAAGGTCTGAGCCGGAGGACGGTCGATGCTGCCTGTGCCGACATTCGCGGTGGCGCTCGCGTGGAAGACGACAACGCCGAAGCCGGTATGGATGCCCTTGGCCGTTTTGGTCACGACCTGATCACCGACGTGCGTGCTGGCAAGATCGACCCGGTCATCGGACGCGAGAACGAGATCCGTCGTGTGGTCCGGGTCTTGTCACGTCGAACCAAAAACAATCCGGTACTCATCGGCGAACCCGGCGTCGGCAAGACCGCCATCGTTGAAGGTCTGGCGCACCGGATCGTGGCTGGTGATGTCCCCGAGAGCTTGCGCGACAAGCGCCTGATCAGCCTGGATCTGGGCGCGCTGGTCGCTGGTGCGAAATTCCGCGGCGAGTTTGAAGAACGGATCAAAGGCGTACTGAGGGAGGTGCAACAAGCCGATGGCTCCATCATCCTGTTCATCGATGAAATGCACCAGCTGCTGGGTGCCGGGCGGACCGATGGCGCTATGGACGCGGCCAACCTGCTCAAGCCCATGCTGGCGCGGGGTGAATTGCGCTGCATCGGCGCCACCACCCTGGATGAATATCGCAAACACGTGGAAAAAGACGCGGCCTTCGAGCGCCGCTTCCAGCAGGTCTTGGTCAATGAGCCGAGCGTGGAGGATAGCATCTCCATTTTGCGTGGCTTAAAGGAACGCTACGAAGCGCACCATGGCGTCCGCATCGCCGATGCTGCCTTGGTGGCGGCAGCCGAGTGGTCCGATCGCTACATTGGCAACCGTTTCCTACCAGATAAAGCGATCGATCTGGTCGACGAAGCCTGCGCCTCCACCCGAGTGCAACTGGATTCGCAGCCAGAACAGATCGACGAATTGCAACGACGCATCATGCAGCTGGAAGTGGAGATCACCGCCCTGGAGCAGGAGCCTGACCAGCAGTCCAAACGGCGCCTGAAACAAGCGCGTGAGCAGGCCGGTAAGCTGAAAAGCGAGTTGGCGATCCTGCAGGATCAGTACCGGCAGGAGAAAACCAGCATCGAGATCCTCCGGTCCGCTCAGCATGAGCTTGAACAGGCCCGACAGCAACTGGCAGAAGCGCAACGCCACTACGACCTGGGTAGACAGGCAGAACTCAGCTACGGTCGTATTCCCGAGCTGGAGCGACGACTGGCCGATTTGCAAACTGACAACCAGGATGGCCGCCTTCTGACTGAACTGGTCGGCCCCGAGCAGATCGGCGAAGTGGTCAGTCGTTGGACCGGTATCCCGGTGGCGCGCCTGAATACCTCCGAACGCGACCGGCTGTTGCATCTGGCCGATCACCTGCACGAACGTGTGGTCGGCCAGCACGAGGCGGTACAAGCAGTGGCCGATGCGGTGCTTCGGGCCCGTGCCGATGTTACCGGTGCACATCGTTGCACCGGCAGCTTCCTGTTCCTGGGGCCCTCCGGCGTCGGAAAAACCGAACTAGCCAAGAGTCTGGCGCGCGAGTTGTTCGACTCCGAGCAGGAACTGGTGCGCGTTGATATGTCTGAATATATGGAAGCCCACGCCGTCAGCCGGCTGATCGGCGCGCCCCCCGGCTATGTCGGCTACGACGAAGGTGGACAGCTCACCGAGGCGGTACGGCGCAAGCCCTACTCGGTCGTCCTGTTCGACGAAGTGGAAAAGGCCCATCCCCAGGTCTGGAACACGCTGCTTCAAGTGCTGGACGATGGCCGACTCACCGACGGGCAGGGCCGGACGGTCGATTTTGCCAACACGGTGATCATCATGACCTCCAATCTGGGCGCCGAGCACCTTCTAGCCGGCGTACAGCCCAACGGATTCATCTCCGACGAAGTCGAAGCAGAGGTTTTGACGACAGTGAAACGGCATTTCCGTCCGGAATTCCTCAATCGCTTGGACGATATCGTCGTCTTCAAGCCACTGACCACCGACCAGTTGACCACCATCGTCGACCTGTTGATCGCCGATCTGAATCGGCATTTGGCCAAACGCCGGTTACGGCTGGAGCTGGATGACGCCGCCCGTGACTACATCGTCCAAAACAGTTTTGATCCCATCTACGGTGCGCGGCCCATGCGTCGCTATGTCGAGAAACAAATCGGCACCGAGCTAGGCCGACAACTGGTGGCGGAACGCATTCGCGATGGTCAGACCGTGCAGGTCTCACGAATCGGCGATCGGCTACAGTTGACGCCGATCGTCGAAGCTGAACCGGTAGGCCACCGCGCCGGGCACAACGACTCGTAAAACCATGCGGCACCAGTAGGCTGGGGTTCCTGGCTTGTGCTGCCTATTATCACCTGCAGAGCACCAGCGGCATGAACGTGGTTGAGCCTCTGCCTTTTTTCCTTGTCGTATTGGGCCATGACGGTTCCCTCAGAGGGGGCTTCGCCCCCTCGCGACGTCCGTCGCACACCCCCTCGGCCTCGGTCGGCCGGTCTCGCGCTTGGACGCGCTCGCCTGGACCAAACCAAATTCAATCTCCGAGGGACGCGTCATTCATGACGGGTCCCTCAGAGGGGGCTTCGCCCCCTCGCGACGTCCGTCGCACACCCCCTCGGCCTCGGTCGGGATTCGCTCGCTGCGCGAGCGTTTTTCGGCGGCGCTACGCGCCATTTTCGCCGAAAAACCATCCCTCGGTCGGCCGGTCTCGCGCTTGGACGCGCTCGCCTGGGCCAAACCAAATTCAATCTCCGAGGGACGCGTCATTCATCACAGCGGTCATGAATT
>CAYONM010000248.1:0-5458 GCA_964405325.1 uncultured candidatus Brocadiaceae bacterium | reverse complement strand
GGAACCAGGCGAAGCGAGCGAGCGCGTCCAAGCGCGAAGCCGTCCGACCGAGCGGTTTCTTGACCAAAAACAGCCGAGGCTAGGTTTTCGGTAGCCGTCGATCACGATCAAAGGCAGACAGGCAGGTTCGGCAGCCGTTGAATCCACGTAAGATCAATTCGGCAACTCCATTGCCGTCAAGAAAGCCATCCTCCGGATAGCGGTTGCTGGCTGATATGCGCGGCGCATACGGGCAGTCGCGGTGATGGATCTCGCGGCTGCGTCGGTTGGCGAAATAGGCCTGCTCGCTCAGCTGCCTGGCGCGCTGGTGCAATGCCTCGGGGCTGTGCCGCAGTTCCGCTTCCAGGGAAGCGATACGCGCCTGCAGGCGCTGCAGCTCGACGCCGATCAGCACCTGCAGGTGGTTCCAGTCCTGCGCCCTGAGCGCTTGGCCCGGGACGACCGGGAGCCATGGTTCGCCGGGTTTCGTCATCAGCGCCGGGGCGGTTCAAAGGGGTTGAAATGATCGAAGTTGAACAGGCCGTCACGCGGTTCACGCGGGGCGTCTGGATCCGTTCCGTATTTCTGCAGCAGCTGCTGAAAGAATTCACGCGGGAGAGTGCCGAAATTGATGTGTTCGCCGAATGTTTTGTTCTCTTGTCTGGTCAGTTTCTTGTTCGTGATGGCCGGGCGAAGCGAGAGCCATTCGCTCGCGCTGCCGACGCTGAGTGCCCGTCGGTTCTTGAGCATGGCGGGATGGATGGCGAGCACATCCTGATGCAGCATGACGGCGTGTCGGACGTGTTGCTGCCACAATTTGGGATTCAATTTTTCGGCCTTAAGATTGCGCAGGATCTCCTCACGGACGGTGGGATGTAGGCTGTCGCGCATAGCGAAGGCGTGGATGATGATTTGCCATTCCGTCTGCGATAGGGCATCCAGGAGCCGTTCGCCATTGTGCTCCATGACCTTTCTGAGATCCGGATCGGTATTGACTGCGGGATCAACCAAGTCGCGCCAGGCTTCCGGTTCCGTTGGGCCGGAATCCACCGTCAGCAGCTTGTCGATCAGAGCGCGTTCGATGTCACCCGTTTTGATCTGTTCATGGAGACTCGTCAGCAAGATTTTTGGTATGCGTTTATTCAGAAGATGGCTACGGATAGTCAGCCATTCCTGCGGCGTGGCGACCAACAGGGCCTTTTCGCTACCAAATAATTCCGGCAGGATTTTCAGGACCCGTTCTTCGAGCATGATGGCGGAACGGATGTGCAACTGCCACAGCTTGGTTGACGCGATCTGGGCTTTGATTTGTTCGTACACCTTGGCGACAAAGGCCGGATGCAGTTTGTCAGGATTGCGAAATTCGCGCACCAGATACATCCAGTCCTCGACCGATAGCTGCTGCAGGAAGGCCGGCTTGGCGCGACGCATCAGGCCCTGGAGGTCCTTGTTGGTATTGACCTGCGCCTCGATCAGCATCGCCCATTCACCCAGATCCGGCTCCGGCTCCGGTTCTGGTTCTGGTTCTGGTTCCGGTTCCGGTTCTGGTTCTGGTTCCGGTTCCGGTTCTGGTTCTGGTTCTGGTTCCGGCTGCGGTTCGGTGGGGAAGTCAGCACCGATCATATCCAGGAGTTTCGGCAGTTCTTGCCAGATGGTCCGTAGGCGATCGCCGTCACCCGCGCCACCGGCCAACAGGCGGACATCCGGTTTCTGGACCAGATGGCTGATGCTGGCCAGACTGCCACCCGCGAGGGCGAGGCGGCTGTGCAAACGACAGACCAGATTTTTTTTGCTGCTCTCAAACAACCAGGCTTGCCCGGCAGCACTGTCCAGGCAGCTGATCAGCGGCGTGATGCCGTCGGCGCTGATGGCGCCGATACGGCCGTTGCGCCACAACAAGGGGGCCGGACGAGCTGGGATCTTGTTCTGGACTTCGGAAACCTTGCTGACGAGTTCTTCTGGGCCGAAGACCCGCAGGAGACGTCGGCCATCGGCATCCAAGCCGTTCAGTAACGGATATTCTTCATCACCGCCGTCGATCTCCTGCAGCAGACTGGCTACCGACAACAGGCACCAGCGATCATTGTCGCGATCCTGCAAGGCGATGCGGTCATAGCCCGCGCCCACGGCCTGGAGGCCATCGGACAATTGCAGGGTGGCGCGATAGGTCAGACGCTTGGCAGTTCGCCAATCTTTTCTGTTGCTGTAGAGTAGTAGCAGGCTGAGCCCAGGATTGGGTCGGCACAGCAGCAACAGCAGATCGGGTGTCTTGCCCAGGCTGGAATGCAGGCTGTGGGCACTGGCAATGGCCAGGACGTCGGGCCAGCGGTGGGGGAGCGGCAGGACGGCTGCTGGTAGGTTGATGCTGTCGGCGTGGTTGGCGTGGGCCAACTGCAGCTCGACCTTTTCGCTACGAAACAAGGTGGTTTCAGACAGCTCGACATCGTCACCAGCATCGAGGCGACGTTGTTCCAGCAGATCAATCTGGGCGCCGGTGTCGCCAACGACGGCTGGGGCTGGGGCTGGGCGGCCGCTGACATCGGGGCTGTCAGTTACGAAGGCGAGTAGCCAGTGGTCCTGATCGGTCGCCAGCCCTCGGACCGAGATCGGTTGATGGAAAAACACGGCCTCGCCGAGACCGGGCCAGGGAATCGGTTTCCAGGGGAGGAATTCGCCGTTGCGGTTATCCGGCTTTGGCGAGTGGCCTTCGATGAACGCCTGGAAATCCCGGTCAGATGCTCGCAAAATGTCCTGTTCGAATTCCGCTAAAACATAGTGTGGCGCTTGTTGGTGTCGGCTGCGAACCAGCACGCGAATCGCCTTGGTTTCAACGAGCGTGGCGTCAAGCAGCTCCAGGCCCGGGAAGCGGCAGACACCACGGGCATCGGCGACCTGTTCTTTATTCAGCGCGACAAAACGCAGGCGGTCACGACAGACTTCCCAGGCGCCTTTGCCGGTGGCGTCGGGCAGCAGGGCACGGCGGTCGTGCCGACCAACACCTTCGCCCGGTGGAAAACCGTGCCAGACCCGGCCACCTTGACGCAGCGACCGTTTGCAGGCGCGAAGCAGCGCCGCGGGCAATTGCAGCAGGGTCAATTTTTCCGGTGGCACCGGTTCCAGACGATCCTGTTTTTGCAGCAACTTGCCGACATGGCCGATGGTGGCCTTCACCAGCAGACCGATCAGGAATCGAGCTTGTTCGAAACTGCTGGCACCGATGACGGTGCTGCCGAAGACCGGCTTCCAGATGGTGTCGACCAGGGCCTGACGAGCCGCGACGTGATCCCAGCTGCCGCCACTACTGCCATAGCGCCAGGCAAATTCCTCGAGGGTGGCGCGATCCAGGCCCTGAACCTGGTCGATCACATCCAGCAGGCTGTCCACCAGGGCCAGGCGCAAGCGCTGCCACTGCGCTTCCACATGCGCGGCCACCACGCCGTAGCTGGCATCGTCAGTGAGTTCGGCCAGATCGATACCGTCCTCGTGCATGCCTGGTGCTTGATCGATGGCTCCCAGTAATTCCCGCAGTAGGTGGTAGCCGCCTTGGATCACGTCGATACTGGCAGAGCCGAAACGCTCCAGGCCCTGTTCGAGGGTTTTGAGCAATTCCGCCTGACGCTGTTCGGCTGTGGCGTTGGCATCGATGCCTTTCAGGCCGCTGATCAGCAGCGAGAAGGGGCCCCAATCGCCACCGCCAACGCCACCGGCCAACAGCCGGTCCAGGGCGCTGGCCACAGTCTCCTCGCGATAGCTGATGTCGCTAGCGGTGCCGCTGCCGAGTTGGCTTTGCAGGTCTGCAGCTAATTTCTGCAGTGTGACCGCACCATCAGCCAAGCCCTCGCTCACGACGGATGAGCCGTTGCTGTGATCGTGGCCAACCAGATCCTCGCGGGTGCGGGTCTGGAGTTCGTTCCAGCCTTGCGCGGTGATGAACTCGCCTGGTTCGGCGGGCACGTAGGGCGCGGGGCGTTCGGGATCGCTCATGATGAACCTTTCTCGTACACTATTCAGATTCGGGACCAGGCCGGGGGGCTGTCGCCGGAGACCGTGGTTCGATGATCGATGTGGTCGATAATGCCGACTGCTTCGGGGCTGCCGGTGATCACGGTCAATTCCGCCGTGCCCAAGAGGCGCAGGCGGGTGCGGCTGCGGTAGTACCGGCTGCCGTCGTGTTCGATGTGATCGCGCTGCCAGGACATCAGCTGCACCTGACCTTTGAGCAGCCGGACGAAAGCACCACTCGGCCAGCTGTCGGCTAGAGCGGGCATGGGATCCAGGGCCTGCAAGCTGCTGGCCAGGCATTGCCGTTGTCGGCTGTCGGCATCGGCGGCACTTGTGCCATGGGCTTGCAATTCCAGTTCCAATCGCGCTGGGAGCCGCTGCAGATAGCCAGCCCGTTGACTGCCTTGCAGCAGCACCTGGACCAGACCGGACGGTGGCAGTGGTTGGAAGAGCCGGATCAGACGATCGTCCAGATAATAATCCTGGCCTTTTTCCAATAACCGACCGGGCGGGTGCTGAACCTCGATGATCGCATCGCTGCCGGGCACGGTGATGCTGTTGTAGGCATTGCTGATGTCGCTCATGTTCTCCGCGTTAACGGCTGGCAGGGGCGCGGCAGGGGCCTGATAATCGTGGCGACTCAGGCTGTAGGCGGTCTCGCGGGAGGGTTGTTCTTCGGCGTCCGGCGGTGGTTGATCCAGTTGCAGGGATTCGGCCTGCAGTAGCACCGGCTGGGTGCTCAGGTCGTGGCCAGGCACAAGGGGGCCAGCGGCAACTGCGCCGGGCAGGGTTTGTCCGACGGCGGTGACCAGGAGTTGTTCCAGGGCTTCGAGCATCAGGTTTCGCCCTCAAACCAGCTCATTTGCAGTTCGCGGAGTATGACGCTGCCGGGTGCGGCGGTGCTTACTTTCAGGCTGATGGCACCTTCCGTGTCCAGAGGCAGGGTGGCTGGTGGTAGGCGCAGGCAATCCGCCTGCTCGGGATCGGTTTCCAGCAAGTGACCGGCCAGGCGAATGTCCGGCGGTGGCGGGGCCTCGGCCAGGGAACGGATCAGACGACAGGCGACGACGCCGTCGTCGGCTTGCCAGGAGGACACGTCGCGGCGGTACCAGAGCGTGGCGGCAGGCTCGCTTGGTGTGGCGAAGGATTCCAGCACCAGGTGACCGCTGCTGCATTGCAGGACACAGAACAAGAGAGCTGTGGCTTTGACTTCGTTGGCGATATCGACATGCAGGTTGCCATTGACGATCATGCTGCTTGGTGCTTCTGCGAGGGCGGCACCGGGTATCTGGCCATCGGCATGATGCCAGTGGGCTTGGACCTCGACGGTTTGTTCGGGATGCAGCAGGGTCAATTCGATCGCCAGCAGGCGGCCATCGGTATTGTCCAGGCCGATGGCCAGCTGATGACGGCTATCGCTCTGGCGACCCCGGCGTGGTGCCGCGGCGGCGCCGACGGGGCAGTCCAGGCGTTCGAT
>CAYONM010000247.1:0-5475 GCA_964405325.1 uncultured candidatus Brocadiaceae bacterium | reverse complement strand
GGGGGTGTGCGACGGACGTCGCGAGGGGGCGAAGCCCCCTTTGAGGGAAACGTCACGGTTGACGTTGGCCGGAGAAGATTGCAATGCCAGCAATGCAAGCCATCGACCATTGGCAGGATCCCCGCCTGGACCCCTATCGCAACTTGAAGGACCAGACCCTGCGCGCGCGCGCCGGACGCTTTGTGGCCGAAGGCACTGAAACCATCCGCATGCTGTTGCAGAGCCCCCTGCCTGTGCAGAGCGTGCTGCTGAAACCCAGCCTGGTCGACAAGCTCACGACCGATTTGGCCGCCCGGCCCGACATCCCCGTGTTCACCGCCAGTACCGAGCTGCTGTCGCAGGTGGTTGGCTATCGCATCCATCGCGGCGCCTTGGCCTGTGGCAGGCGCCCCGCCTGCGGCGATGCCAGCTGGCTCCTGCAACGCGCCGCTCAGCCCGGCCCCCTGCGACTGCTGGTCCTGGATGCGGTGCACGATGCCTCGAACGTTGGCGGCATCATCCGCTCTGCCCGCGGCCTGGGCCTGAACGCGGTGGTCCTGGGCCCCGGCTGCTGCGATCCCTGGTACCGCCGGGCGATCCGTGTCTCGGTCGGCCATGTCTTCCATCAACCGCTGCTGCTCAGTGAGGATCTGCCAACCTTGCTCACGTTGCTGCAACGCGCCGGCATTCCCGCCTACGCGGGACTGCTGGGGACCGACAGCCAGCCCATCGCCCAACTGCGGACCAGCCCTCGTTGGGCCGTGGTGGTTGGCAACGAAGACCGCGCCGTCTCAACCCCCGTGGCCGCCTGCTGCCAGGCGGTGCATATTCCCATGGCCAGTGGGGTGGACAGCCTGAACGCCGGCGTCTCCGCCGCGCTATTGGCCCACGCCTGTCTGCTCCAGGAGACCGAACATGCCGATTCCTGACAGTCCCATGCATCAGCGACAGCGCGCGCGGCTGATCCGCGACGCCATCGGCCAGCTCGGTGATGCCCACATCTGCAACGCCATGGCCCGCCTGCCCCGACACGCCTTTCTGCCCGACGATGCCCAGGGCCAGGCCTACGTCGACGCCCCGGTTTCCATCGGTGCCGGTCAGACCATTTCACAACCCAGCCTGATCGCCCACATGCTCGGTCTGTTGCAGCTACAAGCCGGCATGCGGGTCTTGGACATTGGTGCCGGCTCGGGCTACGTCACGGCGCTGCTGGCGATGCTGGTGGGGCCCGATGGCCAGGTGTTTGCCCGCGAACGCCAAGGCCGGCTAGCGGCACGCGCCCTGGACATTTTACCGCTATGCCGGCGAGGGGACTGGGCCCGCATTGACTATGAACACGGCGACGGCTTCGCCGGTTGGCCAGAGCAGGCCCCCTACCACGCCATCCACGTCGGCGCGGTCTTTCCGCGCGATCACAGCGCCCTGGAAGCCCAACTCGCCATCGGCGGCCGTTTGATCCAACCCATCACCCGCGATGACGAACAGGTGCTGCAACTGGTGGAGCGCGTCAGCGACGACGACTGGCGTCGTCAGGATGATCTGTTTGTCCGGTTCGTGCCAATGCTGCCGGGACTGGAGTGCTGAACACCTGGTCATCGGTAAAGGCGCAGCCAGCGTGCTCGGCGACCCGCCAGCGGATCTCCTCGACCCAGGCGCAACGGACAAACACGTGGTCATCGAGACGAGTCATGACGAAGGCTTCCAGTACCACGCCTCCAGACCACGAAGCGGCCGGTAAATGCCCAACATCAGGCGCACTCGCCATCGATAGGCTTCAGAGGCAGCCTCTGGAGCCGGCGACAGCGTAAAAATTCCGGGATTAATCTCATCCGCTTCAATCCGATTATTCTGCTGCCGATCATTGCCCAACCGAAGGTCAAAGCCAACCGGCGCCGGAGGCGTCCGGTTGAGCGCCTTGTTCGATCATTTTTCTCACAGAGTCAGTAGAGTAGCCCCGGCGGGTCTATGACCCGGCCGGGGCCCTCGTCGAACCGGACATGCAGATTTCCAGCATCCGGCTCTCCCGTCGGTCAGGCTGCCTAAGGCCGGGAGAGCTTTGAGCGGCCCTGATTGACAACCATCACTCGCACTTTCCCCTCCGCGAATCGGCACATCCTCATCAGTAATCGAAACAGGAGTCCTACCCATGACCACCACCATGATCCTGGCCATCATCCTCGGCCTCATCGTGCTCAGCGCCCTGATCCTGGCCTTCTGGGGCGTTGGCATCTACAACAGCCTGGTGACCTTGCGCAACCGCTTCGTCAACGCCTTCGGTCAGATCGATGTGCAATTGAAACGACGCCACGATCTGATTCCCAATCTGGTGGAATCCGCCAAAGGCTACATGGCACACGAACGCGGCACCCTGGAAGCAGTGATCCAAGCGCGCAGCCAGGCGGTGAACGCAGAACAGAAAGCCGCCGCCAACCCCGCCGATGCCGGCGCCATGCGGGGCCTGATGCAGGCCGAAACGGGCCTCGGCGGCGCCATGGGCCGCTTCATGGCCCTGTTCGAACAGTATCCAGATCTCAAGGCGGATCAGACCATCGCCGATCTCACGGAAGAACTGACCAGCACCGAGAACAAGGTCGCCTTCGCCCGCCAAGCCTACAACGACGCTGTCATGCGCTACAACACCGCACAGCAAAAAGTCCCGGCGGTGTTCATCGCCGGCGCCCTGGGCTTCCAACCGGCACAACAATTCGAAATCGAAGACGCCGCCGAACGCGAGGCACCAAAAGTTCAATTTTAACGTGCATGGCGTGTGTCAGCAGTGCGCATGGAATGATTTTCCGTTTCACGACTGCTCAAGGCCCGCCATGGAGTTGGCAGTCGGCAATTCATAGATCCAGCGGGGCATCTCCCAAGCACGAGCGCAGCGAGCACCCGCAAACTGCCGACTGCTAACGGTCAACTCCACAACGAGCGGCAAAGAAGCACATTCCTGGATAAAAATACCCAGACGCCCACCCCCTTCCGATCCACAAGGGTAAACAATGGATTTTTTCCAGCATCAGGAAGACGCTCGCAAGCGCAGCCGCTGGCTGCTGGTGCTGTTCGCGATGGCGGTGCTCCTGATCCAAGTGGCGCTCAATGCCGTGGTCTGGCTGTACTTCGACTACTGGCCCGCGCCCAGTCCCGAAATTGAACACTGGTCGCACATCATCGCCACGACTCTGGGCCTGCTGTGCATCCTCGGCGGCAGCCTCTGGCGCAGCTGGCAGCTGCGCCTGGGTGGACCGGCGGTGGCCGAACGCCTGGGTGCCCGGCTCGCCCGTCGCAGTGCCGATGCCCCGGAAGAACGCGTGCTGCTCAATGTGGTCGAGGAAATGGCGATCGCCGCCGGCCTGCCGGTTCCGGGTTTGTACGTCCTGCCACAGGAAATGGGCATCAACGCCTGCGCCGCCGGCCTGACCCCAGGCGACGCCGTGATCTGCGTCACTGAAGGCTGCCTGCGCAAATTGAATCGCGACCAGTTGCAAGCCGTGATCGCGCATGAATTCAGCCATATCTTGTATGGCGACATGCGCCTGAACCTGCGCCTGGTGGCGGTACTGCACGGCATCCTCATGCTTTCGATCGTCGGCCTCACCCTGCTCAAGCTCAGCTTCAGCAGCGGTCACAACCGCAACTATCACAGCCGCGGTCGACGCCAGGGCGGAGGCCTGCTATTCCTGTTGGGCATTGGCGCCGTGCTCTGGCTGATCGGTTCCATCGGGAAACTCATGGCGGACGGCATCAAAGCCGCGGTCAATCGGCAGCGGGAATACCTGGCCGACGCCGCCGCCGTGCAATTCACCCGCAATCCCGACGCCGTCGCCGACGTGCTCAAGCGCATCGCCGTCGGCCTGGGCTCGCGCGTCTCCCGCGCCAGCCGCGAAGAATTCAGCCACCTCTTCTTCGGCGCCAGCCGTACATCCTACGGTTTCAGTTTCGCCAGCCATCCCCCCATCGAAGCCCGCATCCGCGCCGTGCTGCCCGATTGGGATGGCAGCCTGCCGGCGCCGGAGCAGGTCGCCGCCGACGACCGTGCTGCGCGTCTGGCGGACGAGGATCTGAGCAGCAAGGAGCGACGTCGTCTGCAGAGTATTGAAAATCAGGTGGTCGGACAGGGCGTGCTCGCTCTGATGGCGCACATCGGCAGCATGTCGCAAAGCGATGTCAGCGCCGCCGGCAGCCTCTTGTCCCAGATCCCAGGTCAACTGCGGGAAGCGGCGCACGACGTGTTCAGCGCCCGCGCCATCGTCTACGGCCTGTTGGTGGTCGACGCCGATCGCGAGCAGGAGGAGCGTCTGCTGCAAGTGGTCGGCGAACATGCCGACCCCCTGGTCGCGAACGAGACCCGCAAACTGATCCAGAGCATCCGCAACATGCCGGTGGTCGTACATCTCCCACTATTGGAAACCTGCTTGCCAACCCTGCGCTTGTTGACCAAAGATCAGTACCAGCGCTTCCGGCGCGGCATGCAACAGCTGATCGCGGCCGACGACCAGGTAACGGTCAGCGAATACGCCGTCTTCCGACTGGTCCGACACAGCTGTGATGCGCTGCATCGCGACCAGCCGGCCGCAGCCAAGCACATAATGCACAACCTGCGCTCGATCGCCGAACCGCTAGCCTGCGTGCTCACTTTCCTGGCCTTGGAAGGGCACAAGAACCGCGCCCAGGCACAGGCGGCCTATGCCGAGGCCTGTAAACGATTGGATGCGCAATTGCCGACAGAACTGCCGGAACACTGCCGCCTGCGCGATTTCGACGCCGCCCTGAAACGCCTGGACAGCCTGCATCTGGGCCTGCGCCGGCGTCTGCTCGACGCCTTCGCCATCTGCGTATCCAGCGACGATCAGATCAGCCCGCCGGAATGGGCCTTGCTGCGCCTGCTGGCCGCCATCCTCGACTGCCCCCTGCCCCTGCTCGGGAAAAGGACGACAAGCCCATGATGCTTCCTTCAAGGGGGCACCGCCGCCAGTCCGGCTCGGACCTCGCGCCTTCGCCGCACAGCCCCACGCTCGGTCGGAGGTGCGGACCGCAGGTCTTCGCGCTTGCACGCGCTCAGCTGGTGGGCACCGAGATCGGCTTTTTCGACTTTTGAGGGACCCTTCCATGATCACCACACCGCTTATCGACAGCCTGGATGCCGATCGCATCGAGGAACTTCATACACACGGCGTCCAGGTCGTGCCCATCGGCAGGAGCGGGAACGGTAGGGGAACGGTAGGGGACAGGCTATCTATAATTGACAAGCCGCCAATCCACACAACATTCACAGTCATGCGGCTTGCCAGGAAAAACCAGTTCGACCCCCAGCAGCCTCCCTGGCTGCATTGCGTCAGTCGCTGCGTCCGCAAGGCTTTCCTCTGCGGCGATGGAACGGTAATGGAACGGTAGGGGACAGGCTATTTATAATTGACAGGCCGCCAATCCACACAACATTCACAGTCATGCGGCTTGCCAGGAAAAACCAGTTCGACCCCCAGCAGCCTCCCTGGCTGC
>CAYONM010000246.1:0-5485 GCA_964405325.1 uncultured candidatus Brocadiaceae bacterium | reverse complement strand
ACTTCGCGCTTGGACGCGCTCGCTCGCTTCGCCTGGTTCCACCCGAATTCGACCTCTGAGGGACCCGTCATGTTTGTGTTAAGCAGAGGTATCGGCGTGAGTTGGGCCAGCCGGGAGCTGCCCGGAACCAAAAAGCTTGATTCAACCGGTCAGCTCTCGGTTTTCAGCAGAGATCGCTTTCTTGCGTCTCATTCAGCAAGCCATCCTGCCGCAGCAAAGGCTCCACGCGTGGTTCGCGGCCGCGAAAGGCACGGAAGATGTCCAGGGGGTGGCAGCTGCCGCCCAGGGCCAGCACCGTGTCGCGGTAGCGGGCACCGACTTCGGCTAGGGCCTGGGGGTGGTCGGTGCCGACTTCCGTGAAGGCAGCGTAGGCGTCGGCGGCCAGGACCTCGGCCCATTTGTAGCTGTAATAACCGGCGGCGTAACCACCGGCAAAAAGGTGGCCAAAGGCGCAGAGCGTGCGGTCTTCCGGTAACGGTTGCAGGAGCGCGGTCTGCTTGCCGACGCGGTACTGTTCGGCCAGGATCGCGTCCCAATCCGGGCGATCGCTGCGTTCATGCAAGCGCAGATCGATGCGAGCGAACTGCACCTGACGCAGCGTTTGCCAGGCAGCGCGATAGCTGCGGTTGGCGAGGATCTTTTGTTTCAGTTCCGCGGGCAGGGCTTCATTCGTGTCGACATGGCGGGCCATGCCGCTGAGGGTGGTGGGATCGTAGGCCCAGTTTTCCAAAAAGTGGCTGGGTAGTTCCACCGCGTCCCATTCGACGTTGTTGATGCCGGCGGCCAGGGCCTCATCGCAGGTGGTCAGCAGGTGTTGCAGGCCATGGCCGCATTCGTGGAACAGGGCTTCGACGTCGTCGAAGCTCAGTAGGCTGGGTTTGCCGTCTACTGGCGGGGTGCCGTTGCAGCACAGGTGGGCGACCGGCAATTGCAGCTGGTTGCCCAGCCATCGGCGACCCAGGCAGTCGTCCATCCAGGCGCCGCCGCGTTTCTCGGCCGGTCGGGAATAGGGCTCCAGATAAAAACCGGCAATCAGCTGCTGATCGCGATGGATCTGGAAATAGTGCACGTCCGGATGCCAGACCGGGGCTTGTCCATCGGCAGCCTCGATGCGGACCGCAAACAGGCGCTGAATCAGACCGAAGAGGCCATCCAGGACTCGGGGTAGCGGGAAATAGGGGCGCAGCTGCTCGTCGGTGAAGGCGAAGCGCTGTTCGCGCAGACGTTCGGCCCAAAAGGTGATATCCCAGTGGCGCAATTCACCATCATGACCGTGGGCACGGGCGAAATCGTGCAATTCGGCGTGTTCGTGTTTGGCAATGGGACGGGCAGCCACGGCCAATTGATCCAAGAGCTGGTCGACTTCGGCTACCGAGCCGGCCATTTTCGAGGCCAGCGATAATTCGGCGTAGTTGGTGTAGCCCAGCAGCTCGGCCTGATCCTGACGCAGGCGCAGAATGCGTTCGATAACCGCTGCGTTGGTTTCGGCAGCGCGGCTGATATAGGCGCGGTACAGCTGCTCGCGCCGGCTGCGATCCTGGGCGTGCTGCATGAACGGGATGAAGCAGGGCAAGTCCAGGGTGATCCGCCAGGGGCCGCTTTTGGCGGTGGCCTGCTGATGCCCAGCTTCACGGGCGTTTTGTGCACACAGGGCCAGGAGGCTTTCTGGCAGGCCGGCCACCTGGTTGGCCTGGTCCAGATCCAGGGCGAAGGCCTTGCCCGCATCCAATACAGCATTGCTGAAGCGGCTGCTGAGTTCGGCCAGTTCGGTCTGGATGGTATTGAACTGTTCGCGGGCTGCGCCAGTGAGCGCGACGCCAGAGAGCTCGGCATCGCGCATCAGCGATTGCCGGAGGCGTTGCTGTACCGGGTTGAGCTGTGTGGCATCCAGCTGCTGGACAGCCTGATAGATCGCCTGGCTCTGCCCCAGGCGCAGGCCGAAGGCCACCACTGCACCGTGCACGGCATCGTGCGCCTGCCGCAGGGCCTCGCTATTGTGCACGCCCAGCAGGTGATGCACCACACCCCAACTGCGGGCCAGGCGATCGTGGATCGCCTCCAGCGGCCGGGCGATGGCGGACCAGCTGTCGGGCCGGGACTGTTCCAGTTGTTCCAGCTCCTGCCGCAGTTCTTGCAGCACCTGCCGTATGCCGGGTTCAACGTGTTTGGGCTGGATCTGATCGAAGGCGGGCAGACCAGTGGTGGCGAGCAGGGGATTCATCGGCCAAGGGTTCCTTGTGGCAGCAAACTGGTGAGCAGGGCTTCGGCTTGGCTGCGGCTGATCCATTGTCGGTTCTGGAGCTTGGCGACCAGCAGATCGCTGCGCTGTTCGCATTCGGCCAGGTCCTGATCGGTCAGGCGCGGACAGGCCGTGCGCAAGGTCGGGAGCAGGGTCTCCCATTGGGTATCGTTGAAGGTGATCATCACGATTTCCTTTTCTTGTGGCATGCTAGGTGTTCGTCTTAAATGTCGAATTCGTGTTGAGTTCATGCTTGCTCAGGCGCGTGCGTCCAAGCGCGCTGGTCCGATGGCGGGACCGGAGCCCGGCTGGCAGGTATGACGGACGTCGTGAGGTCCGAGCCGGACTGGCGGGGGAAAGCCCCGACGAGCGAGGCGAGTTCCTTGGGCTTTCACCGCGTCCACGCGGCGCAGAATCCGTGTCAGGAGTCAGCTATGCCCAGTCTGTTCAGTCGCATCATCGGCCACGAGGTCCCCGGCGCCTTCGTCTTTGAGGGTGAGCGGTGGGTGTCTTTTCTCGACCTGTTTCCGGTCCGGCCCGGTCATGCTCTGCTGGTGCCGCGCAGCGAAGGCCAGTTCCTCGGCGATCTGCCCATGGATGATCTGCTCGAATTGGGACCGCTTCTACAAAAGCTGATCAATTGCGTGAAACAGGTGACCGGCGCTCCCGACGCGGCGGTGATCCTGCGCGACGGCCCAGCGGCCGGCCAGGTGATTCCGCATGTGCACTGGCATGTCATTCCACGGCAGATGGGCGATGATGAGCACGATTTTCTCAATCGCCGTTACGCCGAGGACGATCGGGAGAACCTCCGTCTGCAGGCCGAGATGGCTGCCAAGCTGACCGCGGCCTGGAACGTCTGATGGACCTGGCGGATTTCCAACAGCAGATCGCCACCACCTATGGCGACAAGGACCGCACTCGCGGTGTCGCCGGTACCTTCATGTATCTGATGGAGGAGGTCGGCGAATTGGCCGAGGCCCTGCGCGAACCGGAACGGCACGACCTGGCCGGCGAGTTTGCCGACGTCCAGGCCTGGCTGGTCAGCCTGGCCGAGGTTGCCGGCATCGATCTGAACGCGGTCACCGCGGCAAAATATCCGGCCTTCTGCCGTCGCTGCGAGCAGTCGCCCTGCGCCTGCGACAGCAAACCGTAGGCCTTGCCATGAGCGACCTTTTTTTTGTTTTACCCCAGCGGGCATCGAGACATTGAGGGGAAAGGGGGGAGAGAACAGGCCTTCGCGCCGCTGTTTTTTGGCCAGAAAGCGCAATTCTGACGCGTCCCTCAGAGGTCGAATTCGTGGCATTTCCAGCTGTGCTAAAGCGAGCGCGTCCAAGCGCGAGGACCTGCGGTCCGCACCTCCGACCGAGGCCGTGGGGCTGTGCGACGGATGTCGCGAGGGGGCAACGCCCCCTCTGAGGGAGGCGTCAAGTCTGGCGAAGTGTCTGAGTTTATAGAGGTGCCCGTAAGCCCTCGTGGCCAAGCTGCGGGCTCCGGTTTCCCAGCAAAGCCATTCTCTGTGCCCGCTCTCTTTGCTACTGTTCGTCTATCCTCTTGTATCTGAGAGCAACCATGACCGATGCCCGTGAACTTCTGCAGTTTTGTCCGCGTTGCGGCGCCCCGGCTTTTTCTTCGGAAAATGGCCATCGTTTTGCCTGTGGGCGTTGTGACTTCGTGCTGTTTTTCAATATCGCGACCGGTTCCGGTTGCCTGATTCAGGACGATACCGGCCACTTGCTGGTCTGCGTCCGGGCACGTGATCCGGGTCAGGGGATGCTGGATCTACCCGGCGGTTTTGTCGATCATGGCGAGGGGGCCGAGCACGCCGCCATCCGAGAATGCGAAGAGGAATTGAATTTGCAGATCCACTCTCTGCGTTATCTGACCTCGCAGCCGAATATTTATGAGTACCGCGAGGTCACCTATCGGGTCTGCGATGTCTTCTACCGGGCACGGGTGCACGATTTCAGCCCCATTGAAGCTCGTGATGATGTTGCCGGCTTTGCTTTTGTCGATCCGCTGACCGTGGATCTGGGTCGCTTCGCTTTCACCAGTGCCCGCAGTGCCGTGGCCCTGTTGCGTGAGGAATTGGTATGAGTCGTCTCCCTTATCGCCAAACTGGCAATGTCTTGGACATGCCGCCATCCTTGTGGGATAGTCATTTTCTGCGTGCCTGCCGGGGCGAAAAGCCTGAGCGCATTCCCGTCTGGCTGATGCGACAGGCCGGTCGCTACATGGCGGAATATCGCCAGACCCGCAGCGGCCGGGATTTTCTCGATCTCTGCCTGCAGCCGGAACTGGCCTGCGAGGTCACTGTCACCGCGCAGCAGCGCATCAAGGCCGATGCCGCGATCATTTTCGCCGACATTCTGTTGATCCCGCGTGCCCTCGGCCAGGACTTGCGCTTCGCCACCGGGCACGGACCGGTGCTGACGCCGCCGATCCGCAGCGCGGCCGATCTCGATCGTCTCGATGATCCGGTCCAGGCGGCGGCGGACTGCGCCTACGTCGCCGAAGCCATTCGCCAGACCCGCGCGGCCTTGCCAGCAGATATTCCGTTGATCGGTTTTTCCGGTGCCCCCTTCACCCTGGCAGCCTACGCCATCGAGGGCGGCAGCTCACGTGCCTTCGCCCAGACCCGGCTGTTCATGTACCGGCAGGAAGCGGCCTACCACCGGTTGATGGGCATGCTGGTCGATGCCTTGGTGCCGTATTTGCATGCTCAGGTCGCTGCCGGGGCGCAGGCTGTGCAGGTCTTTGATTCCTGGGTGGGGCAGCTGACCGAAGCCGACTATCGCCGTTTTGTGCAGCCGCATACGCATCGCTTGCTGGCCAGTCTGCCCGAGGGCATTCCGGTGATTTTGTTCGGCACCGGTACCCGGCATCTGCTGCCGGCCATGCTGGAAAGCGCGCCTGATGTGCTGGGCATGGACCACTGCACGCCATTGGTTGCCAGTTGGGATGCGCTCGGCGGTTCGGAGCGGCTCAGTGTCCAGGGCAACCTGGATCCGGCGCTGTTGCTGGCCACACGCGCGTTGTTGCTGGAACGAGTCGATGACCTGTTGGCCGAAGCCGGGCAGAAGCCGGGCTGGATCGCCAATCTTGGGCACGGGGTCATGCAGGAGACCGAGGTCGAGCAGGTGATTGCAGCCATCGAGCGGATTCATGCGTACCGTTAAAAGAGACGCTTTCCTCAAAGGGGGCTTCGCCCCCTCGCGACGTCCGTCGCACACCCCCTCGGCCTCG
>CAYONM010000245.1:0-5517 GCA_964405325.1 uncultured candidatus Brocadiaceae bacterium | reverse complement strand
GCAGGGCTATTTCGAGGTTCCAGCAACGCAGGCAGGGCCGGAAAGCGCAAATCTGGCGAAGCGCCTGAGCTTTTAGAGGTGCCCGTCAGCAGTCTTGGCGTAATCGGGTGGATCGCCAAGCATACGACGGTTGCTTGAGTCGTAGGATTGTGGTCATCGCTGTCTGTTGCATCGCTTCCTGCCGCCGAGGCTGCCTTCGGCGTACCGTTTACTGTTTATCGTTTACGGTTAACAGTCCGTGGCAGCCGATCCTCAGTACTTTGGCGCGTGCTCCTCGACCATCCACCCACCGTGACGACGAGTCCCAGCAGAAATATGCATGAATCGTTGCTTCCGGTCCATGGCCAAGCGCTTAGCATCTAGTGATGCTGCCGGTCATCATCATGATGCTGCCGGTCATCATCATGATCTGCATGAGAGGATGGAACATGCCCACCTGCCCGGCCCAAGAGATCGTCATCCGTAATGACTTGCCTCGAAGCGATACCAGTGGCGCGATCGTCGACTGTCATGAACCCTGCCTGCGTCGCTTTGGCGATCGCTTTTATTTTTATGGAACCAATTACCGGCATCACAGCGGTTTCACTCCCGACAATCTGATTGTCTGTTACAGCAGCACCGATCTGAATACCTGGACGGATCATGGCGCCTTGTTTTCCACTTTCGCCAAGGGGCTGACGGTGGCGCCGGACGTACTCTATAACCAGCGCACTGGCCAATACGTGATGTGGTTCATCAATAGTCCGAATTACGTTATCGCCACCGCCGATACACCCGAGGGACCATTCATCATCCAGACGCGGCAAGCTGCCATCGCCAATCGTGATTGCGGCAATGGTGATTTTGCCCTGTTCCAGGATGAGGACGGTAGTGCCTATCTGATTGCCACCATTAGTTTCGCCAAGCAGTCGGGGCAGGCGCACTGCATCGTGATCGAACGCCTGAGTGACGATTATCTCAGTGGCACGGGCGAGACCAGCGCCGTGCTGGGCAGCAATTGCGAAGCGCCGGTACTGTTCAAGCGCGATGGGACCTATTATGCCCTGTTCGACACCACCTGCTGCTATTGTCCGGCTGGCACCGGCATCCAGGTGCATACCAGTGCGCATCCCCTGGGGCCATATACCTATCGCGGCAACTGCAATCGCCGCAGCGAGGCTGATCCGCGCGAACTGGATTCGCCGAGCACCGAACCGGGCAGCGGGCGGCCCGACTGCATAGTCACTGCGCAACAACGCCGGGTGGAATGGCTGCAGACCGCCGACGGTCCGGTGTTGTTGTGGATCGGCGACCGCTGGGGCTCGACCCCCGATGGTCTGAAAGGGCACGATTTCACCTACTGGTGTCCGCTGCGTTTCGCCGAAGACGGCATGATCCTACCGTTGCAGAAGTTGGACAGCTGGAAGTTGCGTCTGTAGAATCTCACGCCGGAACTTCTTCTTTAAAATAGAAGGCTGATTATGTAAGAAAGGCGTGAGGTGCAGATGGCCTTGCGCCATTTTTTGTGAGGTGGCTGTGAAGCTAAGCCAAAATCGTGTGTATGGTTATTTGATAGGCATATAATAAATGTGATAATAAGGGTGTCCGGTGATCTGCGCGGAGGATCTGATGGCTATTGTTTCAACGACTGGTCCGGCAACGGTTCAAAATCGTCCAGCTCATCTGCCTCATCCAATGCCAAAGGCGCTTGCTCGCGCCAACCGTTTTCGGTGATGACGGCGCTACGATTCGTATAGATTCCAGATATCGCTGCAGTGGCGAAATCGAGCTCGGGTTCGTCATCAATCGGTTCCTGATTGATCACTGCCGAGGCGGCACAACTGGCCATCAGATTGGTGGCGGAGCAGATGGGGTCCAGCAATGGCGCCATGCAGATGATCAGGGTGATGCCGAACTCTGGAGTCAGGCCCAGGGGTAACAGGATCGCACCGATCATACTGGCGATCACTGCTGGACCACCGGCGGCAGCGGTGCCGGTCAGCGATGCGGCGAAAATCAGCAGCAGCATATCGCCCAGATCGAGGGGCCGATCCAGGAGATCGGCGATGAAAGCGGCGACCACGGTGAACAAGGCGATGTAAGATAGCCGGTGCAGAACCGTACCCAAAGGCACCAACAGGCGATTCATGGCGGGGGATAAGCCCAGGCGGTCCAAGCCGGCGAAGGCGACGGGAATTGCCGCGATACTGGACGAGGTGACGAAAGCGACCATGAAGGGCCGGGTCAGGCAACTGATGGCGGTGATCGGACCGGTGCGGGTCCGCAGCATGATCAAGCCGACGCAGACCACGATGATCGCCGTGAATGCGGTATAGAGTGTCAGCAGGAGCGACACCAGGCTGCTGAGTACATCGGTCCCAAGTTCGGCGATCTGGTAAGCAAGTTGACAGAATATACCGATGGGCAGCAGGCTGAGAATGTAGCCCAGCATGGCGTTGAAGGTCTGGTACATATCATCTGCGAGTTGCACCAGGCTGCCGCCATGCCGGCCCATGACACGGGCCAGCGTGATGCCAAGCCACAGCGCAATGACGATTAGGGCCAGATTGCGGCCACTGGCCAGGGCCGAGAAGACGTTGTCGGCAACCATGCTGTCGAGCAGGACCAGCAGACCGTTTTGTTCAGTAATGGTGCCACTCTCCTCAGCCTGCATGAAGCGTTGGGCCAAGTCGTTGCGGGTGGCGGCATCCATCTGGGCCGCCGGTGCCAGCCACAGATTGACGCACAAGGCCAGGGCCGAGGCGGCGAAGGCACCACAGGTGAAGACGATCACCAGTCGTCGGATAACGCCGCCGGCCGAGCTGCTGCTGAACAACCGGTGCATGCTGGTGACAATGGCACCGATGAGAATGGGCAACACGCACATTTTGATCAAGGCGATGTAGGTGGTGGCAGCCGGTTTGAAGCGGACGGCGACATCCGGTGCGTACAGCGCCAGACCAATGCCACCTGCGGCAGCGAGTAGGATGGCCAATGGATTGCTTAACCGGCGCCAGAGCACCAGACAACAGCGGCTGGTGATCTCAAGCATGTCAGGCTCCTCGCCAGGCGAACAGACCCAACGGTGCCAGGGCCAAGAGGGTAACCAGCAGGGCGAGGCCGGTCATCCAGAGCCGATCCTGCTGCCCTTCATGGGGACCGTTCTCGGTCGTCGGTTCCGGCAGGTATTCCGCGATCAGGCGCTTGGTCTGATTACGCGAGTCGCGTGTGCCTAGCAAGAAATTCACCACCTGCAGCAGATGTTGACTGCCCGATGGAACAACGGCGACGATGTCGTCTGGCTTGACCAGATGCGGGTCCAGCATCAGGCGACGGCAGTACAGGCCCAGGGTCGGGTTTTCGTGGAACATACGGCTGATTTCAAATTCCTCGTAGATGAAGGCATCGATTTCGCCGGTTTGCACGTGTTCAATCAGTGATGGCAGGCTCGGCAATTGTACGGTGGATATATCGGGTAACCAGCGATCCGTATGCTCGATAAAGGCGGAATTGGCTAAAACTCCCAAGGTCAGATCCGCGCGGTTGAAGGAGTCCGGTAAGCGGTCTGCGTCGATGTTCAGGTGCTGTTCGGCCTGCCGGTTGACCACCATGCCGATCTGGAAGGAGAAATATGGATTGGACAGCAGGACCTTTTGCGCGCGGGTGGCGGTGGCGCTCAGCTTACTGATGCCGATATCGGCTTCGCCGCGGTAGACGGCATCGACCACGGCATCAAAGCTGTCGTATTCACGTTTGAAAATCGGCGCCACCCCCAATTCGGTGGCGACATCGGCGCCGAGGTCGATGTCGTGGCCCACCAACCATCCGGACTCATGAATCATGCGATGTTGTCCGGGATAGCCGGGTCGGGTGCAAAAAAATCCGGGTCGTTCTGCGCTATGTTGCGCGATGACCAGTTGCCCACGGGTTTTGATCTGGTCGATCTCGCTGCTCATTGCGGTCAGGGGAAGGAGCAGGAAGAGGAGGATGTGGATGGTGTGCACGGATCACTCCAGCGATGGTAATGACTCGGGTCGTTTGGTCAGGATTAATACGACGAGGTAACGGAGTTGTCTTGAGAATGCCTAGTGCTGTGTCCAAGCAACAATGTCGGGCAGGTGCAGAATTGTGCGTGGATGCAAGGCGCGGAAGTCGAAGGACTGGCAGCGCCATTTCGAGGGTTCCGCAACGCAGTAGAGGCGCTGCGCCGCTTCGCGGGCATTTTCCGGAGCGATTCGCGCATGATCGCCGAAAAGCCATCGCTCGGTAGGACGCGCTTACCAGCCTCCCGCGAAATCCTAAGGCGTTCGATTTCATGTAAGCCGGTCAAAAGAGTTGTATTTTTTTGCAATCACGAAGGCACCTCGGATTGTCATGGCTGGTCGTGGGATTGACTATGGCATTTCCTGCATCGACTCCTGCAGGTAGGCGCTGGCGGCTTCCACGCCGATGATCGGGCGGAAGCCACTGGAGCCGCAAAGGGGATCGTTGAAGGCTTTGAAGCCGATGTTTTCAGCGGCCTGCCTGAGGCAGTCCTCCATCCGAGCGATGGCGGCGGGTGGCGTCTGTTTATGGATGAACAAGGCCCGGAAACCGGGCCGCCAATGGCTGGCTTGGCGCCCTTGGAAGACATGGATGCTGCGGATCAGGCCTTGCTCCAGGAAGGGGTCGACGTCTTCCGGTTGTTCGATCAAGCCGGTAGTACCATCGGTGATGACCGAAAAAACCCGTTCCAGTGGCAAGCTTTTAGGAGAGATGTCGACTTGAACGCCCAGCGGAAACCGTTCTTCAATGAAATAGGCATCACGTTCCCGTGGATCGGCATCGATGGCAATGGTGATAGGTTGTTGCAACTGGGCCAGGGCGCTGAGGTCGTAGATCGGTGCGTCCGCTGCGACGAACAAATGACTGATGCGCTCGTGGGCGATCAGGATCGGCATCAGATTGATAAAATGATCGGGGTGGGTGGTGGCGTAGGTCAAAATGCTATCCGTCTGCTGAAATAGGAATTGGCCAGTGGGCGGTAAGTCCATGTACCAGTCGGTGCACAAGGGGACATCGGGAATGACCCGGACCGAGACCGGGACCGACACCACCGCTCGCATCGCCTGGGCCATTTCGGTGCACAGGGCGTTGGAACCACCACCGGCATTGGGCGTGACGATGGTGATGCCACCGGGCCAGTCGGTGGCCGATGCCAGATTGAAGATGAACAGGACAGCCAGGCAGATACATCTGCTACATGATATCCAGGGAAGACAATTCATTCTGCAGACCGCGAGACGAACCATTCGAGTGAGGTAGGATTTTGCCGCGAAGGTGCGAAGGCGCAAAGGCGTTGCTCTGGAAAACCAGCTCGACGGCGTTTGTTTGGGCCATTCCTTCGCGCTCTGTGCGTTATCGCGGTTCATGGCATACAAACCGGGCGCCGCCCGGAACCCATGGGTTCGATTATAGCGGTCGGTGCCCGATTTTCGGCTCTTAGGGCCCGTCAATAAATAAAGGTAGCGTCTCGCTTGATCTTTTGCCGCCCTTCTG
>CAYONM010000244.1:1975-5548 GCA_964405325.1 uncultured candidatus Brocadiaceae bacterium | reverse complement strand
CTGTCCGGCAGGCCAATGCGCAGGTGCTCCCGGCTCCAGGCAAAACGACGGGTGTAAATCCCGGACCGTGCCAGGCGCTCCCACAGCGCGTGGGCGTCGGGGCAGCGCAGGTAGCGAAAAAGCGCGGTTCCGCCGCACGCCGGGTGGCCTGCCTTGCGCAGCACCGCATCCAGGGCGGTGGCCGCAGTGGGAAGCTGCTGGCGGGTTTGGAGCTGCCAGGCGCAGTCGCTGTAGGCGCGAGCTCCGATGGCCAGGGCCGGCCCACTGACCGGCCAGACACCGAGTCGGACGGCCATGGCCCGCAGGATTTCCGAGGGTGCGAGCAAGGCGCCGAGACGGAGCCCGGCGAGGCCGTAAAATTTGCCGAAGGAGCGCAGTACGATCAGCCCATCGCTGCCGGCAAGGGGCGCGCAGCTCAGCGCTGGCTTCAGATCAGCGTAGGCCTCGTCGACGATGAGCCAACCGCCCCTGCGCGCGAGACGCGCGCGCAGCGCGTCCAGCACATCGGGATCGAACTGCTGCCCGTCCGGGTTGTTCGGGTTACAAAGCACAACCGCATCAGTATCGGTACCGCTGTCGAGAGCCCTGTCGAGCGGGCTGGCGCGGTCGGTGACGGCTGCACCGGCGGCGCGCCAGGCCTTGCCATGGTCGCCGTAGCCGGGCGCCAGGACGGCCACAGACCGCAGGCGCAGGACCGTTGGCAGAAGTCGGATCAGCAGCTCGCTGCCCGGCGCGATTAGAAGGTTGTCTATCGGTGCGTTAAACGCGTGTGCCATGGCCTCGCGGCAGACCGCGAAGTCCTCCTGCCGGGGCAGGTGCTCAAATACTGACCGCGGGCAGTCCGTGTGCGGATAGGGCCAGGGGTTGATGCCCGTCGACAGATCGAGCCAGGGCTGTGGCGCATCGGGAAATTTATGCCGCAGGCGATCGAGGGCACCGCCGTGTTCTAGATCATCGTTCATCGAAGCCAACCCCACAACACCGCTGCGAGCAGCAGCAGGCCCAGCAGACTCAGTGCCTGGCGATAGAGCTTCAGGCCGCGAAAAACGTCGCTGGAGCCGGGGTCGCGCGCCTCCGGGTTGAGCCAGGGGTCGTCCGAGATGTGCCCCTGGTAGCGCCGCGGTCCGGACAGGCGCACACCGAGTGCGCCCGCCATGGCCGCCTCCGGCCAACCCGCGTTGGGCGAGCGGTGGCGCCGGGCGTCGCGCCGCATAATCCGATACGCTGCGACACGCCGGCTCGCCAGGGCGAAAAGCCACCCCGTGAGCCGCGCGGGCACGACGTTGGCGAAATCATCGAGGCGAGCCGGGAAAGCGCCGAAAGCCCGCAGGCGTTCGCTGCGATGCCCCAGCATCGAATCGAGCGTATTGATGGTTTTGTAGGCTGCCAATCCCGGCAAGCCGAAGACAACCCCCCAGCACAGTGGTGCGACGATACCGTCCGAGGCGTTTTCCGCCAGGCTTTCAAGGCTGGCCCGGGCGACAGCCATCTCATCCAGCGTGGCGGGATCGCGACCGACAATCGCCCTGACGGCACGACGGGCAGCCGGCAGATTGCCGCGGCGCAGGGGCGTCGCCACGGCGCGCACATGCTCGTACAGGCTGCGGGTGGCGAGCATGCTCGAAGCGACGGCAACCAGAAACCACTGCCCCGGGGCGCTGTCTTCAAGCGCGACCTCGAGCAGTGCCGTAAGAACGCTGGCCAGGGCCACGCAGCCAAGGCTGACCAGGGCACCGGCCCAGGATCGCCCTGTGACGCTCCAGGCAGGCCGGTTGAAGCGCTTTTCAAGTACTGTGATGAAGGCCCCCAGCCACACTACCGGGTGTCGAATGCGGCGGTACAAGCCGTCGGGCCAGCCGACGCAGACGTCGACGACCCAGGCAGCGAGCAGCAGCTCCAGATGCGTCAAGACCCCGGTCCGCTATCCTGTGGCTGCTGGGCGAGGGCGAAGAAGCGCTCGAGATCCACCGCGTCGGCAACGCCGTCGGCGACCGCATCCAGCGCCGTTTCGATCGCCGCGTCGAATGCCAACGTCGGATCGCCGCTCGCGCCGTGTTCAGCGAGCCAGCTGCGCCGGTAGCTATCGTTGTCGAAGATGCCGTGCAGGTAGGTCCCGGCGATGCGCCCGTCCGGGCTGCGGGCCCCATCGGGGGTATCACCGAGGAGAAACATCGGTCGTGCCGTTGCCGCTCCTTCTGTGCGGCCACTGTGAATCTCGTAACCGCTTATCGGAACGGCGCTGCGCGCGCAGCGACCCCGCACCGGCGACACGCGCTTGTCCGCGCGCATGACGGTGTCCACGTCGAGGAGGCCGAGGCCCGGGGCGTCGCCGGGGCTGCCATCGACGCCCTCGGGATCGCGGATCCAGTGCCCGAGCATCTGAAATCCCCCGCACAGGCCGAGCACTCGCCCCCCGGCGCGAACGTGTGCCTGAATATCGATATCCCAGCCCTGGGCGCGCAGAAACGCGAGGTCGCCAAGGGTCGATTTGGTGCCGAAGAGCATCACCACGTCAGCGTCCCGTGGCAGCGGGCGTCCGGGCGGAATCCACTGGAAGTCGACGCCGGGCTCGCGGCGCAGCGGGTCCGCATCATCGAAGTTGGCGATCCGCGATAACATGGGCGCGACCACTCGCAGCGCGTCGCGGTCATGCGAGTCAGTGTCAGATGCAATGCCCAGGGCATCTTCGGCCGGCAGCTGTGAGGCCGCAGCGAGCCACGGCACCACGCCGAGACAGGGCCAGCCGGTCAGCCGCTCGATGGCGGCCACACCCTCGGCAAACAAGCCGCGATCACCGCGAAAACGATTGATCAGACAGGCGCGTACCAGTTCAGCGTCTGCGGGATCGATGACCGCCTTTGTGCCAACCAGACTGGCAATGACGCCGCCGCGGTCGATGTCGCCGACCAGGCAGACCGGCACGCCGAGCCGACGGGCAAAGCCCATATTGGCGATATCACCGCGGCGCAGGTTGATCTCCGCCGGGCTGCCCGCGCCCTCCACAAGCACCAGATCGACCTGCGCCGCCAGCCGATGAAAACTCTCCACCACAGGCTCAAGGAGTGATGCGCGCGCGGCCACATAGTCAGTGGCCTCGAGCGTAGAGCGCACCTCACCCTGCACCACCACCTGGGCGCTGCGGTCTGTCTGTGGCTTGAGCAGAACCGGGTTCATGTCCGGGTGGGGGGGCAGGCCCGCTGCCCGTGCCTGCAGCGCCTGGGCCCGGCCAATCTCGCCACCGCCCGGGCAGGCGGCGGCGTTGTTCGACATGTTTTGCGCCTTGAACGGGGCCACGCGCAGACCCCGGCGGACCGCGAGACGGCACAGAGCCGCGACCAGTAAGGACTTGCCGACGTCCGAGCCGGTGCCTTGCAGCATGATGGCCCGGCCGGTCATGGCTCAGTAGCGCAGCCGTGCACCCACGTAGGCCGAACGCCCCGGCGTGCCGTAGCCGAGAATTTGCTGGTAGTCCTCGTCGAGAAGGTTCTCGATGCGCGCGAACAATTCCAGCGAGCCGCTGACAGCCCAACGCCCGTTGAGATCGAAGCGCGTCCAGTCATCGAGGGTCGTGTT
>CAYONM010000244.1:0-1875 GCA_964405325.1 uncultured candidatus Brocadiaceae bacterium | reverse complement strand
TCGATGTTGGCATAGTTGGCGTTCAAGCGCAGCGAGTCCGAAAGCTGCACGCGAGCGAAGAGCTCCGCGCCACGACTGTCGACTTCCTCGATATTGTCGTAGCCGGCGGTGAAGGAAAAGTCGATGAGGTTCTTCGACGACTGATCAAAAACGGTCAGTCCCGCCGCGAGACGACCGTCGCTGCTGCGCCATTCCAGGCCGACGTCAAAGGCCTCGCTGGTTTCCGGGGCAAGGTCGGCATTGGGTTCGCTGAGACCGCAAAAACCACAGATATAGGTGGTCTGAAAGATCGTCGGTGCCTTGAAGCCCTCGCCCCAGCTCGTGCGCAGGGTCAGGGTGTCGGTGGGATTGAAAGCCGCGGCAACACGGGCTGTGGTTTCGCCGCCGAAACGGTTGTGGTCGTCGTGGCGCAGGCCGCCCGTTAAGGTCAGCGCCTCCAGGGGGCGGAATTCATAGAGCGCGAAGTAGCCGTTGATGTTGCTGTCGTCGTCGTTGGCCTCCATGTCTTCGCGCTCAGCGCCGAAGGCAAGCGTGTTGCGGTCGTTCAGCGTGAGCGTGCCCTGGTAGCGCAGTATGGACCGCTGTCCCTCAGCGGCGAAGCTGGACTGGCCGTCGCTGAAATTCTGGCGATCAATATCGGCGTAGCCCAGCAGGAACTGGTTGTCCAGGCGCCCGTCGAGCAGCGGCGCAATAAGCGTCACGTTCGCGGCCAGTTCCTCCGTCTCGCTCACCTGGTCCCCATCAGCGACGCTCCCCTGGGCACCGCCCGTGAAGCTGTCGAATTCCGAGGAGGCATCCGTCCACAGCACTGAACTCTCGATGCGCGCGCCGCGGTCGCCGAGCGCGAGCCCACCGCTGGCGGACAGGGTAGTCGCCTCATAGCCGTCTTCCTCGTCGTTGCCGTTAGCTTCGTCGGCCTTGGATATGCCGTCCGAATCCGTCCGCACAGCGGCCAGACGAAAGTCACCCCGATCATCGGCACCGGCCAGGGACGCGCCGCCGCGGAAGGTATCGAAAGCCCCGTACTCACCGAATACGCTGCCGCCGAGGCCCGGCGAAGGTTGTTTGGTTGTTATGGAAACGACGCCGCCGATTGCATCCGTGCCCCAGAGCGTCGACTGCGGCCCCTTGAGGATTTCAATGCGCTCAACGTTTTCCGGGTCAAAGCGTGCGAAATTAAAGCCACCTCCGGGAGACGTTGGATCGTTCACGGGGACGCCGTCGAGCAGCACCAGCGTTTGTTCGCTGCTGGCGCCGCGGATGCGCACCCCGGCCTGGCCGCCGAAGGCGCCATTGGTGTTGGTGGTCACGCCGGGGGCGGAGGCCAGCGCATCGACGGTGAAGTCAAAACCCAGGGCCTCGATGTCCTCAGCGCTGATCACATCGACGCTCGATCCCACCTCGGTCATGGACTGTTCCAGTCGCGTGCCGTAGACGATTACGGATTCCATAGGCGGCGCCGTTACGCGGCGCTCGGATTCCACGTCGGCTTTAGTGACGGCGGCCGAAAATACGGTGAGCGCCAGTGCGCCGGTAACGCTGGTACGGTAAATCATGGTTTGTCTCCTCATCTGTCCGCTGGCACACCGGGCCCGCGAGTGTCCTGGTTGAACGTCATGCTGCGGCGGCAGATAGCGTACGCGCAGCGAAAAATCGGGCTGCAGAGCATCCCGAGACTGTCGCTGCTGAGGAGAGGTATGAACTCATCCACCCACGGAGAACTGATCCCGGTTCCCGGACGAGCGACGCGATGGCAGGTCTCCTGGCTCGCCGATCGTCGCTTTTGGCCGCCTTCCCGAGGCGTTCCTGGCAGAACGCTCAGTGGCATAGTGGCCATCAGCTCCCGGCTGACAGTTGCGGGCACAGCCCCGGATT
>CAYONM010000243.1:0-5564 GCA_964405325.1 uncultured candidatus Brocadiaceae bacterium | reverse complement strand
TCGGATTGGCCTGAAAACTGATGCCATGGTCGCTATCCGTCTCGAGGCCCGTAAAGATATGATGGTCACCGTCGATGACCGGCGTAATGGCGGGATCGTCGTTACACACCGGATCGATGATGATGACATCGCTACCGGAGATAAAGGCCGCAATACCGAGGCGGCGCACAGGCTTCGACGGCGCCTCCGAACCACTGGAATAGGCCCGCATGGTCCAGGCACAATTCGTGGCATGGTTGAAGTCATCGCCAAAACCGTAGTAGACATCCTTCCAGGTAGCCGTGCTGGTGTCGTAGTAGTAATGCTCCCCGGCATGGGTGCGCTCTACCGCCGAACTGTTGCCAGCGCTGTCGGCATAATAGCTCCATGGCAGGTCTGCCTCCGGCGTCTCCAGCGACACCACGAACGAGCTGCCTGCGGTGACCGTCACCGGCTGCTCGAGCTGGATCATATGGTATCCGGCGCCTGTTGTGGTACCCGTGACCGAGGCCAGAGGATCGGCGGCGTTCCGCAGGTCGTCCAGCGAGGCGAGCAAGGTGATGGTGTAGGCGGTGGCGCGATCGGTCTCGAAACTCAGGGCGTCGAGCACCTGATCGCTGTCACCAACCGCGTAGACACTCGCGGCTTTGCGATCATGCGCATGATCGGGCTTGTAGGACGTGCCCATCATATATCCATAGGCATGGGAGTAGACCGTCCGACCTTCCACGCGACTGCCCATGCGGTAGGAAACGACGTGATTGATAACAGAACTGTAGGCCAACCAGAAATAGCTCGGGCTGGTTGCGGTCGGATGGCTCTGCTTGACCAGCCAGGCACCATCCTCAACCGCCCCGGTCGCCACCGAATCGTCCCAGCCTATAAAATTGATGCCATGACCGCCAAGGCCACCGCTGGCCACGTTGCCATCGTCGTAATAGATGCCGAGACCATCGGGGCCCGCACCAGCGGTGAAGGCGCCATCCTTGTGGCTGAAACTCACGTAGAGCGCGCCATGCTCCCTGATGCACTGCCTGAGGGCGGCATGCTGATCGCTGTCGTCTTCGGCATACTCCCATTTCAAGGCCTGCTGGAACTGGAAATCCGCTTGATAGTAGCCACGTTCCGGCCACTTGGGCGAGCTGCCGTCGTAGTAGTCGTCGTTAACGTCTAAGTCACCCCGATAGACGAATGGCCGGCCATCGGCCAGATCGCCCTCCGTACTGCCGGTACTCGCAACCTCCAGGACTGGGCCGTGGAGACGAGCCATATGCGCGGTCGCGACCTGCCAATTGCCACCCGCGTTGACCGTACGGCTGAGGCCTTCCGTCATGGTGTCCGGGTCCTCGTTCCAGGTATGCTTGCCGCCGTAGCCATTGGATTCGTTCATGCGCAACCACTGCTGCGACAGATCGAGTTCATCGGCAGCGCCCGACCAGAGTCCGTAGACCAGGATGTTGGATTCGATCGCGACCATGGCCGCGAAAGCCCAGCACGGACCTGGACCGACCTGATCCTCGAGGCGGGTATTGACGAATTGTCCGCCGTCCACATCCCGCAGATCGTAGGACTCGGGCAGGGCTTCGGAAGCCATTACGACAGCGGCCGCAGTAAGCAGAAGGCCCGTCGATCGCATCAGTCGGAGATAGCTCATGCCGTGTTCTTAGCGTGGGATTCCCTACCTGCACGCCTTTAGCATGCCGTTCGACCGTTTCAGCGAGTAACTGTTGCGCACACCGGGCAGCCTAGTTGTAAGTCGTGATGCGCCAGTACTTAGTGCATGGCCGTTTTTCCTGCTCGCTGTCCGGAGCCGTGGGAGAAGATCACCACATGCATGAACCCCCTGAACGGATACGATACTTTGACTGGCCCTGTACCGTAGTCCCGGCTCGCTGTTGCACCGAATCCCTCCGATGTGAAAACCGGGCGCTGAAGCAACCCCGCCACTTTGGGAGACCTTCCTGGATTCCCGGACTATTTCCGCTCCAACGGTTCCGCCGGTCGGCTGAATTTCGCCGCCGTTTCCCGCAGATAGGGCACGCGTTCGTGGTCGATCCGATCCTGGAGCCGGCCAAAATCCTCCGGCCACTCCATCTCCAACGGGCTTTTGCCGGTCAGGTAGTGCCAGATGCCCATGGCGGTCAACAACTGGCCGGTCATGTTCTGGTGCACCCCGTCGTTGTAGAGCCAGCCAAAATCCCGCCCGGGATCCGGGCCGCGCCGTTCGTCATCCTGCTTGGGGAAATCACGCGCCACCTGCGCCCAGGCGAGACCGGCCGGGATGTAGCCCGCGCCAAGCTCTTTGGCGTAACTGCCGATCCGTTCATGGCTCTTCATCTGGGCGTCCGGCTGGTTTTGGTAAGCGATGTGGGGCATATAGAAGACGGGGTAGGCCCCGGATTCGCGGATCCATTCCACCAGGGTTTTCGCGTAGGGCTTGTAGGCGGTTTCCCAATCATCCTGCATCTGGCGCTTCCAGGGTTGAATGAGGACGATGTCATAACCGTCCATGATTTTTTCGCGAACCTTGAGCTGGGGCCATTCCACATATTCATCGACTTTGCCGGCGCCCTTTCCTGCGCCGCCGAATTCCAAGGTGATGGGCGGATCCTCGGCGGCGGCGAATTCCTCCAAGATTGGTTTCAGTCCGCCCAGCAGGCTGTTGCCGATGGTCAGAATCCGCGCTCCGTCGCGCAAGGGGAAGATGGTGCTGTTGGAGCCGTCATCCACCCGCACCCGCCGGGCGGTGGCATGGCTGGCACCTTCGTTGTCGGTGACGGTCAGTTCGATGACATGCAGATCCGTCGTGGCAAAGGTCTTTTCGACGGTCTCGCCCGCGGCGGTGCTTCCATCCGGGAAATTCCACGCGTAGTCCACGATGATTCCGTCGAGATCCCGGCTCTGCCCGGCGTTCAGGGTTATGGTCTCGCCCGGCTGGGCGAGCCATCGGCTGGCCTGGAACCGCGCCTGGGGCGGCGCGTTCTCCTGCGTGAGCACCGTAATCTGGTGGCGGGTCACGCCGCGGCCGCCGGCATCATCCTCCGCGACCAGGACGACCTCGTAAATGCCGGGCAACTCATAGCTGTGGCTGGTGTTGAAATCGCGGAACTCCGTTTCGCCGTCGCCGAAGTGCCAGGTGTAACGCATGATGGTTCCGTCGGCGTCGGTGGATTTCTCGGAATTGAAATCCACGGTCAAAGGCGCGCGTCCTTCCTCCGGCTCGATGGTGGCGACGGGCTGTGGCGGCGCGTTGTCTGCCCGTTCCCCGGGCACGCCTTCCGGCGGGGTGGACACCGCCGGTTTCTTGGTCAGCAACGGCTCTCCCAAAACAAAATCCATCTGCTTCGCGCCGCCGGAGTCGAGAACCATCAATTTGAGGGTGTCGATGCCGCGCAGATCCACCAGCAGAGACCGGACCTCGCTCCGATCCATCGGCGGGGTGCGTTGCAGCAGCTTGCCGTCACCATGGATTTCCAAGCGCGTCGTTCGACCTTCTGTCCTCCCTCGGAGTGTGCCGATCTGGGCGGTCAAGCTGAGGTATTCGCCGCCCAGGTCATAAGTCCAGGAGATGCGGGGCTGACTGATATGGAAGCCGTGCTCGAATCGCACCCCCGCGGCGGCGAGTTCTTCGCCGCTGGCGAGCTGGTCGGTATAGAGCTGTTGCTGGTGGCCGTGGATATGATGCTGGTAGCCGCGGGCCTCCCGATTGACGTGGTTGATGGCTTCCACGATGGGGAGTTCGCCCAAGGGGACGATTTCGGCCCGCAGGTCGGCGGCCAGAGGCAACACCGAGAGAACCGCGAACACAAACGGGGGAAGGTTCAGAATGTTCATATCCGCAAAATTTTATGGGATACAGGGCGCTGGCAACCCTAAAATATTCGCTTCTTCAGCCGAATCTGTGGGTGGCCTCTGGCTCGGGGAGGTCTCCCATTGCGTGAAATAGCGCTATATGACGGTGCGAAACCCAAAGGATTTTCTGATGCACAATTTGGCCTTCGTGTTCATTCCTTCCACTATTCCTGAACAGAAGCGCTGGTTCATCTTGGATTTTGCCTCGAAGTAGTTGAGAATCAGTGACCTGTGCCGCATCGCTTGTTTACACCAGCCATCCAAAAATCGTCCAGCCCAGTAGGGCGAGGTGTATTCCCAAAGATCGAGAACTGCTGTTCGTGTACACATGACAGCAATTTTCGCCCGGAGCCGATGGTCAAGTCTTATTTTTGGCCGCTCAGGGCCAACGGCAGCGGCTCTCGCTGAAATGGGAGCTCGAATCGCATTTGGCAAGGGTCGTCATCGAGCCCCTCTCCCAGCGAAGGCATGCCGTCCTCAGGCCCGTCGGGGGGGGCTTTCTGGAGTCCGTAATTTTGGACACCGTTGTACTTAGGGCCCGTCAAAAAATAAACAATACATTTCGCTTGATCTTTTGCCGCCCTTCTGCGTTGCTCATCGCTCACATATGCCCGCGATTGGGCCAGGGCCCGCAGGTCGCCGCCGTGGCGTGGCTGCTCGACTCCTTCGATCATGCGCTAGACTCGCTTCCGTGTTGACCTTCGCCGCCAACGATCCGCTGCTGCTGCTCTGCGCGGCCTTCGCGCTCGACCTCGTCCTGGGCGACCCGGCCTACCGCCTGCACCCGGTGCGCCTGCTTGGCGATGCCTGCCTGCTGCACGAGCGCTGGCTGCGGGCGCTTGGCCTGGGTGGCTACACCGGCGGTATTCTGCACTGGCTGCTGATGCAGTCCACCGCCCTGGGCGCCTGGTGGGGCCTGCGCTGCGTGGCCACCATGTGGCATCCCTGGGCGGCCTTCGCCGTCGACCTGCTGCTGGCCTGGCAGTTGCTCTGCCTGCGCGACCTGCTCGACCACGGGCGCCGGGTGCTGCGGGCGATCCCGGCCGACGACGAGGCCCCGCTCGACGAGGCCCGGCAGGCGGTAGGCATGCTGGTGGGTCGCGACACCGAGCGCATGGATCGCGGCGGCGTGGTGCGGGCGACGGTCGAATCGCTCTCCGAGAATCTCACCGATGGCGTGCTTACCCCATTGTGGGCTTTCACGCTCGGTGGCTTGCCGGCGCTGATCGTGGTCAAGGTGATCAGCACCCTCGACAGCATGGTCGGCTATCGCAACCAGCGCTACCGGCGCTTCGGTTGGGCCGGGGCGCGCAGCGACGATCTCATCCACTGGCTGCCGGCCCGACTCTCGGTGCCGCTGATCGCCGCCAGCGGCCTCTTCGTGGGTGGCCATCCAGGCAGCGCCCTGAGCTGCGCCTGGCGAGAGCACGGCCGGCTTGAAAGCCCCAACAGTGGTTGGAGCGAGGCGGCCATCGCCGGCGCCCTGCGGCTGCGGCTGTTGGGACCGATCTATAAAAACGGCCAGCTGGTCAACGAGACCTGGATGGGCCCGCAGAGCTGGTCGACGCCATCCGACGGCACGGCCCTGCGGCGCGCTTTGTGGCTGATCGGCATCAGCGGTGTTGTGGCTTGGGGTCTGGGCATCCTGGCGCATCTGCTGATCTACGCCTGAAGCCTGTCCAACAGAGCCTCGACGCTGGTGGCCGCTGTGGGGTCGTCATCGGGCCGGCGGA
>CAYONM010000242.1:0-5574 GCA_964405325.1 uncultured candidatus Brocadiaceae bacterium | reverse complement strand
GTTGGCGGCGCGCGGCTGCTTGGCGTGCGCAGCGGCTGCCAAAGCTGACGTCGACTGGCATCGAGTTGCGACAGGAACTGGCCTGCGCTCCGCCACCGGTACCGGATCTCGGATCCTGGCAGCGGAGTCAGTTGCGGGGGAGTGGGCTCCAGGTCTTCCGACCAGTGATGGACCGGAATCGTGATCCCGAACGTGGCGAACGGCTGCCGGCCGGCTTCGCGGGCGATGCGCGTTTACGCGCTCAGCTGGAGGTGGTCGATCGCTTCGATTTGTGGAAACAACTGCGGCAGCAGCACGGGGGCCCTTGCTGGCCGGGGCCTGGCAGGCCTTGGGGCTGGCCGCCTGCGGCGAGCAGGTGGCCCAGCAGTGGCAAGACTGGCTGGAGCAGCAGCCCTGGTGCCAGGGTGCGGCTTGGGCACGTCGTGATGAGATTGGCCTACGCCTGGTGAACTGGGTCTGGGCCGAGTGGCTTCTGCGTCTCCGCTGGAGCGGCCTGGGCGTCGGGTCCCTGTGGCGCGATGGTGACCGTATCGATGGTCCTGGGCATCCGGCCGATGGTACGCATGCCCCCTTCTTGGGCCACCACGCTCCCGGCCTGGGCCGTCGGATTCGCAGCCACAGCGTTAGGATTCGTCTGGAGCACGAGGGCTCGGCCAGCCTGCAGACGCTGATCGATCTGGTTCCTGCCGGCGGCACCACCAGGCATCCTCGCGCGGCGATTCCGGCAATGCCCCCAGCCTGACCCTTCCATCAGGGAGGGCTTCCCCCGCCAGTTGCTCGCTGCTCACCGGCCTCCGCGAAACCGGAACCAAATCGACGCGCGATGGCAGCCCTACGGCAATTGCTTACGTAGTTCCTCTGACAGCGGGTTGCCGTAGCTGAGCGCCACCAGATTGCAGGCGCGCACCACCCGCAGGCCCTGCTGTTGCGCGGCCGCCTGCAACTCGTCGGAATCGGCGCCGGGATTCAGCCACAGCAGCTGTGGCTGACACGCAACGATCGTCGGCAGCAGCTCCAGTCCCAGGGTCGGGTTGACGTACAGGCTGATGATATCCGGCTGGCCAGGGAGACTGGCCAAGTCGCGGAACCCGGGCTGGTCGGCAACGCTGTGGCCGGC
The DNA here is from genome assembly GCA_964405325.1 of uncultured candidatus Brocadiaceae bacterium. Lineage (GTDB taxonomy): Bacteria > Planctomycetota > UBA11346 > UBA11346 > UBA11346 > CAYONM01. The sequence continues at coordinate 4,457 of CAYONM010000242.1, read as the reverse complement.
GGGGTGCACCGGCCATACCGTGTAATCGCGTTCCAAGTAGCGCAGCACCGCCTGATGGCTGTAGCGCTCTGGTTTAGGACTGGCTCCGACCACGGCGACCGAGGGCATGGGATCAGGCCTTGTTGCCAGCGGGGTGCCGGCTCTTGATGCGCAGTTCCGGGTCCTTGAGCGTGACCACCGAGTGCGGTTCCACGTTATGGGTCAGCCAGACATTGCCGCCAATCACGCTGTGCGCGCCGATCACGGTGTCGCCCCCCAGGATGGTGGCGCCGGGATAGACGATGACCCGGTCTTCCAGCGTCGGATGTCGTTTATTGCCGATGCCGCGGTTCAAATCGCCCTGTTCGTTGCGTGCCAGGGGATTGAAGGCGCCCAGGGTCACGCCGTGGTACAGCACGCAGTGTTCGCCGATCTCGCAAGTTTCGCCGATCACCACGCCGGTGCCGTGGTCGATGAAAAAGCTGCGGCCGATGGTGGCGCCCGGATTGATGTCGATGCCGGTATGGCTGTGAGCGGTTTCGGTCATCATGCGCGGCAGCAGCGGCACACCCAGGCGGTACAGCTGGTGGGCGATGCGCTGAATGGTGATGGCTTCCAGGCAGGGGTAGCTGACCAGGATCTCCTCGCGGTTGGCGGCAGCGGGATCGTTGCCGAAGGCGGCGTCGACATCGCTGGTCACCAGCTCGGCGATCGCAGGCAGGGTCTGGAAGAATTTCGCCAGCATCTCCTGGGTGCAGGCCTGCAGATCGCGCGGCGGCTGAACATCGCCACAGCTGGCAGCGTGGTAGCGGAGCGCATTGCGTACCTGCCTGGCCAGCAGGGCTTCCAGGTCCACCAGATGATGTCGCATGAAGGTGCCGATATGCCGGCCGAGGAACAGCTCATCGGAAAAATAGCCTGGGAAGAACAGGGATAACAGGCGCTGGCACAGGCCCTTGACGCTGGAGCGGTCGGGTCGTCCCTCGTCGTTGCTGGTGGAAAAATTCCGATGGCCGGCCAGGCCGGCGCGAATCGCGCTGGCCAGCTGGTCCAGGGCCGGTTCGTCAAAGCTCATCGTTCGGGCTCCATTCCAAGGGCAGATCCTTGTCGTGGGTTTTCGCTGCGCTGATCCGGCGCTGCAACAGGGGCAGGAAGGCCTGGATGTCGGGTTCGTCCACCAGATCACTGTCCTGGTAGAGGCGTTGCGCGGTGGCGAAACGCTCGGCGGCCACTGCAAAGCGGCCGGCGCGCAGATCGATGCAGCCCAGGGTGTCCAGATGGTGTGCGTCATCGATGGTGACCTCGCGCTCGTCCAATTCCTTGGCGATGGGGGCCAGCAGTTCCTCGGCCTCGCGGATCTCGGCTGCTGAGGGCGTGGCGGTACCAGCCATCAGGCCGTAAGCCAGCATGTTGGCCAGCGTTGCTTTGGCTTTGGGATGTCCGGTGCGGTACTCCAGCAGGGTGCGTAGCACCGCGCGATCGCGGTAGCTGGGGCGGGGATCGACCAGTTCGCCAACGGTTTGTTCCTGGTAGCGCATGGTCAGGTAGACCACCAGTGCCAGGCGCGTACGGGGCTCCGCCTCGCCCAATTCACGCTGCAGCGGGCCGGTGGCTTGGTTCTCGCGGGCCAGCTCGATGGCGGCGATCAGATCGGGGTGGTCTGTGGCCCAGCTGTTGGGATCCACGGAGGCCATGGCCGGAAAGCGCAAGTGCAGGACCAGCAGGACCGTCAGGAGGATCAGCAGGAGCATGCGCAGCATCGTCACCATCCAATGATGCCAGGGCGCCAGGCCCGGGTCGAGTCGCACCCGGTGTAAAAAGCCGAGTCGCGCCGCGACACTATGGTGACGCCAGCTGGGAGCATCAAGGGCTTGGCCGCTGAGCTGGGCCACCTTGCGCAGCGCTGCCTGCATGGCATCGATGCTGCCGGTGCAGGCGACCCCCTCCAGATCGGCCTGGCGTTCGCAGAGCCGGCTGATCCAGCCGAAGCCGACGCGCAGGCTCAGTAGCAGGAAGCCGGCGATTGCCGTCATTTGGATCAGGGCCAGCAGCGTGGTGGGGAGTGCCCAAAGCTGTAGGAGGTGCACGCCGTGTTCGGCGAACCAGACCGCTGCCAGCATCAGTACTGCGATGTAGAGCACGAACAACAGATGGTGGCTCCGTCGCAGATGCCCCAGTTCGTGGCCCAGCACCGCGTCCAATTCGTCGGTTTTCAGTGCCTGCTCCAGATCGCTCGAGATGAAGATATCGCGGAAACGGGGTAGAAAGCCGACCGCCATCGCATTGTAGAAGGGCAGCTCGCCACCGGGCCAGGTCCAGCAGGAGCGCAGGCGCACCTGCACTCGGGCCGCCAAGTGCTGGATCCGTTCCAGCAATCGTCCTTCGGCCGGCTTCGCCTGCCAGATCCACGCCATAACTGGCCCGGCGCCCACCAGCAGCAGCGCCAGGAAGCCCAGCTCCAGCAGGATGGGTATCCAATCGGCCACGGTTTGGCCGAGCACATACTGCCAGGGTGCCGCTGCCAGCAGTCGGATCGCATCACTGGCGCAGATCGCCAAAATGGGCAACAGCAGGTCAAAGCGCCAGCGTTGTACCAGCCATTGCCAGCGCAGTCGCGGCGGTGGTATCGGCCGTTGCAGTCCGGATTCCAACCACCAGGCGACATTCAGCAGCAGGATGGCCGGCAGCAACTGCATCAGGTGCAGGGGTGTTGCGTTCGCCCAGTGCCAGGCCTCGATCCACCACAGCATCAGGGCGAACAGACCCAGACTGGCGCCCAGGCGGAAGGACCATTGCGGTTGGCGGGGTGGCCGGCGGCGGAGCAACCAACTCCACAGCCACAGACCCAGGCCGGCACCCAGGCAGCTCATCGGGATCGCCAACCAGGCAGCCAACGGGGTGGCCTCCTGGCTGGGGAGCCAGTTCAGTAGCATGAGCATGGCGATCAGGAGCAGCGTGCCCTGCATGCTGTTCTCCTCGTGGCCGCCGAATGCAGGTGAACAGGCGACCACCCGCTTGTGATGCTTGGACTCGCCGCCTAGGCTGCAAGCCAAGCCCTGTGTCCCTGTGGAAGCGAGCGATGGATCTACCTGCGCATCTGACCCTGACCGACGAAGCCCCGGTGACGGTGGACACCCCGGCCTACGGCGCCTGTCGCGAAGCTCTCCTGGACGCGGTGGCCTTGAACCGACCCGGCTGCCTGCCGGCTGCCACTGCCGAACAGTTGCAGGCTTGGCTGCAGCAGATGCTTGTTGGCGAAGGCCAGCTATTGGGGCTGGATGTGGCCGAAACGCCAGCGGATATGCTACCGGTCCTGCGTTTTTCCGGTGCACCGTTAGGCTGCAGTGGTCCCTTGCGCTGGGGAACGGATTGCAGCATCGACGACGCCCGTGGCCCCCTGATCGAGGGCGATCACCTGTTGCTGCCCAGTGCCGAGCGTCTGGGTCACATGACCAGCCTCGCCCTGAAGCCGGTGCGGCGTTTCTTTGCTCAGCGCCTGGGCGTGCGGCTGCAGGCCGCCACCGGCATCGGTCTCTGGCTCTGGCCGGACCGCGCCCTGGTGATCAGCCAGGTTGCGGTGCCGGTGGCCGGTTTCCTGCACGGCCCGCAGCCCGGTCGCCGTTGTACCCTGGCTCTGGAACCGGGTGGCTATCAGCTGGTTTCCCTGGTGTGAGGGACCCTTGCAAGCAGGCGAAAGCCGAGCTGCGTCGGTCCTGTCGTGCGCGTCGTCGGGCGCTGTTGCCAGCTGACCGGCAGCGGCGGCACCGGTGGAGCTGTGCCGCCTTGCAGCAGCGTTGGTTGCAGGCGGCAAGACCGGGTGTGGTCAGCTACCTGGCCATGCCCGACGAGGTGGATCTGGATGAATTCCACGCCGTGGTCCAGCAGACCGGGCAGCCGGTCTGGTTGCCACGGGTGGTCGGCGATGGTGAATTGAGGTGGCACCCAGTGTGCCATCAGGACTGCTGCTGCTCTGGCGCCTATGGTATTCGTGAACCGGATCCCGATCGGGTGGCGGCTGGCCAGCCGCCTGGCGGTGCTTGGGTACTGGTCCCAGGCACGGCTTTCGATCGCGACGGCCGTCGTCTCGGCATGGGTGGTGGGTTCTACGATCGCCAGCTCGAACAATTACGTCAATCCGGTGGTCGCTTGATTGGAATGGCCTACGCCGAACAGATCCTCGACCGGGTCCCGGTTGAGGCCCATGACCAGCGGGTACAGGAGCTGCTCGTGGATGGGGAGTGGTGGGCGGTGGCGGGCGACCAGGGCTGAGCTCCGACCTCGATGGCACCATTGCTGCGGCCGGTGCCGGCCAATCGCGACCACAATCAACGGATCACGATATTGAAGTTGAACTGGCAGCCGGGTGCAGGTGGTGGCGGGTGCAGCGGTGGTCGGCAGCGGGCCTGGTGCAACCAGCCCCAGCGCCAGAGGCCGGATTCGAATTGTTGGTGATTGATCCAGGCCTGAGTGCGCTGGCT
>CAYONM010000241.1:0-5612 GCA_964405325.1 uncultured candidatus Brocadiaceae bacterium | reverse complement strand
TAAGAGCAAAAACTGGGCGCCGACCGATACGATTGAACCCGTGGGCTCCGGGCGGCGCCCGGTTTGTGGAGCTTTCCTTTGTCGGTCCGGCTCGGACTGATTCGTCAGTCGGGCTCCGGTTCCTCGCTCCGCCGTTGCGACTGGGCCTTTTCGGCGCGCTTTGCTTGTGCTCAGATCAGCAAGAATCCCCTTTAGAAGGAAGCTGTTATGTCTGAAGACACCCGACATGGTCATGTGCCGGCGGATCTGATCTACGGTCCGGTGCAGTCGCGGCGTTTCGGTTGCAGCCTGGGGGTGTCCCTATCTGCGCCGGGGCTGACGGTGTGCCATTGGCGTTGCCCGTACTGTCAGTTGGGTGACTGGCCTTTTGCTGATCAGGCCGATTGGCCAGCGGCCGAGGAGGTGCTGCGGCAGCTGGCCCAGGTGTTGGCCAGTACTCAGGCACCACAGGTGATCACCGTCGCTGGTGGTGGCGAGCCGACGGATCATCCCGATTTTGCTGCGATCAGCGCTGGTTGCCGTCAACAGGCCGATGCCTGCGGTGCCCGGCTGTTGTTGTTGAGCAACGGCGATGGCCTGGACCGGTCCGACAACCGGCAGGCCCTGGTCAATTATGATGACATCCATCTGAAATGGGATCCGGGTCCCCGTGCCGGTTCCTGGCGGCCGGGCCGGCTTGATCGCGCCCAGCGCCTGGCCTGTTTCCAAGCGGTGCGGCCGCTGCATCTACAGGTGATGGTCTACCAGGACCCGCGTGGCGGTAATAGCACCGACCTTGCTTTGGAACGTTTTTTTACGGATATGCGTGAATTGAAGCCGGATCGCATCCATCTCGGCACCATCGACCGCGATCCGCGTCTACCGGACAAGCGGGCCCTGACCGAGACGGAAATGGCCAGCGTGACCGAACGGATCCAGGTCGAGACCGGTGTGCCGGTGCAGCGGCACTGAGCTTCAGCGATTGGCCCCCGGCACCCATAACACGTCGGCGCGGCCGCTGTTGTTGGCTTGGCGGGCGATCACAAAGCACCAGTCGCTCAGGCGATACAGGTAGCGCAGCGCCTCGGTATTGACGCGGTCGCGCTGAGTGCAGGCACTGCGCTCAGCGCGACGCAACGGGCCAGGTGCAGCCAGGCGGCCAGGGGACTGCCGCCGGCCAGGATGAAGCTGCGTAGCGGCTCCAGCCCCTCATTGGCGGCGTCGATCTCGCCTTCCAGCCACGCCACCTGGCTGGCCTGGATGCGGGGGATGTGCTCCTCTTTGGCGCTGCCGACCGGACAGGCCAGGTCGGAGCCCAGGTCGAAGCAGTCGTTCTGGATCCGTCGCAGGCTGCGTTCCAGCTCTGGACCGACCGACTGCTGCAGCATCAGGCCGAGGATGGCGCCGAATTCATCAAGTTCGCCGCAGGCCTGGATGCGGGCATCGGTTTTGGCAACCATATTGTCGTCAGCAAGGTGGGTGGAGCCGCCGTCGCCGACGCCGGTTTAGACGCGATTGATTCGAACCATGCGGGCATGCTTGAAGTCGGCTGGCTGACGGCAAGGACGAGACCGGCCGACCGAGGACCTGCGGTCCGCGCCGGAGACGCGAGGAGGCAGCGCCTCCGCTGAGGAAAGCGACCTTTCTGCCAGGCTCGCGAAGAATGAATCATGCCTCATCTCCATCTGGTTGCTCCGGGAGGTTCTGCCGAAATGACCCAGGTGGAGATGAGGCAAGCAGTGCCGAGCTGATGCTCGATGCTTCCGGGAGCGAGCTTTGCGCAGACGAGGGGGCGTCCACAAGCACGAGCCCGGCGGCGGCCGAGGGACCGGAGCCCGGCTGGCGGGTGTGACGGCGTCGCGAAGGGGGAGCCGGGAAGCCTTTATTTCAGCCACGATCGATGGCGTTCGCGGATTTCCCCCATGTCGATGGCCTGGTTTTCGAAAACCACGCGGGTCAGGTTGCCGTGCCAGGGGAAGCCGCCGTCTTCTTCGTCGCCAATCAACAGGGCGAAACGATCCTCCCAGTTGCTCAGGTCGCCCTCGATTCGCTCTTCGGCAATCAGGTTGCCATTATGGAAGATGCGAGCCATGGGTGGTTGCCAGACCACCACCACATGTTGGGCTTCGGTACTCAGGACCGGCTCGGTGAGCAGGTGTGGGCGCAGGCCGTTGAGAGTGGTATTGGTGGTTCGCAGACGCAGTTCCAGGCGTTGGCCCTGTTGGCCCAAGGTCAGGTTGCGCAGGCTGGCGCCACCGCTCCAGCTGACGATTCGGGCGGGCCCCACCTGCTTCAGGTCCTTGGGGGTGATGATCACCTCGAGACTGAAACCTGCTGATGAGTGCGCGATGGGCAGCAGGTTGGTGGTGTCGGCCAGGCGCAAATGGCCGCCGGCGCAATGCACTTCCGCTTGGCCGCGGATCCAGCCCACCGGTCCATGGGGTTGCCAGGGAATGTTGCTGTCGAACAGGTCCAGCTGTTGCGGCGTGAAAGCGGGCTGTTCGACGACGGTCGGTGTGGCCGGATCGCTGTCGGTGAACCAGGTCCACTCGCCCAGATGCTGCGGCAGCCAGGTGAAGATGGCGATGCCGGCGGCCAGTAACAACAGGCTGCCGAGGATGATGGCCAAGCGGGCCAGAGTGTTGCCGCTGCCGCTGGATGCGCTGATCGGGGGCCGGATGACCACCGTCTGTTTGCTGATGAACTGGGCGTGGCGAGGGGTGTCGCCACCACGCAGCATCTGCAGATCCTCGCGCAGGGCTTCCAGGGAGGGGTAGCGGTCTTCGCGATGCTTGGCCATCATGGTGGCCAACAGGTCGACGAAGGCGTCGGACAGATCGGGATTGCGAGCCTTTAATTCCGGCGGGGTCGCGTGTACCACCTGCTCCAGGACCGCGCGTACGTCCTCGCCCACAAACGGTGGCTGACCGCAGCCGAAATAATACAGGGTCGCACCCAGGGAGTAGATATCGGCGCGGAAGTCCAGGGCGCGGTCGGCCAGGACCTGTTCCGGCGCCATGAAGCTGGGCGTGCCCATGGTGCGCAGACGCGAGGAGTGATCCAAGGGGGAGCCGGTCCAGGCCAAGCCCAGGTCAGCGATTTTGACAGTATTATTGTCATCGATGAAGAGATTTTGCGGTTTGATGTCGCGATGCACGAAGCCGCCGTTGTGGACGGCTTGGAAGCCCTCGATGCACTGCAGCGCCAGATCGATGATCAGTGATTCGCTCAGGCGGCCGTTTTGGCGCACCAAGCCGGTGGCATCGCCACCGGTCAGCAGTTCCAGGGCCATGTACATACGGCCCTTGTCTTCGCCAAAGCCGTAGCACTTGATGACGTTGGGGTGATTGATCGCGGCCAGGGCGGCGGCCTCGCGGAAGATTTGTTCGATCAGCGCCTGGGAGGTCTCCATCTCGCTGAGCCGGACCACTTTCAATGCCACCACCCGGCCGGAGGCGATCTGCAGGGCTCGGTAGACGATGGACATGCCGCCTTCGCCGATCTTCTCCAGCAGGCGATAGCCACCGATGCGGCTGTGGCTGTCGTCGGCCAGCTGCGCGGCGTAGTGTCGGGCGCTGGAGGGCTTGTGATGGTAGCGGGAGGATTGTTCTTTGCGGGAGAAGGCATCGGTGGAACGCGGGCGTCGGATCTCGGTGGTGCCCGGCCGGGTCCGTACTTCGGTGGTGCTGCCGTGGCGGTCACGGATTTCGGTGGTGCCCTGGCGATGGACCCGATCGGAGTCGAGGCCGAACACATCCGACTGTGGAACCTGGGGCCCTTGGTCCTCTGGGGTGCCACGACGTGGATCCGGATCCACCGGTTCCGGGATCTCTCGGCTGCGCTGTCGACGATAGATGTTGGTGTCTCCCATGGCCTAGGGCGCTGCTGGCGCCGCCTCCACGGTGGCGTCTTCGGCGGCTTGTTCAGCCTCGGCTTCCGCTTGTCGGATGCGCTTGATGGCGACGTTTGCGTCGGCCAGTCCGGCCGCGTCGGCCTGTTGATAGAAGTACAGGGCTGTGGGCAGGTCGCGCGGCAGGCGCCCGAGTTCGGCCAATTCACCCAGGCGGTACCAGGCCAGGGCCGAACCGCCAGCGGCAGCAACGCGGTACCACAACAGAGCACTGCGCCAGTCGGGATCGCCGCCCAAGCCCAGTTCGTGGCACTGTGCCAGGTGGTACTGACCGTGCGAATCACCTCCCTCGGCTGCCTGCTCAAACAAGGCGCGGGCAGCCACCTCGTCCACTGGTCCACCTTCGCCGAAGCGCAGCAGTTCGCCCAGCAGGGCAGCGGCAGGGGCGTCGTCTTGCTCGACGGCCTGACGGAGCAGTTCGCGTGCCAGTTTGGGTGCCGGGGTGCCGCCAGCGCCCTGGCGATGCAAGCGGGCCAGGCGATAGAGCGCGGCCGGGACGCCGGATTCCTCGGCTCGATTGTACCAGTCGATGGCAGCGGCGGGATCGGGGACTGTGCCGAGGCCTTGTTCCAGCATCTGTGCCAGTCGTAGCATGGCGGTGCCATCGCCGGCTTCGGCCGCGGCGCGGACCCAGGTCAGGCGCTGGCGGGCATCGACGCCGCTGCGCTCTGGCAGCAGCTGATCCAGTAGCAGACCGGCCTGGGGGTCGCCGCCGGCGGCAGCCTGTTCCAGCCAGAAACGGCCTTCGCGGACTGACACTGCCACACCGCGACCGTCGGTGTAGGCCTGGCCCAGCAGCCGTTGCGCCACGGGCAGGCCATTGCGAGCGGCCCCTTGCAGCCAGGTCATGGCTTGTTCGCGCTCGTCAGCGTTGCTGGGGTGTTGGTCCCAGAACAGCAGATGGGCGACGTGCGCTGCTGCGGGACCGTCGCCGTCAGCGGCAGCGCGGCGCAGCCACCACAGAGCTAGGGTCCGGGAGGCGGGGGTGCCCAGGCCGAGCAGGTAGGCCTCGCCCAGTTCGCGAGCCGCCTCGCTGCTGCCGCCATTGGCGGCACGGGCGAACCAGTCCAGGGCGGCGGCCTGATCGGGCTCGGTGGCGATGCCGTCGCGCAAACATTGCGCTAGCCGCAGTTGTGCAGGCAGGGTGCCGGCTTCGGCGGCGTTGGTCAGCCAGCGCACGGCTTCCTGGGTCTGACTGGCGTCGTTTCGACTGAGCAGGAGGCGGGCCAGGTCATACTGTGCCAAGGCCAGCCCCTGATCGGCGGCCAAGCGGTACCAGCGGATCGCCTCGTCGTGATCAGCCGGTACGCCACGGCCCTGTTCGAAGGAGCGAGCCACCTCGGCCTGGGCCGACGCCAGACCGCGTTCGGCCGCCTGGCGGTACCACCAGGTGGCCATGTCCCAGCTCTGGACCACCTGCTGACCGGTGGCGTAGCGGCGTGCCAGCTCCAGTTGGGCTGGCAGTTCGCCAGCATGGGCCCGGTCGACCAGTGCCTGGACCGACTCGCTCTCAGCGGCACTCAAGCCGGCGGCCAGCAGCCAGATCGACAGCAAGGGATGGTATGGTGTGTGCACAACAAGCGTTTTTAGCGGTTTCAGTGGCCGGACACAAGGGCAGGGAGGAGGGTTGGGGCCTAGCCCGGATCCCTCGAGAAAGCTGCTGCAAATCCGTATCGCACTGCCATTACAGCACTTCGCTCGGTCGGCGGATCCTCACGTAGCG
>CAYONM010000240.1:0-5653 GCA_964405325.1 uncultured candidatus Brocadiaceae bacterium | reverse complement strand
TATTTTTGTTGCCATGCACTAATACAGTCACTCCAACAACTTGCACAGAATCCGCGCCTACCAAACCCGCATCTCAACCGCGTTCAGCGAGCTGTTCTCCAGCAAACAGCCCACACCGATTCTGCATCCAGCGCAGCCCACGTCTGTCAGCCTCAAGCGCTCGCATAGCCAAGGCGGCCTGAAAAACTTCTTTGTTTTTTCAGGAAGGAGGTGACTGAGCTTACAAACCGGGCGCCGCCCGGAACCAACGGGTTCAATCGTATCGGTTGGCGCCCGGTTTTTGCTCTTTGTCCAGCGACAACTACGGAGACCCGTAAATGCCGTAGTAGTCGTCGAAAATGCATCGTATGACTGCCATATGCGCAATGTCGCGTTCGTCACGCTCGGTATGCGGCTTGCGGAGCCATTCGTAGTAGCCCGAGGTCGATACCTCCAGCACGCGGCATTGCACACTGACGGGCCAGGTGACAGCGTTCTCCGCGAAAACGTTCAGAGGCTGTGGCCCGCGTGCCAGTCGGCGGTGATCACCAGCTCGAAGGGGGCCTTCACCGGGCCGCGTTCGCGACTGCGGATCAGGGTGTCCATCAGGGCCAGCATGCGCTCGGCCAGGCGCGGCCAGGGAATGCTGATGCCGCTGTGCCGGCCGGCCGCATTCCAGCACAGGGCATAGGGCAGGCCCCGATCCTGGACCGGTGCCAGGTATTCGCTGTTGGCGCTGATCACCGCGTCTGGCTGCCAGCGGTCCAGCCAGCGCCGGATCGCCGCTGCCGTGGCCGTTTTCCGGGTCGAGTTCAACAGCAGGGGCGGGATCGCGACCTCCTGCTGCTGGCTGGCCAACAGGGCGCCGGCCAGGAAGCGCTGGTGTCCCGGCTTGGGCGGCTCCGGATGGTAGAGGATGCTGCCGAGACGATGGAAACCATGTTGACGACATTGCGTGACCGTCTGCATGAACAGGGCCAGGAAATCCAAGCGTACCAGATGGAAATCTGGAAGCATAGCGCGCAGATGTTCATCGCCGATAATGACAGCGAAGGCGTCGAAATCGAAATCATGCCACCAGGCGGCCGGCTCCTCGCAGCGATGCAGCACCAGGCCCTGCACCCCCTGTTCGGCGAGTTGCTGTGACAGGGCTGCGGCGTCGGCGTGCGCGGCCGTATCCACCTGGTCCATCAGCCAGCCCCGTGTCTGGCCTGCAGCGAGCAGGGCGTGCAGGCCATCCCGTTGCAGGCCGGACCACTGCGCGGGACGGGTACCCAACACGGCGATGCGCGCCGCTGATGCTGGCTGCCGACGCGTTGCCAGGGAGGCGATCACGGGATTGGTGTGGTAGCCCAGTTCCGCAGCAATGGTTTGGACCCGACGTTGGGTTTTGCGCGAGGCCGGTGCCAGTCCGCGCAGGGCATAGCTGGCGGTGGCCTGGCTGACCCCGGCGGCGCGAGCGACATCGCGCAGGGTGGGTGGGCGCTGGGATCGCTCCGTCATATGAAGGCTTTCATATGCCAGGTTGTGGCGGCGGCAACGCTGGCGGATAGTTTACATGGTTATGATGAACGACGCATACGACGATGAAATCGAGTCCCTGATCCGCCAGATGAACCTGGAGGAGAAGGCCCACGAACTGGGCAACGATGCCCCGGCCAATGCCCGCCTGGGCATTCCGCACATGAGCCACGGCGAGATCCTGCACGGCGTGATGTGGCAGCCGAACAAGGCCGAGGCCGATCCGGAGCGCTATGGCGACGCCGCCCCGACCATTTTTCCCCAGGCCATCGCCATGGGCTGCAGCTTCGATCCGGATCTGATCGAGCGCATCGGCGGCGTGATCGCGCGTGAGGCGCGGGCCCTGGACCGGCATCATTGTTATTCGCCCTGTCTGGACATCGCCTGCGACAGCCGTTTCGGACGGGTGGAGGAGACCTTCGGCGAGGACCCGCATCTGGTGACCCGCCTGGGCGTGGGCATCATCCACGGCTTCCAGGGACGCGGTGCCGAGCGCTTCGATGCCCGGCACGTCCTGGCCACCGCCAAGCATTTCGTCGGTTACGGCGAGGTGCGTGGCGGCATCAACGGCGCCAGCATCGACATCGGCGAACGCGCCCTGCGCGATGTGCACCTGCCGCCTTTCGAAGCCGCCGTGCGCGAGGCCGGGGTGGCGGCGATCATGCCCAGCCATCACGCCCAGGAGGGGGTGCCCTGCCACGCCAACCACTGGCTGCTGCAGCGCGTCCTGCGCGAGGAATGGGGCTTCGAGGGTCTGGTGGTCAGCGACAACATCGACATCCATCGTCTGCACGGCATGCAGCGCATCGCCGCCGACCACGACGAGGCGGCGATCCTGGCCCTGCGCGCGGGCCTCGATCTGGAATTGGAGCTGGGACGGCGCGAGGATTTCATGTGCTACCGCCGCCTGCCGGCGCTGGTGGCGCAGGGGCGCATCGCCGAGGCCGAAATCGACACCGCCCTGCGTCGGGTGCTGCGCGCCAAGCGCCAGCTGCGTCTCTTCGATCGGCAGGAGCGCGAGGATCCCAAGCGGATCTGCGCCTGTCCCGAACACCGCCAACTGGCTCGGGAGGCGGCACGCGCCAGTCAGGTCCTGCTGAGCAACGATGGCCTGCTGCCGCTGGATGCCGAGGCCGGGGCCCGCATCGCGCTGATCGGTCCGCATGCCGATCGTTGCGAATACGGCGGCTATACCGGCAAGCTCACCGCCGCCGGCATCACGCCGCTGATGGGCTTGCGCCAGCGCCTGTCCGATCATGGGCGTCTGCGCTGCGAAGTCGGCTGTGGTTTCGGTCTGGAGGACGAGGAGATCGCGCCGGATGCGTGGCAGCGAGCCCTGCAAGCGGCACGAGCATCGGACGTGGTCATCCTGGCTCTGGGCGGTTGTCGTCAGACCTGTGGCGAAGGCCGTGACAACGCCGACATCCGCCTGCCGGGCGATCAGGAGGCCCTGGCGCATGCGATCCTGGATCTGGGCAAACCGACTGTGCTGCTGCTGATCGGCGGTCGGCCCTGGGCCGTGGCCGAATTGATCGCGCGCAGCCAGGCCTGCCTGCTGGCCTGGTACGGCGGCTGCGAAGCCGGCGCCGCCATCGCCGAGACCCTGTTCGGTGATGTCAACCCGGGTGGCAAATTGTGCATGTCCTTACCCAAGAGCATCGGCCATACGCAATGCTCCTATCTGCGTCGGCCCTTCTTCACCGGCGCCGGCTGGGGCTCCTACCGTCAGCACGACAACCAGCCGCTGTTCGCCTTCGGCCACGGACTCAGCTACACCCGATTCGCCTACGGCGAGATCCGACTCTCAGGCCAGGCCATCGGCCCCGCCGCCAGTCTGGATGTCTGGTGCACGGTGCGCAATGTCGGCGAGCGCGCTGGCGACGAGGTGGTGCAGTGCTACCTGAGCGACGAGATCGCCAGCATCACGCCCTTCGTCAAACAACTGCGCGCCTTCCGCCGCATCCATCTCGCCGCTGGCGAAGAGCGCGAGCTGCATTTCCGCCTGGAGCCCGACGACCTGGCGATCTGGAATGCGCAGATGCAACGCGTGGTCGAACCCGGCTGGTTCACCGTTCAGGTGGGCGGGGATTCGCTGAACGGCCCCGTGGCCCGTTTCCAGGTGGTGGATCCGCGTCTCGGGCAAGTGCCGGATGCACCGGTCACCGCTGCCGCCATCAGCCGCGATCAGGACATGGAGGCTCCCGAATGACCATCAGTGTGCTGGTAGTCCCGCAAGGCCGCAGACTATCATAAACTCGAAGATGCCCCTCTGTAAGTCCAGTTCCATACAGGCGGTAGATGCAAGTAGTTTTCGGCCTTGAGGGACGGGGTCCTAGGGGCGCAGCCCCTAGAAGCAAAGAGCAGAAAGGTGGGCCAGACCACGATAATCGAACCCTTGGGTTGTGGGCTGGCCCACCTTGGGTCAGAGTCGACATTCCCGTCGCCGTGAACGGCTCTTCGTACGACGGAACCAGGGATAGCTGCGGGTGGAAAAGATGGGGAGCTTCCAGCTGCTTGGCGACCTTGGCCTTTTGTTTTATCCAAACCTCTGCGTCTCTGCGGACTCTGCGTCAACCATATGTTCGGCTGCCGCTAGCCGGGCAGCGCTTACAACACCCGATCCGCTGGCGAGCGTACTGCCAATCCCGGCCGGTTGAGCACATGCGTGTAAATCATGGTGGTGGCCACATCCTTGTGCCCCAAAAGCTCCTGCACCGTACGTATGTCATATCCATCCTCGAGTAGATGCGTGGCGAAGCTATGTCGGAGAGTGTGGCAGGTGGCGCGCTTGTGAATACCGGCAGCACGCACCGCAGCCCGCATGGCCTTTTGGATATTGCTCTCGTGAATGTGATGGCGCTTGCGAACCCCATCCAACGGATCCACCGCCAGGGCGGAAGCCGGAAACACGTACTGCCATCCGAAATCGGCTAATGCCTGGCGCAGCTTTCGATGCAGGGCCGGCGGCGCCGAACACAAACCGCAACCCTCGGCCAAGTCCGCATCATGCATGGCCTTGACCGAGGCGATCTGACGCTCAAGCGCTGGTATCAACCGCTCCGGCAAAGGCGCGCGTCGACTGGCACCACCCTTTCCAAACAGAATGCGCACCAAGCCATGCTCGCAATCCAGGTCCTGCACCCGCAATCGTATCAATTCGAACAGCCTGAGGCCGCATCCATACAGCAGGGATAAAGCCAAACGATGACTGGGACAGCTTGCCGCCTGTACCACACCTCGGACCTCATCACGACTCAGCACCGTCGGCACCTGTCGCGGCCGTTGCGCCATCTGGAACTGCTCCACCGACACGTCATGCAACTGCTGTACCTCCTTGAAAAACAGAACGAGCGCACACAAGGCCTGTCGCTGCGTACTGGCCGACACCTGCCGCTCACTCGCCAGCCAGGTCAGAAAGGGTGCCACATGACGTTCATCCAATGCAATCGTATCGACAGCAGCATGTGCTGCGCAACGCTGCACCCAATCCTGATACGAACGTTCCGTGCGCAGACTGTAGCCGCGACAGCGCAGGCGTTCAGCGAACATGCGCATGCCAGGGTCATCAGGCAGCTGCCCCCGCTGCACCGTCTCGAGACTGGGGCCCCGATCAGCGAAGCGGCTGCGCCACTGCCCCCAGGGAACCGTAGACACCCACGGCATACGCCCGGCAAGCGCAAAACGATACAGGGCATCCACGGCATGCAGGATCTGCCACTCCGGCAGCTGTCGCGCCACCAGATCGGTCAGAAAGGCAGAAATATCCTCAGCACATAGCTGGCGACTCGTCAAACCGGGATGCCGGTCCAGCAGCTGCTCGACACGCCGTCGATACCAGATCAAGGATGCATCACGAACACCGGATCGTTGCAAACCATCCAGATAGCCACGCCACCAATCCTCTTTCGCTCGTTCGCGAACCAAGTCAGTCGAACTCTTTCGGGTGTGTATTGACATACGAAAACCATGTACAGGATCGCGAGTGTTTCAACCATTGTTATATGGAATCATTCCACCCTAACAGTTTGAGGGTGGAACCATTCCGCCTATCCCCGCTCGTGGCGGTGGTTAGAGGGAATGATTCTGGATAATAAGACTGTTGGGCAGATGGCTCGTAACTAACCACATGTCCATTTAGGAAAAGTATCTTGAA
>CAYONM010000239.1:0-5665 GCA_964405325.1 uncultured candidatus Brocadiaceae bacterium | reverse complement strand
GGGCGGCAAAAGATCAAGTGAGACGCTACCTTTATTTATTGACGGGCCCTTACCCTGGACGGACTGGCCCGGCTGTGCGGACTTTCCTCCAGCCGCTTCTCGCATCGTTTCCATCAGGCCATGGGCACCAGCCCGATCCGTTACCTGGAAAGCCTCCGCCTGGAACAAGCCCGACACCTGTTGTGCCACAGTCAGGAATCCATCGCCAGCATCGCCAGCCGCTGCGGCTGGCTCAACCAGGAACATTTTTCTCGGCTGTTCAAACAACGTTGCGCCAAAAGCCCACGCGACTTCCGCCATGCAGCCTTGGGTATTGAGTAAAATACGCTGGTGTGAGTGTAACAGCAGCGTGATGCACCCAGACCTCTCCTGACGCAGCCCCGTTGTGGCAAAAAATCCCAAGGGGATTTCGTCGGAGAGCCCAAGGCTGCTTGCAAGCCTGGGTACCATGTCCCATGAAACTTGGCCATAGGAACCTGTGGCGGAATGAATCGTTGAGCATGACTGTGCAGATAATGAGCATGCCAGGGCGTTATGTTCGCTCAGGCACTGCAGATACATTTTCGTAATACGATAGTTTTTGGCATCTGTCATCGCTCGGAAATGGCCAAGTTCGGCTTTGCTGTGGTTTTCTTTGTATTTGCGAGCATACGCAGATAAATAGAGATGACCCTGCTGATACGAGCAATCAGGGCGTTCTCGGCCCGCGATCACTCGAAAGACCCGCCATTCAGGAGTATGCTTCCATGAAAAACCGTCGCAGTCCGGTCAGGCAACCACCCATGTTTGCCGCTGCCCTCATCATTGTGACCGGCCTCCTCAGCAGCCTGTCTGCCGCCGACGACTTTCACCATGACCTGCGCCCCCTGCTGCGCACCTATTGCTACGAATGCCATGGTACCAAAAAGGCCGAACGCGATTTGGATTACGAGAGCCTGAGCGACACCGCTCTGCTGAGCGACGCCGACCTGCTGGATACCACCCTGTGGATGGTGGAAGAAAACGAGATGCCCACCAAACAGGCCAAACAGCAGATGGGCGATCGCGAACGCATGCGGATGATGGACATGCTGCAACACGGCATCATCGCGTTGCGCGACGTTGCCCCCAACGACCCCGGCGTCGTGGTGGCGCCACGCCTGAATCATAGCGAATACAATTATGTCGTCCGTGATCTGACCGGTCTGGATGTGGATCTGGGTCAATATCTGGTACCAGAAAATGAACACGGCGAGGGCTTCATCAACGTCGGCGCCGCTCAAAACATGACAGTCGGGCAATTCGAAGCGTATCTGTCCACAGCCAAAAAACTGCTGTTGCACGCGATCATCACCCCCGACACCGGCATCAATTGGCAAATGATGCCGATGCCCCCCAGCGCCACCGCTGCAGCCGGATTCCGTAAAGTCCTGGCCGATCAATGGCAGAAATGGCATGCCAAGCAGTGGAGTGATTTTTTCGAGAACCATCAACGCACAGTCAAAAAACAACTCGACATGTTCCTCGGCGCCTATTTCGAGGCCGCCTGGCGCTACCACCATCGCGCCAAGCTTGGCATGCCCGATGCCAGCTTCGATGACATCGCCAAGGATTATGACGTGCGCCTGATCACCAATGCCGTGCGAGTCATCTACGAGGACCTGACGAAGCATGCCGAAGATAAAGGCCTGCTGGTGCAATGGCTCAGCGAGCGCTGGCTGGCACTGCCGGCCCCCAGTGGCCGCAATGCCGAAACCGCGCGCGATGGCTGTCGTGAACTGGAAGAATGGATCGACCAGATCCTAGGCGGCCACTGGGGCGGCCTGGACGACTACTCCGGCCGGATCGACCCCTATGAGGTCAACGACAAGCCAAACCGACAGAAAATCCGTGGTGAAATCCATCACGGCACCTGGCCCTACATCATCGACCTCAACAGGACCGAAGGGCGAGACCTCTACTTCGTCGTGACCGATGCCGGCGATGGCAACCAGGGTGACATCGGCCTGTGGGAAAACGGCATTGTCCACTTCGGCAAAAAACAGCAAAAACCGCTGCACGAACTTGGACTGCGGATCACCGCCGTCAGCGGCGAAACCCCCCGCTGGCAGGACGGCCGCCTGCGGGTACAGGCGCCTTCGGTCCTGAAAATGACCATGCCCGCTGATGCCACCACCTTGACCATCGACCTCAGCATGGCCGCCGCCGACAAAGAGACCGCCAGTCTGCAAACCGTGATCTTCGATCATCCGCCGGAAACCCTCGGCTTCATTCCCGGCCGCGGCCTTCCTGGCGCTCGCCTGGGTGGATTTCCGCGCGCCAAGGCCATCACCAAATCCGCCGGTTATCTCAAAGGCATGGACCGGAGTCACCACAATCATCCACGAGACCGGCACGCATTTCGCAGCTGGAGCGAGGATCTCGCCCACCATTACGATATTCCCTGGCCCCAAAATGATCAGCCGCGTGGCGCCTTTGGCCCCCTACCAGATGAAATCTACACCCACCTGGACCAGTCCCAATTGGCCGAACTGGAACACATGAAGCAGGAAGCCATCAGCGCCGCACAACCGGCGCTTCACAATCTGGCCAAGCAGCTGCAGGCCGCGGACATCGAAATCAAAGAAGGCGTCCTGCCGGATGACCAGCAGCTCGCCAAACTGAATACTGACGCCAAGCTCCTACTCCACCAGGCGCAAACCACCCTGGCCAAGCAGGAACAGCAGGCTCGTGCCATGCTGCAGCCCTTCGTCGAACGCGCCTGGCGCCGTCCCATCAGCGATACTGATGTCGATCGGCTGATGAGCTTCTACCGCGAGAGCCGCCAAGGCGGCACCAGCTTCGGCGGTGCCTTGAAGGTGAGCCTGAGCGCCGCTCTGATCCATCCGCATTTCCTCTACCGCTTCATGGACCGCAACCCGACCGATGGACTCCGTCCCTTGAATGGTCGCGAACTGGCTGAACGCCTGTCCTTCACCCTCTGGGGCAGTCTACCGGATGCGGAATTGCTCGAACTAGGTGACCAACTGCAGAACGAGGCGGAACTGACCCGGCAGCTGGAGCGTTTACGCAGCGACGAACGCGCCATCGCCCTGGCCAAAGAATTCGCCGCCCACTGGCTGCAGTTCCATAATTTCGCCAACGTGGCGCAGCCGGATAGCGAACGCTTCGACGACTTCCCGGAAGTCAAATCGGACATGGTACGGGAAGTCGAACTGTTCTTCGCCGATCTGTTCCGCAACAACCGACCCATCACCAACGTGATCGATAGCGATTACGTCTTTGTCAACAAACGCCTGGCCAACTGGTATGGCATCGATGGCGTCAAACATCAGGATTTCCGCAAGGTCCAACTGGACGGTGAAGCCGCACAGCAACGTGGTGGCATTTTTGGCATGGGCGCGGTGCTCGTGAAATATTCCGAGCCCCTGCGCACCAGCCCTGTCCGCCGCGGCGCCTGGGTACACGAGCACATCCTTGGCATCCACCTACCCGGTCCCCCGGCCAACGTCCCTCCCATCTCGGACGACGAGCGCAACGAGGAGGGCCAGAGTATTCGTGAACAGCTGGAAGAGCATCGGCAAAATCCCGCCTGCTTCAGCTGCCACGACAAGATCGATCCGCCGGGCATCGCCCTGGAGAAATTCGACCCGGTCGGCCGCTGGCGCGAACAGGACTTGGCCAAGGAAGCAATCGACGACCAGGGCACCTTCATCGCCACCAAGACCACTCTCGATGGCGTTGTTGGCCTGCGGGAATTCATTCTC
The DNA here is from genome assembly GCA_964405325.1 of uncultured candidatus Brocadiaceae bacterium. Classification (GTDB taxonomy): domain Bacteria; phylum Planctomycetota; class UBA11346; order UBA11346; family UBA11346; genus CAYONM01. Next base: position 1,919 of record CAYONM010000239.1, on the reverse strand, counting down.
GAAACCGAGCAGGAACAATTCTTGAAGAACTTCTGCAAGGAATTGCTGGGCTACTGCCTGGGGCGCATGGTGGAGCCCACCGACCAACCGCTACTGGATCAAATGATGGCCAGCCTGAAGTCGAACGAACTACGGCCTGCGGCGGCCCTGCAGGACATCGTCCTCAGCCAACAATTTCGGCACCGCCGAAATGCGATACTGTAAGGGCACCTCTATAAACTCAGGTCGAGCCAGGCGCAGACGATTTTTGGTCCTGCCAAGGCGCTGGGGCCGAAGGAACAGCAGGGCTATTTCGAGGTTCCAGCAACGCAGGCAGGGCCGGAAAGCGCAAGTCTGGCGAAGTGCCTGAGTTTTTAGAGGTGCCCTGTAACTCTTTAGCGTTGAGGCACAGAGGAAAGTGATGGATTTTCCAGCTATGCTTTCCCATTTTTACTCAAGATAATGATTCTCAGGAACGACAGGTGCCGCCGTCATCCAGCTGACAACAAGAAGGACACGCCATGACTGACTACGCTCCTCAGACCAGCCGTCGTCACGTTTTGCAGGGCATCGGCGCCGCCGTCTCCCTGCCCTTCCTACCGAGCCTCGATTGGCTGCGCGATCGAAAAATGGACAAACAATTACCGCCTCGGCGCTTGGCGACGATGATCTTCGCCAACGGCGTCAACGTCCACCACTGGACTCAGGAGCTGGGACCAGGCAACCGGATCGGAAAAGTCGGATCGGCACTGCAGCCGCTGGTTCCCTTCCATGACGAAGTGCTGTATCTGAACAACCTGCGCCTGTTCGAAGAAACCCCCGGCATCCATCGCCTGTATTTCGACAACTTCCTGGCTGGCATGCGCTACAAGCCCAAGGGCCTGCCCAATCTGATGGAATCCCTGGATTGGCGGGTCGCACGACAAGTCGCCAAGACCACTCCGGTACCGGTACTGGTGCTCAGCGGCAACGGCGGCCAAACCATGAGCTGGAGCTCGCCCACCACGCCGGTACCGCCAGAAACCCTGCCCCAGCGCGCTTTCGATCGCCTGTTCGACACCAGTGCCCTGGAACGCGACCGCTCGGTGTTGGACTACGTCAACACCGAGGCCAAGCGCCTGCGCACGGATCTGGATAGCGTCGATCAGCACAAGCTGGATGAATATCTGGAATCGATCTGGGAAATCGAACGCCGCATCGAATTGGCCACCAGCGACGATCGCCACGCTGGCGGCTGGACCCCCAGCCTGGATGAGCCCAGCATAGAACGCCCGGAAGCCGGACGCTCAGATCACTTCGGCAAGCGCATCGAGCTGCTGCTGGATATAGCCGTCCTGGCCCTGCAGATGGACAAAACGCGCGTGGTCAATTTCATCTTCGAAAACGACGTCGGCGGTCAGAAATTCGACTTCATCAAGGGCGTCAGCGGCAAGGGCATGCACGACATCTCCCACCACCGTAGCCGCGCCGACGAATTGGAGGACTACCGCCGCGTCAATTTGTGGCACGTCGAGCAGTTCGCCAAGGTGATTACAAAGATGAAGGGCATCAACGAGGGCCACGGTACCACCCTGTTCGACAACACCATCCTGTTGTTTGGCACCACCATGCGCGACGGCGACATCCACGACCACCAGCGCTGCCCGCTGGTGCTGGCAGGCGGCAAATCCGCCGGCATCAAGGGTGGCCGGGTTCTGAATTTCGAAAAAGACGAAGACCGTCGCCTGTGCAACCTGCACCTGGACCTGGCCCACCGCATGGGCTGCACGGACTGGACCGAATTCGGCAACAGCCACTACCGACTGCCGGGGATCGGTGGCTAATAGCGATCAGCCAATCGAGCTATTGACCGTAAAGGCGCAGAGGCTTGGCGAATCGGGCCAGGGTTTAGGGTGCGGAAAGAAATAAAGGTAGCAGATCGCGCAGAGATTTTGTCGATC
>CAYONM010000238.1:0-5697 GCA_964405325.1 uncultured candidatus Brocadiaceae bacterium | reverse complement strand
CGCTTGGACGCGCTCGCCTGGGCCAAACCAAATTCAATCTCTGAGGGACCCGTCAGGCTTGACGTGATTCACAAAAATGAGGGCTGCGACAAATCTGCTACTGTCACAAGCAAGCACAAAACGTCACTGACTGGTCACTGACTGATAGGGGAAAAAATCGTCATTTACGATCTCGAGAAATGGGAACGCGATCGCATTCCGGACTTCGGCTCCGAGCACGACGTGGACGATCCCCGGTCACTGTGCCTGACCCTGGAACCGCAGGACTCACCACGTACAGAAACCGGAAACTGGAAACCGCAGATCCGACAAAAAGGACGGCAGCATGAGTGAACAAGATTGGTATGCCATTTCCGGCAATGAAGCCGTGCAGCGCCTGGACAGTCACGAACAAGGTCTGGCACAACAGGAGGCCGAGCAGCGCCTGCAACGTGAAGGCCCGAACAGCATCGGCGAAGGCGAGCAGATCACCTGGTGGCAGGTGCTGTTGCGGCAATTCCTGAGCCCCCTGATCTACATCCTGGTGGGCGCTTTCATCGTGACCTGCGCCATTCAGCATTGGGGCGATGCCATCGTCATCGGCCTGGTGCTGCTGATCAACACCGTGGTCGGTTTCCTGCAGGAATACAAAGCCGAGAATGCCATCCAAGCTCTGATGCAGCTGGTCACCCCCAAGGCCACCGTGCGCCGTGATGGCGACGAACGGGAGATCGACAGCGAACAGCTGGTGCCCGGCGATATGGTGCTGCTGGAACAGGGCCGCATGGTACCAGCGGATTGCCGCCTGCTGCAATCCAACAGCCTGCAAGTGAACGAGGCCGCCCTCACCGGCGAATCGGTGCCGGTACAAAAAGACATCGAAGTCTTGAAATCCCAGAACAACCCACCGCAGCCGGCGGAACAACGCAACATGGCGTTCATGAGCACCGCCGTCACCAGCGGCAGCGCCAAAGCGCTGGTGGTGGCCACCGGTGAAGCGACCCAGGTCGGCCGCATCGCCCAGGGCATCCGCGAAGCCGGTGAAGGACAAACGCCGTTGCAGGCGCGCATGGATCGCTTGGCTCGCTTCATCGCCTATGCCATCCTGATCATCTCCGCCATCACCTTTGCCATCGGTTATTTCCTGCTCGGCCGCAGCGTGGTCGAGATGTTCCTGATGGCGGTGGCACTGGCGGTCTCGGCCATGCCCGCCGGCCTGCCGGTGGTGATGACCGCCGCCCTGGCCATTTCCGTCCAGCGCATGGCACGCCGACATGCCGTCATCCGCCACCTGCCGGCCGTGGAGACCCTCGGCAGCACCACGGCGGTGATCTCGGACAAGACCGGCACCCTGACCCGCAACCAGATGACCACCCGCGCCATCTGGAGCGATCAGCAGCACTGGCAGGTCAGCGGCGCCGCCCTGCATGCAGACGGTCGTATCGAACAGGACGAGGAGGCGGTCGAGACCCAGGAGGGCAGTCCGCTGCATCGCACCCTGTTGGTGGGATTGCTCAACAACGAAGCCGAATGGCGCGAAACCGGTAATGACCAGCAGCAGAACGACAATGATGATGACGAAGCAGACGTGGAGAAGAGCGGCGATCCGCTGGAAATCGCGCTGCTGGTGGCTGCGGCCAAGGCCGGCATGGATCGCGAACAACTGAATCAGCGCTACGAGCGCATCGACGCGGTGCCGTTCAGCTCCGAACGCCGTTACGCGGCGACCATGCACAAGGATCCCGACGGTGGCGATAGCCCCCTGGTCTTCATCAAAGGCGCCCCTGAGACCATCCTGGACATGTGCGATCGGGTCGCTGCCAGCGAGGGCGATCAGGACCTGGATCGGGATGCGGTCAATCAGGCCGCCAATGAGCTCGCCGGCGAGGGCCTGCGCCTGCTGGCCATGTGCGAGGGCCGTGGCGATGAGCTCGCCCGCGCCGCCAAGGACGGCGAGCCGCACGGCTGCACCTTGCTGGGCTTCCAGGGCCTGATGGATCCGCCGCGTCCGGAAGCGGTCGATGCCGTCGACGCCTGTCACCATTCCGGCATCCGTGTGATCATGGTCACTGGCGACCATGCCCGCACCGCCGGCGCCATCGCCAGCATGGTCCATATCGACCGTCCCGCCCGTTATCACGAACGCGAACACAGCGATGAACTGGAAGTCGTCGAAGGCTCCGCATTCGACAGCATGGATGATGATGCATTCGCTCGGGCCAGCAATCGCGTGGACGTGTTCGCCCGGGTCCGACCGGAGCAGAAACTGCGCCTGGTGAAGCAGCTGAAAGCCGACGGCGGAGTGGTGGCGGTGACGGGCGATGGCGTCAACGACGCCCCCGCCCTGAAAGCCGCCCATATGGGCGTGGCCATGGGCGTCAGCGGCACCGATGTCGCCAAACAGGCCAGCGAAATGGTGCTGACCGATGACAACTTCGCGACCATCGAAGGCGCCATCGAGGAAGGCCGCACTGCCTTCCGGAACATCCGCATGGCCACCTTCTTCCTGCTCAGCACCGGCCTGGCCGAGATCATCGCCATTCTCGCCAGTCTGGGCCTGAACTGGCCACTACCGCTCCTGCCCGCGCAGATCCTGTGGCTGAACGTGGTCACCAACGGCATCGAGGACGTCGCCCTGGCCTTCGAACCCAACGATCCGGAGCTGGCCGATCGGCTGCCACGACCGTCTTCAGAAGGGATTCTCAGCCGCCTGCTGATCGAACGCACCTTCCTGGTGGGCATCTGGCTGGCGCTGGGCACCCTCGGCGTCTTCGCCTGGGAATATTATTCCAAGGCCGGCACCGACTACGCCCGCGCCGCCACCCTGACCATGCTGGTGCTGTTCCAGATATTCCATGTCTTCAACTGCCGCAGCGAATATGGTTCTATTTTCAGTACCCCGCTGCTGCGCAACAAGATCCTTTTCTTCGGCGCCGCCTTATCGCTGCTGATCCACATCGGCGCCATGTACTGGACCTGGACCCAGGACCTGCTCGACCTGCAGCCGCTCACCTGGCAAACGTGGCTGCTGATCCTGGTGCTCGCCATCACCGTGATCCCGATCAACGAACTGCTGAAGAAATTCCGCAAGCCAAAATGGGCGCGGTGAGGGAACATCCGCTATTCGTGGGCCCCACGCAGGACCAATGGCTTACGGGGGCGCTTCTCGGCCCAGGTTGAGAGGTCTTTTGATCGCATTCTCAGCATGCGGATTACACAAACCGAGCGCCGCCCGGAACTCAGAGGTTCAATCGCATCGGTCGGCGCCCGGTTTTGACTCTTAGGGTCCGTCAATAAATAAAGGTAGCGTCTCACTTGATCTTTTGCCGCCCTTCTGCGTTGCTTATCGCTTACATATACTCGATATGCTCGCTCTTCGCGCCTTGAAGGATCGACAAAATCTCTGCGCGATCTGCTACCTTTATTTCTTTCCACACCCTTACCTCGAGGGGCAAGCCCCTCGGACCCCAGAAGCTGAGCCCGCAAAAACAACTTGTAACTTCCCTCAGGTTTAACGCATCGGGCCAAGGTTTACTGCCTCAGTGCGTATGCCTATCGCTGAATAGGGCGGGTATCGGCGAAGCACTCTCCCGACTAATGTTGCACATTGCGATTTTTTTTGCGCATTCATCATAGCGTTCCAAAACCTACTGGCACATGACTATGACATGATCGCTGAGTGAGGATGTGGTCTGGGACGTCCTCGAAAAGCATTTGCTTCGTCTGCACTATGACCTTTTTGAATTTACAATCAGAACAATATTAACGTCACTGGAGCCCCGATGCGCCTATTATTCCTCTTCTGCCTCATGGTGAACCTCATGGCCCTCGAATTTCCCAGCATCATCGCTGATGGCATGATACTGCAGCGTGACAGTCAGGTTCCCATCTGGGGTTGGGATATATCTGGCAACGAGGTCACGGTACATTTCCGCGATCAGCAGGCGACGACCCGAGTCGATCAGCTCGGACGCTGGCAGTTGTCGATCGCCAGCGGCGCGGCCGGCGGCCCCTTCAGCCTGCGCATCGTCGGCAGCGAAGAACGCCTGCTCGAGGACGTGCTGGTGGGCGAGGTCTGGATCGCTGGCGGGCAGAGCAACATGTGGTGGCCTTTGCGCAATTGCAAAGGCGGCGATGCCGTCATCGCCACGCACCAGGATCGACAACTTCGTTGCTATGATCCCGGAGCCATCTGGGCCGATGAGGAGCAGTTCCAGCACGACGGTGCCCGTTGGCAATACGCCGTCACCGACGAACTGCAGGATTGGCCGGGCCTGCCCTTCTTCTTCGCCGAGGATCTGCGGCAGGAGCTGGACGTTCCCGTCGGCATCATCCACGTCGCGGTGCCGGGCAAGCAGATCGAGACCTTCATGGCGCCCGATCTGCTGCAGAGACAATTCCCGCAGGTGCTGCGCTACTACGAGGCCGCCCAGGATTCAGACTGGATGGCGGCGCACGAACGCGCCGTGCAGTTCTGGGAGGACAGCTGTATGGTGGGTGAGAAACCACAAAAGCCCTACATGCCGCAGCAGCCGGCGGGCCTCTGGAACGGCACCGTCGCGCCCTGCGCCCCCTACGCCGCGCGCGGCTTCATCTGGTGGCAGGGCGAGGCCAACGCCGGCCAGTCCTGGCTGTACCAGGCGCTGTTCCCGGCCCTGATCAGCGATTGGCGCGAGCGCTTCCAGGTGCCGCCGCATGCCGCCTTCTATTACGGCGAATTGCACGGCGCCTGGGAGCAGCCCACTCCCGACCTGACCGAGGCGCCCTGGCCGCGTTTCCGCGAAGCCCAGGCCGTGGCCACCCGATTGCCGCAGGTCCATCCCATCAATGCCAACGACCTGCAGGATCCCGAGGAGAAGAACTGGCCGAACCAGATCCATCCCTGGGACAAGGCCGCCGCCGCAGAGCGCATGAGCCGCCGGGCCCTGGTGGAGGTCTATGGCCAGGACGCGGTCGCCTGGGCCTGCCCGCGCATCAGCGGCTATCACCTGGACGGCGATCGGGTCATCCTGGAGGTCGCGCATGTGGGCGATGGTCTGGCCGTGCGTGACGGCGCCAGCGCCACCGCCTTCCTGCTCGCCGGCGCCGACCGGCAATGGCATCCGGCCACGGCCGAACTCCAGGGCGACCGCATCATCCTGCACTCGGACGCGATCGAACAGCCGATCGCCGCTCGCCACGCCTGGGCCAATTACCCGCAGGTCAACGTGGTCAACAGCATCGGCCTGCCGCTGGCGACCTGGCGCTCGGATGGCTGGTAATCTGAGCACCAGGTCTCTCGCAGAGGCGCAAAGGCGCAGAGGTGACGCCTCCCTCAGAGATCGAATTCGGCAAGAATCCCATAAGAACCAGGCGAGCTCGTCCAAACGCGAGGACCTGCGGTCCGCACCTCCGACCGAGGACCGGTTTTTGGCGGAAAATGCGCGAAGCGCCGCCAAAAATGCTCGCGAAGCGAGCAAGGTCCGACCGAGGCCGTGGGACCGGAGCCCGGCTGGCGGGTGCGACGGACGTCGCGAGGGGGCAACGCCCCCTCTGAGGGAAGCGTCATACATGGCTTCTTTCAGTGCTCTCTGTGATTCGTTTGGCAAATCCGACTGCTGTCTTGAAGCCATACAAAAGACCACAAACCGGGCGCCACCCGGAACCCACGGGTTCAATCGTAGCGGTCGGCGCCCGGTTTTCGGCTCTTAGGGCCCGTCAAAAAATAAACATTACATT
>CAYONM010000237.1:0-5708 GCA_964405325.1 uncultured candidatus Brocadiaceae bacterium | reverse complement strand
CTATTTTTACTCGATCGACATCAAAGCCTATAACGGTCATATCAGCCTCAGCAAAGACCAGGGCAAGAGGAAGGCCAACATAACCAAGCCCTATAATACCAATGGTCGGCTGACCAGATTCTAGCAAATCACTTAAACGGCTCACGCTTATCTCCCTGCTGTATTTAACCTATCATTTGACGTAAGCGAAAACACCAATGCACTCTTTAGTCAACAAATTGACACGGTGATCTTTGCTTGTCAAAGGAATGTGCACTACAGAAAATAGTTGAGAAGGAATCAAGGCCATTGCCTCGTTCGCAACCCTTTATCCTACCACGTCCTTTTCGCGTAACAGCCCAACGAAGCACGGCAGAAAAACAATCATTATTCCAAGCATGCCGCCAACAACTGTCGATAAAACAACAATGTATGAGCGAGCTGGGCCACTTTTCTTCTCGGGCAAAACAGCCGCATCGACTATAGTAACGGCATCACCGGCGCGCGCGACATTCACCTCGGCAGCTTGATGTTGAGTCGTGACCGCATTCAGTATGGCTTCCTGTTTTCTGACCTCGCGCAATAAACCAAGATATTGCACGCTCAGCTCCGGAGCCGTTCCAAGCGCAACCAGAACGCCGTCTTCAACGCGCTCTGTACCTAACAAGCTACGCATCTGCTCGCTCGCTGCCGCTATTCGTTCTTGCAAAAGTTGAATTCGCGGGTTTCCCTCGCTCACCTGACTTGCCAATAGCGCACGCAGCTCGACCTGCTGAGCAATCAATTCTCCTTGGAGTGAAGCTATGGCTTCAATAGTTGCCTTGGTCTGGGCTTCTATTTCAACCGCACCTGTCTCACGCTGAAAGACAGCCATCGACTCCATAGCACTCTGTTGGTCTCTATGGGCCTGTTCCAAACGATCCCCTAAAAAAGCCAATTCACGACGAGCCTCTGATTGATGGATCTGATTAAACACAGTCTTCAAGCCTTCTGCTGCAGCCTGCGTAACTGCCAAAGCAACTGTAGGCTTCTCGTGGGTATAACCAAAAATAATCTGGTTGTTTTTCGCGCTATGCTTAGCTGAAAAGTCATTACTAAAGGCATCCAGCAGATCTTCGCGGGGTATTGCTTCAGGATTCTCAAAGTAATATTTGGCCAACTCAAAGCGTTCAATCAGCGGTTCTGCTAACCGACGGCTGCTCAATATAGCCATGATTTCATCAACAGAACTAGCGGGGCCTGTTGGAAGCTGGACACCAGCCATCGCAGCAAGACCGGCGTATTGGGCAATGCCTGCAGTCCCGCTTTCATTCGATGGCGGCAAGGCCGTCACCTCGGCAGTAAAGACATTTGGTAGGGACAACGCATTGATGACCCCTATTGCCATACCTAGCAACCCGCCTGCCATAATGAGCCACTTGCCATGCCAAAGCCTTTGAACCAAGTCAGCAAGTTCAACGCCCTTTTCATCTAAACCACCAGCACCTTCAATGAGCGCTGGTGGGATAGCATAGACTATCTGCAGCTGTTCACCGGTCTTCTGATCCGTAACCTGCCTAATCTTTTGGCTTGGTTTTTCACCTGAATAGTTTTGGGCATTATGGTTCATGTAGTACTCGGGGACAACTTATCCCTAAAATATGTGCCTCAACGCTTCGCGCATGAAAGCGGGGGCCCCAGCCTTCCTGGCGAACAATCCGGCAAATGTACAGGCCCGCTTGCCTAAGGGTGGGAAATGATGGGATGTACCAAATGGTGAGCAAGAGGCATTGATTCACCGCTTGCCATCAGGAAGAATTCTGCATTAGATCGATCCTTGAAATCAACTCATTACCCAAGAAGATGTTGCGACCTGACTACTCCCGTTCAGTTAGCGCCTTGCAAAATGCCTATCCTGGCAACCTTAGGCAGTATGCTAGCCAGCAACGATCAGCCGAGCGCAGCACGTCGTCCGACCAATCATCAGGTTGGCTCTTGCGCAGCCTTTCCTGATGACCTTTTGGATACCAGGGTACGACGGTGGTGGGTGGCCCAAGTTCCTGGATCGCGGCTCGGTCGGTATCGTCGACACCTGATGGACCAGGGAATAGCCAACTGCCACTTCATTGAGCATCGCTATACCCATCGACCCGGCAAAGGTTGGCGCCGGCATCAGCGCGCGTTGCTGGGTGGCTACCTTTTTGCCGCCGACTGTCATCGTGATGACCTCCTCCCCAGCGGCCTGCCGGTGACTATTCTTGCGGTGCCGGATGCCGATGAGATGACAGACGCATTGCGCCAATTGAAAAGCTTGCTGGATAAGCCCATGGGCCAAGTCGTGATCAACCCGCATCTTCAGCCCGGGCAGCAGGTGCGCCTGGTCCAAGGAACCTTTGCCGGTCAATCCGGCGTCATTCGGGAACGTCGTGGTGATCATGAGCTGGTCGTTGAATTGCCTGTTTTGGGAACACGAGTGGAGGTCATTCTCCCTGCCTCCTCTGCTGAATCAGCCTGAATTCACTCATTGAACTCAAACGCCTGGTACCCGTTTTTCACCAGTACCTGATCTCGTTTGGCTATGGCCAGATCGACTTCGGTCATCTCGTCGACCATCTGCTCGAAACTGATCTTTGGCACCCAGCCTAGCTTGGTCTTGGCTTTGGCGGGGTCGCCGAGGAGGGTTTCGACCTCGGTTGGGCGGAAGTAGCGGGGATCGATTTTGATGATCGGCTTGCCGGTGGCCGTGTTGATGCCGACTTCTTCGGCGTCCTTGCCTTGCCATTCGATGTTGATGTCCAGGCGCTTGGCGACGGCTTCGATGAATTGGCGGACGCTGTATTGCTTGCCGGTGGCGATGACGAAGTCATCCGGCTGGGCTTGCTGCAGCATCAGCCACTGCATTTCGACGTAGTCTTTGGCGTGGCCCCAGTCGCGCTTGGCTTCGATGTTGCCCATGTAAAGACAGTCTTGCAGGCCTAAGGCAATGCGAGCCATGCCGCGGGTGATTTTGCGGGTGACGAAGGTTTCACCACGGCGCGGGGATTCGTGATTGAACAGGATGCCGTTGCAGGCGTACAGGCCGTAGGCTTCGCGGTAGTTCACCGTAATCCAGTAGGCGTACAACTTGGCGGCGGCGTAGGGGCTTCTGGGGTAGAAGGGCGTGGTCTCGGTTTGTGGGATCTCTTGGACTTTGCCGTAAAGCTCGGAGGTGCTGGCTTGGTAGAAACGGGTTTTGTCCTTCAGACCAGCGCTCTTGATGGCATCCAGGAAGCGCAGGGTGCCCATACCGTCGACATCGGCGGTGTATTCCGGGCATTCGAAGCTGACGCCGACGTGGGATTGCGCGCCGAGGTTGTAGACCTCGTCCGGCTGCAGCTCGCGGACCAGACGGCCGATGTTGGAGCTGTCAGCCAGGTCGCCGTAGTGCAGAGTGAAGCTGCGGTTCTGCTCGTGGATGTCCTGGTAGATGTGGTCGACACGCTCGGTGTTGAAGCTGGAGGCGCGACGCTTGATGCCGTGAACCTCGTAGCCCTTCTCTAAAAGCAGTTCGGCGAGATAACTGCCGTCCTGACCGGTGACCCCGGTGATCAACGCAACTGTGGCCATGCCAACCGGCTCCCTGGAATTGAGGCGGCATTGTTGGGCAAGTCGCGTTCACTCAATGTGAAAAAGCAGCGTTCGACCAGACCGCGCCCTGCAGGTGGCATGTTTGCATGTCCGAGGCAGGCGGGACGCCTGCGGTCCCAGGGGATGGTGCCCCGTTTGGCGAATCATCCAGCGCTCTTGATGCCTCAGTCGGGCACGTTTTGGCTTCTGATGCACCATTTGCCAGGTCTTGCCGTGTGCCGCTTGGCTGCGGACTGTCCAGCTGCAGCTCCAGACGCCGAAATCACCGCAAACCAACCGCCCGCCGAACCCGATCCAGCACCGGCACCGCCGCCGCCCGTGCCGCGTCGGCGCCTTGCCGCAACACGGCATCCACCTGACCAGGGTCCTGCATCAGCTGTTCGCGCCGTTGCCGGGCTGGGCCGAATTCGTCCATGATCAGCTCGAACAGGGCCTGCTTGGCATGGCCGTAGCCCATGCCGCCGGCGCGGTAGCGACCAGCCAGATCCTGGCTACGCGGATCGGCCTCCCCGGCCATGGCACAAAAGATCTGGTACACCGGACAGCCGCTGGGGTCCTTGGCCTGCTCCTGTGGCGTGGAGTCGGTTTTGATCTTCATGATCCGCTTGCGCAAGGGCTTCTCGGCCATGAAGGGGTCGATGGTGTTGCCGTAGCTCTTGGACATCTTCTGGCCATCGATGCCCGGCACCAAGGCGGCGTTCTCGCGCACCTGGTAGTCGGGCAGCTTCAGCAGCTCGTCGCCGTAGTGGTGGTTGATCTTGCCGGCCAGGTCGCGGCAGATCTCGATGTGCTGGATCTGGTCCTTGCCCACCGGGACCACGTCCGGATCGACGATCAGGATGTCGGCCGCCTGCAGGATGGGGTAGCTGAACAGACCGACGTTGGCAGCCAGGCCCTTGGCGACCTTGTCCTTGTAGCTGACTCCCTTGTCCATCAGGTGCATGGGGCAGAGGCAACTGAGGATCCAGCACAGTTCGGTGACCTCGGGCAGGTCCTGTTGCAAATAGATGTGGCAGCGCTGCGGATCCAGGCCGAAGGCCAGGTAGTCGATCACCACCTGCTGGGTGTTGGCCCGCAATTCGTCCGCATCGCGCAGGCTGGTCAGGGCGTGGTAGCTGGCGACGAACACGAACAGTTCGTGGCTGGCCTGCAATTCCAAAAACTGTTTGATCGCCCCGGCGTAATTGCCGAGGTGGAGTTGGCCCGAAGGCTGCAAACCGGACAACATGCGTTTCACGACAAATGACTCCACGCTTGGAACATGAGATACGCCATCAGCAGGACCATGAAAATGGCCCCGAACTGCAAGAACAGCGCCAGCACCGCGCCACCCAGCAGCAGGCTGCTCCACAAGGTGGCCTTGCGCGCCAGGACCTGATTGCCGGATCTGGCCAGGAAATGCAGCATCGCCTGACCGCCATCCAGCGGGTAGATGGGCAGGATGTTGAACACCCCCAGCACGATGTTGATGTAGAAGATGAAACTCAGCTGCATGGCGAGAATTGCCATAAAACTGCCCGGTTCAATGTTGGTGACCTGCCAGGCCAGCAGCTCCATCAGCAGCCAGCTGACCAGCACCACCACGCCGTTCATCAGCGGCCCGGCCAGGCTGATCAGCGTCTGGCCGCGGCCACTACTCCCCGGCAGGTAGCTGCAGTAGCCACCCAAGGCGCTGATGACGATGGTCACCCCAGCCATGCCCTTCCGGCGTGCCACCAGAGCATGCCCCAGCTCATGCAGGACAATGGCGACGAACAGCGCGATCAACACCATCAGGCGCTGATCCAGGGACCAGCCCTGCCAGAAGAACAGGACGAAAAGCACCATCAGGGCAGCGCCGAGATCGGCAAACACCGGCACCCGTACGAGATGCCCCAGATACAGGCCCGGTTGCTGTTGCATGCGCGGGAGCTTAGGGCGAGGAGCGGCGGGCCAAGGGGGGAGACCCGACGATGGTGGTCAGGTCTGGTGATGGAACACCGAACCTGTCATGACCGACGGCTGGCTTCCTCGCGGGAATGTAGTGGTCTGGGACGGTCGATGATCGCCCCCAATCTATCGGCCCACGGCTAAGGGCCCGTCAATAAATAAACATTACATTTCGCTTGATCTTTTGCCGCCCT
>CAYONM010000236.1:0-5713 GCA_964405325.1 uncultured candidatus Brocadiaceae bacterium | reverse complement strand
GATCGACAAAATCTCTGCGCGATCTGCTACCTTTATTTCTTTCCGCACCCTTACCGCTCGATAATCACCTTCAAGAATGGCGCTGATTCGGCTGTTGAGCAAGCAGGGCTTGGTTGGATGCATGGCCGGCGCAACACCGGACCGTCATTGCCAGCTCTCCACCTTGATTCGACTCCCTCTGGCTGGAAGCATGCGTCATGCGTTTTGCCCTTTTCAATCCGATCACCGTCGTCCTCGTGCTGCTTGCCGCAGTGCTGCTGACAGCTTGCGGTTCATCCAGCCGAGCCACCGTAAACGGTGACGATCTCCTCCAGTTGCGTCGCTACCGACTCCGCCTTGCCGATCCCGATCCCCAGGCCTCCTGGTCGCCCAGTGGTTCGTGGATCCTGGCGCGCTGGGGTCGCGGCTTGACCTTGCTGCGTGAAGGTGCTCGTCAGCAATTCCGTCTGGACAACGCTCGCCGACCAGGGCACCCGGTCTGGATGAGCGACAACCTGATTGCTGTCGGTGATGAGGAGTGGTTCACGAAAACTGATGAGGGACGCATCATCATGCCTTCGCAGAGTATCCGGTTGTTCGATGTGAAACCAGGCACCGGCATCACCAATCCACGGGATCTGGCAGATGCCAGCGGTTGGCGGCCGCGACCGTGGCAAGGCAAGATCGTGGTGCAGTCGGCCAATACCATCCGTGTTTACGACGAATTGGGCAATGGCCAACCCTACGATGAAGCCTTTTTTCCCGCCCCGCAGCGCAATGGCGCTGGGATGATCGTACAGAGCCTGCCGGTGATTGCCGAGGACCATTGGACCGGCCATGCGGGCTTGGGAGAGCTGGTGATCCGCTGGCCGGATGCGCCAACCCAGTTGGTGCCGGCCTGTGTTGAAGCCCGCTGGACACCGCAGGGTGGGGTGATCGCCACGCGGCTGCTGGAGACGCCTCCGGCCGAGCAGCCCTGGTGGCAGGCCGACTGCGAACTGGTGCATATTCCCGAGCCCGGTGCCGAACCGGTGGTCATCCTGCCCAAGGGCTACTGGGGCGATGCGCATCCAACCCTCCCCATCATCGCCGGCGCCGATTCCGGCAACAATGTGGTGCTGGTCCATGCCGATGGCGGCGGCGTCATCCGCGAGGTGGCTCAGGACGCCGCCAGGCCGCAATGGAGTAGCGATGGCGACAAGTTGTGCTTCGAGGTGCCCTCCGAGACCAAGAGCGACAGCAAGGATCTGATGATCGTCGTCTACCAGTTGCGCTGAACCAGGACACCGTCGCGACGTGCAGCTCCTTCCCATCGATGCGCATCTGGACGCCATCCTCGGCGCCTGGCAGCAACACGCCTGTCTCATACTGACCGCCACTCCGGGGGCCGGCAAAAGTACTCGTCTGCCGCCAGCGCTGCTGCCGCAGGTGGACGGCGATCTGTTGGTCTTGCAACCGCGGCGGGTTGCCGCCCGCGCCCTGGCGAGGCGGGTGGCGCAGGAGCAGGGCTGGACCCTTGGCGAAACAATCGGCTTTAAGACCCGCTTCGAAAGTCAGGGGACGGCCCAGACCCGGCTGTGGTACTGCACCGAAGGCATTCTGTTGCGGCGGCTGCATCGCGATCCCTACCTGGAGGGCATCGGCGGTGTCATTCTGGACGAATTTCATGAACGCAGCGTTGCTCTGGATCTGCTGCTGGCCTGGTTGCACGAATTGCGCGGCACCTTGCGCGAAGACCTGAAGCTGCTGGTGATGTCGGCGACCATGGAGACCGATCGCCTGCATGCCTATTTGCAGGCGCCGGTGTTTACCGTGCCGGGTGACCGTTATCCGATCCATACCATCTACCAGCCAGGCAAACCGCGGGAAGCGCTTGCCGAGCAGGTATTCCGGGCGCTCCAACAGCATGCTCGTGAACCTGCTGAAACCGGCGATGTTCTGGTCTTTTTGCCCGGCCTGGGCGAAATCCGTGCCTGCCAGGACCGCTTGCAGGACCAAGATCGCTACCAGGTCCAGACCCTGCACGGCTCACAACCACCCCCAGAACAGGACGCGGTGTTGCAACAGCACAGCCGGCCACGTGTGGTCTTGGCGACCAATCTGGCCGAGACCTCGTTGACCGTGCCTGGCGTTCGTCTGGTGATCGATGCCGGCCAGCACCGGGTCGATCGTTTCGATGTGGAACACGGCTTCGAGGTCCTGCATTTGGAGCATTGCCCGCAGTTCTCGGCCGATCAGCGCCAGGGCCGTGCCGGTCGCCAGGGGCCCGGAGTCTGCATTCGGCTGTGGTCCAAGCTGGCACAACAGCGACGACCTGCTGCGCTGACCCCGGCGGTCCAGCGCCAGGATCCCGTGCCCATCGTTGCTGAGCTCAAGGCGTGGTGGGGCACGGATCCACACGCCTTCGGATGGTTCGAAGCGCCTGCCACCGAGCGCCTGGATACAGCAGCGGCGGAATTGGCCGCGTTAGGCCTGCTGCAAGCGGACGGTTCACTGAATCAACTGGGGCATCGGGCTTGCGCCATGCCGGTTCACCCGCGCCTGGCCAGCCTGCTGCTGTGGGGTGAACAACTGGGTCTGGCCGACACCGCAGCGACCCTGGCCGCGATCCTGAGCGAGCGCGATATGATCCACCGTCACGCCGGTCGCGATGGCGAGCTGGACGACATCAGTCGACGCCTGGCCATGGTCTTCGGCCATGGGACTGGTGATGCGGATCGTCGCAGCCTGGCAGAGGTGAAACGGGTGGCCGCGGACCTGCGCCGATTGGTCCACCGGAATCGCGAGCAAGGTTCCGATGTGCAGCGGCTGCTGCTCCAGGCCTGGCCCGATCGCGTGGCGGTGCGCACTGCTCCCGGTGCCAACCGGATTCGCCTGGCCAGCGGTGCGGTGGTCCAGATCGACGAGCAGAGCCACTGCTTCCTGCCACCGGGCCGCCGTGACCAGGAGCCGCTTCTGGCCCTGGGCATCACCCAACTGCGTGGCCGCGCCGGCAAGCGCACCGTCTTGCGCATCGGCCTGCCCTGTTCCGAGGAGCTGCTGCAGGACGTTCATCCTGAGCGTTTCCAGTCACATGACCTGCTGCGTTACGATCCGGGCCAAGACCGGATCCGCGCCACCCGCGTGCTGCGTTTCGGCCGTCTGGATCTGCGCCAGCTGAGCCAGAGCGACGTCTCCCCGACAGCCATCGCCGATTGCCTGTATCAGGCCTTGCTCCCCCAGGTCGATCGACTCGCAAGCGAGCATGCCAGTTTCGGGCCATGGTTGGCTCGCGCCCGTTATTGCGGTGCGCTGAGCGATGCGACCAGTCTGTTGGCGGATTGCCTGCACGATGCTTGTCAGCAGGCCAGGTCTCGTGCCCAGGTCCTGGCTGCCGATTGGCTGGGTTTGGTCCAAGGATGGTTGCCGTGGGAGCTCCTCCAGACGATCGAGCAGCAAGCTCCGGCTGCTTTCCGTCTGCCCAGCGGCCGGCTGCAGACCATCGACTACGAAGCCGATCCTGGTCCGGTGCTGGCAGCGCGTATTCAGGAATGCTTCGGCCTGACCACGACCCCAACCCTCCTCGGTCGTCCCCTGGTGCTGCATCTCTTGGCCCCCAACGGCCGGGTCCAACAGGTGACCGACGACCTGCCCGGCTTCTGGCACGGCAGTTACCAACTGGTCCGCAAGGATTTGCGCGGCCGCTACCCGAAACATCCCTGGCCTGAGAACCCGGCAAGCGCCGAGCCATGCGGTTCCGGTGGCAAGCGACGGCGCTGACCGGTCGTGCTGCATACAGCTGACTGGGTACCAGGCCCCCCAGTCGTTCAATCGGGCCTGCTGCATCCGGTCAGTACCAGCTGGGTCGCCATCTGCGGTGATCCCACCACTTTACTGGCCAGTCAGTCGCTCGGCATCGGTTACGGTAACCAGGTTGCCGAAGCAAGGATCACCATGACTCCCATTCAAGGATCCCAACCATGAGCTTGCCTGTGCCTCAGCCTGACCCTGGCCAGCGAGGATCCGGCGGTGCCGACGGGAACGCAGTAGAAGAAAGAGCCGAAAACCGAGCGCCGACCGGTTTGTCTGCACGTGTCGCCCGGTTTGTAATCTGAGGCTGTCTCCACAAGGCCCAAAAAAATATCCGTCCCTTCTGGGACGGACAGGCACAGTCGGCAAGCATCGATCGATGGCTGTCGACTGGAGACGGCAAGCAGCAGGCGGCCCTGCCGCCTACTGCTTGACCATGCTGTACAAGAAGTGCCGCAGGGCGTTCTGTTGTTGGTCGGTCAGCTGTTGGAACAGACCGATGAATTCCTGCACTTCGCTGCTGACCTCTTCATCGTAATCCTCCTCAGCCTGACTCTCTTCTTCCAGTCGGGTTGCCATGGCGGCGGCGGAACGGGTCAGGTGCTCTTCGGCATCGGGGGAGATCAGGGCCATATAAGCGTGCTGATCCAGGTGCAGCAGTCGTTGCAGCTTGCGATGCGTGCCGGTGCGGCTGGGAACGCTCTCGCCCTTGATGAACTTGGCCATGGTCAGCTGGCTGAGACCACAGTCCTTGCTCATCGCCTTGATGGTCAGGCCCTCGCGATTCATCAGACCGATCAGAGACTTTTGCAGCGGATTGGCATTGGGCGGAATGGGATGATGTCCGCGCATGGCGATGGAGCTCTGATCCTCACCTGAAGCGGTACGCTTGATGGAGGCCAGTAGGACCGAGCGATCGATGTGCAGCACCTCGCCTAACAGGGTCAGTATGCGATCATCTTCCGGCACCACACCAGCAGTGGTCAGACGGCTGAGGGTCAGGTACGGCAAGTCGTGTTGCTTGGCGAACTCACCCATGGTCTTGCCGGTCTCAGCCAGATGGCGGCTGAACAGATCGACAAAGCTGGGAATCTCGATGGCGCGACTGGGGCCGCTGTCGCCACGCGTAGTGCGGCTCACCGTCACGGCGGCAGACGTCGTATCGTCGTCGATCCCCAGGGTATCGGTGATGCACTTCAGGGTATCGCGACGAGGTATAGCACCCTTACGGGTGATACCGCTGATGGTGGCATAGGGGACATCGGTGGCATCGGCCAGGCTTTGTTCGGTAAAGCCTTTGGCATACAGGCGTTTGGCTACGAGTTGCTGCAGGGTGAGCGGGCCGTGGTCGGGTACTTCCAAGCCATCGCGGCCGCTGTTGGCCAGTAGGAGTCCCCAACCATCTTCGTCCAGCTTCAGTGTCTTGCGTAACGCTTCTCGATGATCTCGTTTACGAGGTATGCCACCCTTTTTGACGATAGCCAAAATGGTTGGGTAGCTGACCCCAGTCCGCTCAGCCAAGGCTTTGTTGCTCAGATTGTGCTGGGATAGATATTCTATGACCGCGTCTTGGAGAGTCTTTGCCATCTCGCTAATTTTCGAATTTCAGAGGATGTTGGTTGCTCGAGGAGTGGTTGGATCGCTGAGTCGCTTTGTCCACAGAGAACCAACTCGGGCCGCAGACTAAGCGAGTCACCAACCACATGCAAGACCGCCTTTAATTTGGCAGGGGCTCACGCCTTCAGGCCGGGGCAGCAAGCTGCCATTATCCCGGCCTTAGGGTGCGGAAAGAAATAAACGTTACAGATCGCGCAGAGATTTTGTCGATCCTTCAAGGCGCGAAGAGTGAGCATATCGGGCATATGTGAGCGATAAGCAACGCAGAAGGGCGGCAAAAGATCAAGCGAAATGTAATGTTTATTTTTTGACGGGCCCTTACCGCTCC
>CAYONM010000235.1:0-5730 GCA_964405325.1 uncultured candidatus Brocadiaceae bacterium | reverse complement strand
CGACGCTCGCACCCGGACGACGTACGGGCTCAATCGTAGCTAGAAATAACGACAGGTAACGCAGACACCGAATTCCCGAAAGCCCGCAGAACTGTTACGTGTTGCTCTTGCGCTGAAGCACAAACGCGCCGAGTCGGAGTATGTTTTGGTGGTGATTGATCAACGATGCTTTTTTTCGTCTGAAAGGTTGCGTATCGCCTCGAGCTGCAATCCCGGACGCGTTCCCGGCGTTCGCCGCCCGTCCCACCAGGCCAGCATCGCCGGGGTGAACAGCAGCGTAAGCGGCGTGGCAACCAGCAGGCCACCGGCGATCGCGGTCGCCAGCTGGATCCAGTACTGCGTGGAGGGCGCACCCATTGAAAACTCCCGGCCGATGAAGTCTATGGTCAGGGCGAACACCATCGGCGTCAGTCCCAGGATGGTGGTGACGGTGGTCAGCAGCACCGGCCGCATGCGCTGCGCCCCCGTGCGCAGGGCGGCATCCACCGGGTCGATCCCGGCGCCCCGGAGCCGGTTGTAGGTGTCGATCAGCACGATATTGTTGTTGACCACTACGCCGGCCAGCGCGATGACGCCGATACCGCTCATCACCACCGAGAACGGTTCGGCGCGCAGCAACAGCCCCAGCAGCACCCCGCTGGTCGAAAACACGATCGCGGTGAGGACGAGCATGGCCTGATAGAAACTGTTGAACTGGGTGACCAGAATCAGGGCCATCAGAACGATCGCCGCGAGAAAAGCCAAAGCGAGAAACCCTTGCGCCTCGGCCTGCTCCTCCTGTTGGCCGCGCACCGTCAACCGGACGTTGTCCGGCAGTGGATGGTCGGCAAGCCAGCCCTGCAGGGCCTGCACGCGATCATCGACCAGTCGGCCGGCGGCCACGTCCGCCTCCAGCGTGAGCGTGCGATAACCGTCCACGCGGTGGATGATGCCGGTCTTGGGAGCCGGCACGAATTCGACAAAGTTCTGCACCGGCACCATGCCCGCAGGCGTGGGCACCCGCAGGTTCACCAACTGGGCGAGATTGCGCTCGTCGAAGGGAAAGCGCACGCGAATATCGACTTCTTCGTCGGCGTTTCCGGGCCGGTAGCCGCCCAGAGACAGACCGCGGGTGAGCATCTGCACGGCGCGGCCGAGGAGGTCGACGTCGATCCCGTAGCGCGCCGCCTCCCGATGATTCACTTCCAGCCGCATCTCTATGCCCGGCAGTGGACCGTCGTCCTCGATGTCGACGAAACCGCCCACCGTCGCCATGCCCTGGCGCAGGTGCGCCACGCCATCGATCAGGGGCTGCGCCTCGCCGCCCCCGTCCCGGGCGGCAACTTCCAGCACCACCGGTTTGCCCTGGCTCGGCCCGCCCGACCGGGTCAGGAACTGCAGCCGTACCCCGGCCAGGTCATCGAGGTCGGCCCGAAGGTCGGCCAGTATCTCGTCGGCCGGCGGCCGGCGCTGCCAGTCGACCAGCTCGAGTTGAATGACCCCGATCACGTCTTCGGCATAGTCCTGTGCCAGGCGCGCCCGCTGGGAGGCCATGCTGCGCGCATAGACCGTCTTCAACGCCGGGTGGTCGTGGAGTCGCGCCTCGACCCGGCGAACCAGGTCGTCGATCTCCCACACCGACAGGTCCCCGCGGGCCTGGACCTGGATCTGGGCGAAGCGCGGCTCGACGTCGGGGAAGAAGTCCACGCCCCGCCCCAGCTCCCCGTAAGCCACGTACAGGGCAGCGGTAAACACCGCGACGATACCGAGGGTCTGTCCCGGGTAGTCGATGGCACGGCGCAGCAGGCCGACATAGCGAGCGGTCGGGCCGTCGAGCCGGTCGAACTGCCCGGCTTCGGCCGCCCGGATGTGCTCGACCTGTTCCGGGCGGCTGGCGCTCTGCCCACCCGAGATCGCCGCCGCCAGCACCGGGATGAACACCAGCGCCATCGCCAGCGACATCAGCAGGGTGACGATGACGGTCGCCGGCAGATAGAACATGAACTCACCGACCATGCCCGGCCAGAACAGCATGGGGAGGAATACCGCCAGCGTGGTCGCCACCGACGCGACGATCGGCCAGGCCATGCGCTGCGCAGCCGCGAGATAGGCCTTACGGCCATAGTCCTCTGCGAGGTAGCGATCGGCCTGCTCGATGACCACGATCGCGCCGTCGACGAGCATGCCCACCACCAGGATCAGGGCGAACAGCACCACGATATTGAGCGTGAAACCCAGCACGTACAGCACCAGAACGCCGCCGAGAAAAGCCCCGGGAATCGCCAGGCCCACCAGCCACGACGAACGCCCGCCCAGCGCTGCGACGATGGTCAGCATCACCAGCAGGATCGCCGTGAGGACATTGTTTTCCAGGTCTCCGAGCAGGTCGTCGATATCTTCGGCGCTGTCCTGCAGATAGCGCACGCCGATGCCGCCCGGCCACTCGCCGCTGGAGCGTTCGATCACTGCCCGGGCAGCGGCCACCGTGTCGATGATATTGGCACCGGCACGCTTGCGGATTTCCAGCGACACGGCCGGTTCACCGTCGATTCGCGCGAATCCTTCCGGGTCTTTGAAAGTGCGGCGCGCGTCGGCGACCTCTTCGAAGGTCACCACCGTACCCTCGTGCGAAATCACGGGCAGCTCGAACACATCGCTCACCGACTCGATCACCCCCGGCACCTTGATGTTCAAGCGCCCGCCCCCGGAGTCCAGGGCACCGGCGGCCACCAGCTGGTTGTTGCGCTCGATCGCCGCCACCAGTTCGTTGAAAGGCAGCCGGTAGGTCTCGAGCGTGCGCGGATCGACCAATACCTCGAGCAGATCATCGCGTTCGCCGCCGACGGCTACCTCGAGCACGCCGGGCAGGGCCTCGATCCGGTCGCGCAGCTCGCGGGCGATCTGTACCAGGGTCCGCTCCGGGGCCGAGCCGGACAGCGTGGCGATCAGTACCGGGAACATCGACAGGTCGACCTCGGTCACCACCGGCTCCTCGACGCCCGGCGGGAGCTCGGGGCGAACGAGGTCCACCTCCTCGCGCACGTCGGCCAGCGCCCGGCGATTGTCGTAACCGGGGTCGAAGTCCAGCCGCAGAAGCGCGAAGCCCTCCCCGGCGCTGGCCTGCATCTCGTCGATCCCCTCGATGCCGCCCAGCTCGCGTTCGAGCGGGCGCACCAGCAGCCGCTCGCTGTCCTCGGGCGAGATGCCCGGGTAGGCGACGGTCACGAAGAACGTCGGCACATCGACATCCGGCGCGGCTTCCTTGGCGATCTGCCAGTAGGCGGCTCCGCCGGCAGCCAGCAGCGCCAGCAACACCAGCAGCACGCTGCGCGAGCGGGAAAACAGCGCGGCAAGCAGCGCGTTCACGGTTTGCCTTCGGGCGCGCTGCTTTCTTCGACGAGATCGCCGTCGCGCACGAATCCCTGCCCCAGCGAGATCAGGCGCACCGTCCCGGGCAGGCCGGTCACCCAGAGCTGCTCGGCACTCGCACGAACGGGGGAGACGCGCACGAAGCGAGCGCGGGTTTTGCCGGCATTATCCGATTCGGCAACCTTCACGCCCAGCTCCCCCGCTTCGTTCTGCGAGATCAGTGCCGGCGAGATGGCGTGCGCGCGCACGGTTTCCACCGGGATCTCCACCGTCACGCTGGTGCCGGCCGGCAGATCGCGCTTCGGATTGGCAACCCGAACCCGTGCCGGGAAGGTGCGCGTCTCCTCCTCGGCCATGGCCGACACGTACTGCACCGTGCCCGTGCGCGTTTCGCCATCGAGAAAAATGACCCGGGCGTCCTGCCCCACGACAACCTCGTGCACGCGATGCTGGGGCAGCTGCACCACGGCGCGCAGCGGATCGTTCTCCACGATCTCCGCGACCGGGTCGTCCGCTGCAACCACGTCGCCGCGACGGGCGATCTGAAGATTAAGCACGCCGCCGATCGGCGCCTCGATGCCAGTCCGATCGATATCCAGCTCGATCGCGGCCAGCCGCGCCCGGGCCGACTCGAGTTCGGCAAGCGCGCGCTCGGCCGCCAACCGGGCCTGGAAACCCTGATCCACCAGGCGCTCGGCGGCATCGTAGTCGCCCTGCGCCCGGCGCTCGGCCGCCCTCGCCTCGTGCAGGCGTGTCTGGCGATCGTCCATCGACAGGCGCAGGATCAGGTCACCGGGCTCGACCATCGCACCTTCAGCCACCGGGGTCTCGACCACCTCCCCGCCGGTCTTGGCGCGCACGCGCACAACCTGTTCAGGCTCAACATGTCCCTGAACCCTGACCAGCCTTTCCACCGGCTCGGCGCGGCTGTCGGTGAGTCCCACCGTCACCGCCTCCGGTCGCTTCACGGCACCGTCGTTCTCCGGTTCGGAGTCGCCGGTGATCACCCATACGAAGAGCAGCAGCGCGACGATGAAGATTCCCAGGCGACCGGCGTTGCTTGCCATCCATAGGTTATTCATCGGGGTCTTCCCCATTCATCGTCGGTAGGGGGTGTGGGTCAAATAGCCGCTCCCTGGCTGTGACGCAGCTGGAACAGGTCGTAATTGGCCTGCATGGAGAGCCAGAACTCGGCGCTACCGGCGCCTACCTGTTCCAGTGCCAAAGCCATATCCGGTGTTACGGAAGCACTACCATTAATTACACGGTTCAGGGTGTTTCGGTGACAGCCGAGCCGCGTTGCGACCACGGCCACGCTGTCGATTTTGTGGCCGTCCTCATCCTCGATCAGCCGTTGCCGTATAATCTGGCCCGGATGCGAGGGGTTGTACATGGACATGGCGTTTTCTCCTATCAGTGGTAATCGTCATAGTCCAGCAGGTACACGTTGCCGTCCCTGAACTCGAAGAACAGTCGCCAGTTGCCCGACACCCTGATGGCGTGCTGGCCTTTCAGCTTCCCGGTCAGCGGGTGCAATCCCCAGTTGCCGGCGGCAATGAGGTAAACCGCTGCCCCTCTGTGTCGCGAGAGACTGCTATCCTGAGTGCCCTCAAACGCAACGCTGCCTGGCGCGTTCCGGAAGGCATAGCATGAAGACACAGACCCTCACCGTCGACCCCGACCACCCCGACCCGGCCGCTCTTGCCGAGGCCGCGCGTATCCTCCGCGCCGGCGGCCTCGTTGCCTTCCCGACGGAGACAGTCTACGGCCTCGGTGCCAACGCCCTGGATGGCGAGGCCCTGGATCGCATCTACGCAGCCAAGCAGCGCCCCGCGAACGATCCGATCATCGCCCATATCGCCCGTATCGAGCAGTTGGACCAGCTGGCGCGGGAGGTGCCGCCCGCGGCGCGCCAGCTCGCCGAGGTCTTCTGGCCGGGCGCCCTCACCCTGGTGCTGAAGCGCGCGCCTGCCGTTCCGGCGAATATCGCCGCCGGCCGGGATACGGTCGCCGTGCGCATGCCGGCCCACCCCCTGGCCCGGGCCCTGCTGGAGGCGGTGGACCTGCCGATCGGCGCGCCCAGCGCCAACACCTTCACCCGGCCCTCGGCGACCACGGCGGCGCACGTGCTCGAAGACCTGGACGGGCGCATCGATCTGGTGCTGGACGGCGGGCCTACGCCCATCGGCGTGGAGTCCACGGTGCTCGACCTCACCGGGGATGCGCCGGTGGTCCTGCGCCCCGGCGGCGTGCTGCTCGAGGACCTGCAGGCGGTGCTGCCCGAAACGACTCTGGCGCCCCGCTTCCTCGCCGCCGACGCCGGCACCGACGCGCCGGGGCAGCTGCTCAAGCACTACTCGCCGCGGGCCCGGGTGCTGCTGT
>CAYONM010000234.1:0-5740 GCA_964405325.1 uncultured candidatus Brocadiaceae bacterium | reverse complement strand
TCCCTCGGTCGGAGGTGCGGACCGCAGGTCCTCGCGCTTGGACGCGCTCGCCTGGCTCTTATCGGATTCGTGCCGAATTCGACCTCTGAGGGAAGCATCAGGCTTGTCTCGCACGGCGTCTGCTGCGTTGCGGAAACCTCGAAATGGCGCTGCCATTCCTTCGGCTTCCGCGCCTTGCATCCACTACACGATCCTGCACCTGCCCCACCTGGTTGCCTGGACACAGCACGAGTGCTTACCAGTTTTCAGCCAGCAACTCGAAATGCGCCTGCGGATGCGCGCAAGCCGGGCACATCTTCATGGCTTCGGGGCCTTCGTGGATGAAGCCACAGTTACGGCAACGCCAAACCACCGGCTGCGCCTTCTTGAACATCGTGTCATTGACGATGTTTTCCAGCAGGCCGAGGTAGCGTTTTTCGTGTTGTTTTTCGGCGATGCTGATATTACGCCACACGGCGGCGATGACGGCAAAACCCTCGTCCTGGGCACATTGCGCGAAAGCAGGATACAAGGTCTCCCACTCCTCGTGCTCGCCAGCAGCGGCGGCCTTCAGGTTATCGGCCGTGCTGCCAACCATGCCGGCCGGGAAAGCGGCGGCAATTTCCAACTCACCACCCTCGAGAAAGGAGAAGAAACGCTTGGCGTGCTCTTTTTCCTGCTCGGCGGTTTCGCTGAAGATATCGGCGATCTGGACTAGACCTTCCTTCTTCGCCTGGCTGGCGAAGTAGGTGTAACGGTTGCGAGCCTGGGACTCGCCGGCGAAGGCCTTCAAGAGGTTCTTCTCGGTTTCGGTGCCCTTGACGGATGCCATGGCGTGCTCCTGAGTTGTGAGGTTGATCGCAGCCTAGGAAACAAGCCAATGACCGCAATATCGGACAGAGAAGGATGCATCCCTTGCATCCCTTGCATCCCTTACGGCCCCGGGCCACCATAGACCAGATCGCAGAATTGCTCGCTGTAATCCAACAGCAAGGGCCCGGTACTGTCGAAATTGCGCGGCAATTCGACCACACCGTCGGGGTCAGTCAGAGCGCGCAGCCCGGACAGCCCCGGCATGGCACGCAGCTCGGCGCCCATGCCCTTACTGGTCTGCCTGGATATCCGGCGGAATGGTCATCCCCGGAACCACGTAGCGACCATCGGCCCAAGCGCCCAGATCCACCAGCCGACAGCGTTTGCTGCAAAATGGAGTGTGTTGGCTTCGTTGCTCCCCGGTCAGTTCAACCGGTTTACCGCAGGTGGGACAATTGACAGTAGTCACGAGTATCCTTTGGAAGCGCGGGTTCGGCGACATGACTGTCGCAGAGTATAAGCTGGCCCGTTCAAACCGCGAATGCAACGCGAAGCCAGAGTGACCTGGAGGCGTGAGCCCCCCGCCCATGTCAAAAGGGCATGCTCGTGACCACGGCAGGCCTTGGCAAGCCCCCCGGTGGGCGACAGGATCATGCCCATGCGTTTATTGGTTCTGATCTGCCTGTCTACCGCCCTCACCGCCCTGGATACCAGCGGCATCGAACGAGCCATCGCGCGGCTGCCTCGCGGCACCGAAGCCAGCGTCATGCTGCAAGCACTGCGAAATGGCAAGCCCCTGTTCCGGCACCATGCTTACGAGCAGCGCCACCTGGCCTCGGTGACCAAGCTGTTCGTCTCCGCCGCCGCCCTCCTGGAGCTGGGGCCCAACCACTACATGCACACCCGCATCTATGCCCTGGGGACCATCGTCGACGGCAGCTGTCCCGGTCTGTTGATGCTTGGCGGCGGCAGCCCCTGCCTGGATGAACATTTCACCGATGGCCAGCCGGAGCTGATCTTCCAGGATTGGATCGCCCGACTGCGCGCCCTGGGTATTTCCCGCATCAACGGCCCGGTACTGGTGGACGGCAGCCTGTTTTCCGGTCCGGCCAAACCGCCGACCTACCCACAAGACCACAGCAATCAGCAGAAATGGTACAGCGCCCCGGCCTCGGCCTTCGCCTGGTTGGACAACTGCATCGAGGTACAGGTGCGTCCGGCGCAACCCGGCGAAGCCGCGCTGGTTTTGCTGCGGCCCAATTCACCACGTATCCCGCTTCGCAATACTGGCAAAACCGTAGCCAAGGTCAGCCGACCGAAATTGCTCACCAGCCGAGCGCACCACAGCAACCAGATCAACGTCAGTGGACAATACGATCGCCCGACGGCCTGGTTTCCCATGGCCATTCACGAGCAGGCCGACCTGCTGCATGGCGATCACTTCTGCTATTTGCTGCGCGCCAGTGGTATCCAGGCGCCGCGGCAGTGCGAGGCCGGACTCCTGACGGATCATCCCGATGCTCAAGTGCTGATCGACCACCGCGATCCGCTCGGGCCAGCGATCCATATCCTGAATACGCGCAGCCAGAATTTTTATGGCGAACAGATCCTACGCCTGCTGGGGGTCGCGCGCGCTCAGGAGGGCAGCATTGATGCCGGCAATCGGGCGCTGCAGGCAATCCTGGCAGAATACCTGCATCTCCCAGCCGACAGCTTCACCGTGGTCGATGGTTCCGGTCTGAGCTACGACAACCAGGCCAGCGCTGTTGCCGTGGTGCAATTGCTGCACGGCATGGCCGGCAGCCAGCATGCCGGCGAATATCGCGCCAGCCTTAAGGACTACAAGCTCGGCAAACGCCAGGCGCAGGTGAAAACCGGCACGCTGCGGGTGGCTCGCTGCCTGGCTGGTTATTTTCAGGTGGCGGACCAGCACTACGCCTTCGCCATCCTATTGAATCGCGGAAAAGCCTCTGGCGCCTGGTTGATGCCCGCCAAACGCGGTTATGAGCAGATCCTGAAAGCCATGTTCGTAGCGGTCGGCGGCTGACCATGGCAGACCTGGCGCAGCTGATCGCCCTGGAATGCCACTTGGCCCAAGATCAAGCCGGCAGAGCCGAGCCGCATGACCAGGCCGATCGGAATTTTCTGCAGGGTTATCAGCGCTTGCCAGAACGGCCTCGCCTGCTGCTCGACTGGCTGCAGCACCAGGATCATGAAGCCGATCTGGCTGGCCACTGGCGTCGACGTTTCGCGACCGTCACTGCCAGCCTGCTGCTGCTGGCCGGGCTGCTGGGGGCGGGTGCTGCTGGCGGTGCCCTGGCCAAGCAGCCAGCGGATCTCTTCCTCAGCCTGGGGGTGCTGCTGATCATTCCAACGCTGCTGCTGCTGATCCTGCTGGTCACCCTGCTCTGGGGCGGCTCGGGCAGCCTGGTGACCCTGTTGCAGAGCCTGATCCACCGCGCCCCCGCGCTTCGGGGGTGGCTGGATCGACAACAGCTACATACCAGCCGCCTGCGTCTGTTCGCCCCCCTGGAACGCCTGGCTCTGCTCAGCCTCAGCCAACGAGCCGCGGTCTGCGCCATGCTGGGAATGCTGCTGGTTTTCGGCCTGCGCGTCACTTTTACCGATCTCCGTTTCAACTGGGACACCTCCCTGCCTGTGACCGAACAGAGCCAGCGCATCAGCCGTTTCAGCCGTGTCTTGGCCACACCATGGGCGCAGGCCTGGCCGGCGGCCGTACCCGACCAGACGCTCGTACTCACCAGCCGTGGCGAACCGGCACAACCAGCACCGACGCAGCGCTGGTGGCCCTTCCTGCTGATGGTCACCCTGGTTTATGGCCTACTGCCGCGCTTGTTGCTGGTGGGCCTGCTGCACTGGCGCTTGCGCCGGCGATTGGCGGCCTGGACCTTCGACGATGCCGCCTGCCTGGTCCTGGATGGCCGCCTACGCACGCGCTTCCAGGGTTGGCAACAGATCAACCAAACACCGTCGGCTGCACCAGTCTCGGCGGAGGTGGTATCTGGCCCCAGCAAGCTCCCAGTCGCCTGGGCGTTACGCTGGAACGACATCCCGGTTGGCGATAATGAGGTCAGAACACTCCTTCCCAAGGCCCTGGTCGGCGAGCTATACGGCATTGGCAACCAGATTGCCGATATCCCCACCGATGCACCAGCAGTGCTGGTCCTGGCCGAAGCCTGGGAGGCGCCCAGCAAGGGCATCCGCCACGCACTCGCCCAACTGCGGCGACGCCTAGCCGAACGAACCCCGATCCAGGTCCTGCTGCTCGACGGCGAAGCCAGTGCCTGGCGTGTACCCAGCGCTGAGGACCAGTCTTTATGGCGCCGCCGACTAAGCGAGCTGGCCGACCCGTACCTGCAGGTTGGAGGGCTCGAGCATGCCTGATGCCACGGTACCGGTGTTCGCCGTCGTCGGGCGAGTCAACAAAGGCAAAAGCAGCGTGGTTGCAGCGCTGACCGAAAACGACCGCATCGCCATCAGCCGCGAGCCAGGCACCACCACCCGCTGCGAAACCATCGCCTGCCAGGCCGATGGCCAACTGCTGTTCCGGCTGGTGGACACCCCCGGTTTTGAACAGGCACCACGCGCCCTGACCTGGCTGCAACAGCAGGCGGGCGAAGACGCCAGTCAGCGTCAAGAGGCTGTGCGGCGCTTCGTTGCGCACCACGAGCAGGGCGATGATTTCACTGAGGAATGCCGGCTGTTGCGGCCCATCTTGGATGGCGCCGGCATTCTGTACGTGGTCGATGGCTCGCATCCGTATCGACCGAATTATCAGGCGGAAATGGCAATTCTGCGCTGGACCGGGCAACCGCGCATGGCCCTGATCAATCCCATCAATGGCGCTGCACACGTCGCCGAATGGCGCCTGGCCCTGGACCAGTATTTCAGCATCGTCCACCTGTTCGATCCACACCGCGCCCCCTTCACCGCCCGTCAGGCCTTGTTGACCGCCTTCCGCGAACTAACCAGTAAAGCCGACGCCCGCCGTGCTCTGGAAGAAGCCCTGCGACTGTTGGCGACCTGGCGGACCAGCCGACGTCAGCAGACGGCACGGATTCTGGCGGAATGGCTCGCTGAAAGCCTGGCCGCGCGATTCGAACAACGCTATGAACGCCTGCCACCACCGGCGGAACAGCTCCGCCAGGGCCTGGCCGACCAGATCCGGAGCCACGAACAACACGCTCGTCGCCAGATCGAAGAACTCTTCCGGCATCATCCGGACCAGCGCGAAGAAGCCGCCCTGGCCGGCGATGCCCTGGTGGGTGACCTTTTCGCCGATACCACTTGGGCGGTGCTGGGACTGGAAGCCGACGAACTGGCCTGGTATGGTGGTCTGGGTGGTGCTGGCGGCGGCGCGCTGCTGGGCGGCATCATCGATGCCCACACCGGCGGTGCCTCCTTTGGCACCGGCAGTCTGCTCGGCGGTCTGATTGGCGCCGCCTCCGGTGCCCTGGCCCCCTGGCTGACCGCCGAACGCCTGGGCAAGATCCGCCTGCTGGGCCAGGGCCTGCAGCAGCGCCTGGCGCGCATCGGCCCGGTGGCGCATCCGCAATTCCCGTGGATCCTGTTCGACCGTGGTCTGCTGCACGCGCAAGTGGTGCTCCAACGCAGCCACGCCCGACGCGATGCCCTGGTGATTCCCGATGCCGGCCGCCAAGGACCGAGTTCCCAATTATCCAGCAGCCTGAAGCGGGAACTGGCCGGCCTATTCACTCATCTGCGCAAACATCCCGAGCCAAAGCCCGAAAAACTCGATCGCCTGAGCAGCATCCTGGCAGAACGACTCCACGCCGCGGACGCCACCCCTGCCAATTCATACAAGTAGGCAACCGCGAGCTTGATGCTTCCCTCAGAGGGGGCAGCGCCCCTTCTGAGGGTGCCGTCTTCTATAACGTTGTCTGCTTTCCGTCACGGACATATTAAA
>CAYONM010000233.1:0-5771 GCA_964405325.1 uncultured candidatus Brocadiaceae bacterium | reverse complement strand
ATACTGCTCAGTCCGGCCTGCGCCTCCTTCGGCTTGTTTCGCGACTACGCCGAGCGCGGCGACCGCTTTGCTGCCGCAGCCCGGATGGAGCATTGTCATGCCTGATCGGCGCGTTCCCGGCCCCCACTGCCCCCGCTATCTGATCGCCTTCGACCGCGATTTGCTACCGCAGCACGAGGTCGATGTGCTGGTGATCGGCGGTGGTGTCGCCGGCGCCAGCGCCGCTCTGGCCGCAGCCGAACAAGGCGCCTCGGTTCTGTTGCTGACCAAGGGGCCCCTGTCGGAAGGCAATACCGCCTACGCCCAGGGCGGCATCGCCGCAGTGTTGGATCAGAGCGAGTGCGAATCCGGCGACAGCGTGCGGCAACATGTGCAAGACACCCTGCAGGCCGGTTCCAGCTTCAATCGCGAGCCGGCCGTCTCGAGCATCCTTGGCGAAGCCGCTGAGGCCCTGGACGATCTGCGCCGCTATGGCTGCGTCTTCGATCTGGACGATCAGGGCGGAGTGGCCCTGACCCGGGAAGGCGGCCACAGCGCCCGGCGCATCCTGCATGCCGGCGGTGATTCCACTGGCCGCGAGATCGCTCGCACGCTGTCGGATGCGGCCTGCAACCATCCCCGTATCCAGGTCCACACCGAGGTGTTCGTGCTGGATCTGCTACGCGACCACGACCGGGTGGTGGGCGCCTTGTACGACTACGCCGGCTCCCAGCAGCTGGCCATGGCCCCAGCGGTGGTGCTCGCCACCGGCGGCAGCGGTCGACTGTACCGGGAGACCTCCAATCCTCGCCTCGCCACCGGTGATGGCCTGGCCATGGCCTATCGCGCCGGCGCCAAACTCGTAGATCTGGAATTCGTACAATTCCATCCCACCTGCCTGTACATCGCCGGTACCCCGCGACACCTGATCACCGAGGCCATGCGCGGCGAAGGCGCCTGGTTGGTCAACAACGACGGCGAACGCTTCATGCCTCACTATCACGAGCGTGCCGAGCTGGCGCCACGCGATGTGGTCAGCCAGGCGATCGTCAAGGAGATCGCGAGTTCGTGCTTCCAGCACGTTTGGCTCAACGCCACCCACCTGCAAGCCGATTTTCTGCGAGCTCGCTTTCCGACCATCTACGCCACCTGTGCCGAACTGCAGATCGACATCACCCGCGACTGGATCCCGGTGCATCCAGCCGCGCACTACCACTGCGGCGGCGTCAGCTCCGACCTGCACGGACGCTCCAGCCTGCCGGGGCTGTGGGTCGCGGGCGAAGTCGCCTGTACCGGTCTGAACGGCGCTAATCGTCTGGCCTCCAACTCCCTGCTGGAAGGTCTGGTGATGGGCCGTCGCGCCGGCCAGGAAGCCGCGGCCGCAGAAACCCTGACCGCCGGTCGGATCTGGCACGACAGCGACCGGCCGCCGATCGCGATCGATGTCGACGACCTGATCCGTTCCTCGCGATCGCTGATGTGGCGGCAGGCCGGCCTCACCCGGCATCAATCCGGCCTCGACACCGCGTGTCGCAGCCTCGGTTTCTGGATGCAGCACCAGGCCCGGGGCCGCTTCGCCGAGCGTTCAGGCTGGGAGATGCAGAACATGCTCCTGGCCTCGGCCCTGATCGCGTACGCCGCCCGCGCCCGTCCCGGCAGCCTGGGCACCCACCTGCGTACGGACGACGACGGCTCGCAGCCGGGCGAGCACATCGTGTTGATACGCGAAGAGCGCTGAGGCACCAAAGTACCAAAACCGCCTCGCTCATTGCAAGAACAGTACCACCGCCTGCCTAGGCTGCTTGCCGAACACGAGGCCAGTTCCGGCCCATGACCGTGTCTGCCAAGGAGCCGAAGCATGAGCGGCAAACAGATCCTCCTCGATGCCCTAGAACGCAAAGCCACTGAACGCACCCCCTGGCTGCCCTTTGTCGGCAGTCACGGCGGCCAGCTGATCGGCAAAAACGCCACCGACTACCTGCGCAGCGCCGATCACATCGTCGCCGGTCTGCTGAAAGCCAAACAGCGGTATCAACCCGATGGCCTGCCCATTGTCTTCGACCTGCAGGTGGAAGCCGAAGTGCTGGGCTGCAAGCTGGTCTGGGCCGAAGACGGTCCGCCGGCCGTCGCCAGCCACCCCCTGAGCGAGGATGCCGGCGGCGAACTGGCCGACCTGCCCGCTTTCAACCTGCAAGCCGGGCGCATCCCCACCTGCCTGGAGGCCACCCGCCGTATCGCCGAAGCCATCGGCGACGACACCGCCCTCTACGGCCTGATTTGCGGCCCCTTCACCCTGGCCCTGCACCTGATGGGCAACGACATCTTCCTGGAGATGTTCGACGACGAAGAGCGCGTGCAGGCGATCATCGATCACGCCGCCACCATCGGCAGCCAGATGGCCACTGCCTACATCGAGGCCGGTTGCGACGTGGTTGCCGTGGTCGACCCCATGGTCAGCCAGATCTCGCCGGAGCATTTCGAACAATTCGTCACCGCGCCCGTCAACCACATCTTTGATACCGTGCATGCCCAAGGCAAACTCGGCTCCATGTTCGTCTGCGGCGACGCCACCCGCGTGCTCGACAACCTGGCTGGCACCACCTGCGACAACTTCTCCATCGACGAGAACATCGATCTGGCCTACGCCCGCCAGCTGGCCGAAAAACACGGCTGCTCCATCGGCGGCAACATCAAGCTGACCTTGGCGCTGCTGTTGGGCACGCCGGACGATGTCCGCCGCGATGTGGTCACCTGCCTGAATCAGGGCGGCGACACCGGCTTCATCCTGGCCCCCGGCTGCGATCTGCCCTACGCCACCCCGTCGGCCAACCTGGAAGCGGTCGCACCCTTGATACACGACAACTATCAGCTGGAGGTCGCCCGCTCCCTGCAGGCGGTACCGATGGAAGGCTTCGACGACATCCAGCCTCCGAACTACAACGACGAGGAACAGGTCATCATCGACTTGATCACCCTGGACTCCAAAACCTGTCCGCCCTGTCAGTACATGGTCGCCGCCGCCAATCGCGTGGCTGCCAGCTTCGACAACAAGGTGATCGTTCGCGAGCACAAGGTGACCGGTCGTGACGGCATCGGCTACATGGTCAAATTGGGCGTGGGCCACGTCCCGACCCTGTGCATCGACGGTCAGGTGGCATTCTCCTCGCTGATCCCAGACGCCCGAACCCTGGAAGAGCGCGTCAACGCCGCAATCCAGGCCAAGGTCGCAGTCTGACGGTGCATTCCGGCCGAACATCGACACCGCTCGACGGCCAAGCCGTCAACAGCGGTGTCGATCGTCGTCCAGACCACGCGAAAGGGCAACCATGATACCATTGTGCCTGGTCACGGGTTTTTTAGGCGCCGGCAAGACCACCCTGCTGGAACGGATGATCGAGCAGCTGCAGGGCCGTCGCATCGTGTATCTGGTCAACGAATTCTCACCCAAAGACATCGACGGTTCACGCCTGCAGCTGCCAGACAACCAGCTGACCACCGTTGCCGGCGGCAGCATCTTCTGCCGCTGCAAGGTGACCGAATTCATCGATGCCCTGGAACATCTGATCGAGCTGCAACCCGATGGCGTCGTGATCGAGACCAGCGGCATGGCCGATCCATCGGGCTTCGCGACCATGCTGGCCGAAACCCGTCTCGATCGCCATTTCCGCCTGGCCCGCGGCGTCTGCCTGATCGATCCAGGACAGTTTCCGAAATTGCTGCGTACCCTGCCGGCAACGGTCAAACAGGTGCAGGCCGCCGACCTGCTGCTGATCAATAAAATCGACAAGTATACTGACACCACGATCGAAACCTGTCAGCTGCAATTGGAAACCTTACAACCGATGGCTGAAATCGTCCGCTGCAGCCAAGCCCAGCATCAAGCCGACTGGCTACCGGCGGCGGGCAGGGCCCCTGCCATTGCCGGCGAGCTGACGCCCTGCAAGGACATCTCCTTCGTCACCGAACAGGTCCAACCCGCCGCCAACATCACCATCGAGCAATTGGCGGACGCCTGCCGTGCCATCAGCCCGGCGCTGCACCGGGTCAAAGGCTGCCTGGCCGGACCCGATGGCTGCGGCTGCTGGCAGGTGGACTACAGCGCCGGGGTCTGGCAACAGCGCGCCTGCCAGCAGCAAGACGCCAACCTGGTTCTGATCGCCGATCTGACTGCCGAGGACGCCCTGCACCAACTGGCCCAGAACCTCGCCAACGGTCACCTCGCCAACCCCACCGCCTGAACCTGTCCCAGGCCTCCGCTCAGACTCCTTGCACCCTGTGGCCTGCTGCCACGATCCGCTTCGTTTGCCACCTTCGCCCCCCGCAAGGAGCCTGCTATGCCCATAGCCACCTACGACCAATACTGCCAGATGCTCGACAACGCCAAGTCGGGCAAGTTCGCCTATCCAGCGATCAACGTCACCAGCCTGGAAACCCTCAATGCCTGTCTGCAGGGCTTCGCTGAAGCCGGCTGCGACGGCATCATCCAGGTCTCCTCCGGCGGCGGCGCACACGCCTCCGGCCCAGCGGTGAAGGACATGGCCCTGGGCGCCATCGTCCTGGCCGAGGCCGCGCATCGCCTGGCCGAAAAACACACCGTGCTGATCGCCCTGCACACCGATCACTGCCATCCCAAAAATCTGGGTCCCTTCATGGACCCGCTGATTGAAGCAAGCGAGAAGCGCGTTGCTGCCGGCCTGCCGCCCCTGTTCAACAGCCACATGTTCGACGGCTCCGAGCTGCCCCTGGAAGAAAACCTGAAAATCTCCAAGCAATACCTGGAGCGCTTGGCCAAGCTGAACATCATCCTCGAAATCGAAACCGGCGTCGTCGGCGGCGAGGAAGACGGCCACGACACCTCGCATGTCGGCAAGGACAAGTTATACACCACCCCTGGTGATATGGTCCAAGCCTACGAACAGCTTAATGGCATCGGTCGCTTCATGCTGGCCGCCACCTTCGGCAACGTGCACGGCGTCTACAAGCCGGGCAACGTGGTCCTGAAGCCCAGCATCCTCAAGGACGGCCAAGCCGCGGTGCAGAAACAGCACGGCACGGGTGCCACCCCCCTGGACCTGGTCTTCCACGGCGGCTCCGGCTCCACCCAGGCCGAAATCCACGAGACCCTGGACTACGGCGTCATCAAAATGAACGTCGACACCGACACCCAGTACGCCTTCACCCGTCCGGTCGCCGACCACATGTACAAGAATTACGACGGCGTCCTGCGCATCGACGGCGAAGTCGGCAACAAGAAGGTCTACGACCCCCGCGCCTGGAGCAAAGCCGCCATCGGCGGCATGAAAGACCGCGTCCTGCAGGCAATCAAAGACCTGCGCGCCGAAGGTACCAGTCTGCTGAAGAAATAAGCAGGCAATCGTCATCGCTGCACGTAGTAGCGACGACGCTCCACCAGACCACGCCCTGCTCCGCACGCCGCGGGCCAGGGCGTCGTCATTGCGCAACGGATCATGGGATCATGCGGTCGTGCCCGAGCTGATGCCGGCAGTCACCAAGCCGGACGCCATGACCTCCACCTCTCGGATCGGGCCTGGCTGGACCGGATGATGAGACCACGGCAAAAGTGCCGAGCTGAGGTGTAACAGGTGGGCATTATCGAGCTTGTCCCCGGATGGCCAGAAACCGGCCGTCTCCCGTCTGCAAACCGCTGCCACGCAACATTCCTGGCCAAAAAGCCCCCCGGTTTTCTTGGAAGGGTCTCTCGTCCAGGCACAAATCATTAGGGCACCTCTATAAACTCAGGTCGAGCCAGGCGCAGACGATTTTTGGTCCTG
>CAYONM010000232.1:0-5773 GCA_964405325.1 uncultured candidatus Brocadiaceae bacterium | reverse complement strand
AGGCAGGGCCGGAAAGCGCAAGTCTGGCGAAGTGCCTGAGTTTTTTGAGGTGCCCTTTACAGCCCAGCGCTCACAGGCAAATCGGAATAGCCGTGCGGCGACCGCCAGCAACGACACACATGTCAGGGCGATTGGTCCCTCAGCGCATCCGGCAGCAAGTCGCGTTTGCTGCGACGCAACGATTTCAGCACCCCCTGGCGCTCCGGCCCCTGCCACTGCTGATCTGACAAAGCCAATTGAATCAGTTGCCGTTGCTGCGGATCGGGTAACCACGGCGTCTGCTTCAGGACTTGGCTCTTCAGCTGGCGGCGGATACCCAAACGCAGGCCACCGCTGCTGGCGGTATCGGGATAAGCGGCCACTGCATCGGCAATAGCAGCAATCAGCGCCGGCTGACTGGCATCGAAAGCCAACTGCTCAGCAAAACGGACGCTGGTCCGGGTACCGATGAAGCGCAGCACCGGCTTACGGGCCAAGCCCCGGACCTGGGGCACCACTGCCACGCACAACTCCTGCAGGGCATCGGCCGACAGATACGGCGAATCGAAGATGGCCACCATCATGCCGTGCTGGATCCAGGGATCGGCATCTGGCGGCAAGGCCCCCTGCACCTGATCCTGAAGGCGGAGCACCAGATGCTGCAACAGCGCCAAGCGGCGCTGCTCGCTGCAACGATCCAAATAGGCTAACACACTACGCAGAGTACTCGGGTCCTGACAATTCCGGATCACGGCAGCAGCATCCTGGCCCTGCAAATCGGCCGACGGGTCAGCCAATTGGCGAAGCAGCCAATCATGCATCACTCGGCTGGCGACGTCCAGATGGCGCTGTAGCCAGGCGCCCACCACCACACTGTCCAGGGCGGTCAAGCGACGCAGCAGCGGCAAAGCGGCTGTCTCAGCCAGACTGCGATCCAACAGACGATGCAGAGCATCGGGCGTGGTGGCCACCTCCTGAAAACGCTGCCGAACCGCCCAAATCAGATGATTGCGCACCTCGTCGCTGAAGTCATCCGCCCCCTCCGCTTGGGTCAGCCAGTTCATGGCAGCGGCATGATCACCGGCCCGGCCACTGCCACCGGCCTCCTGACCATCGCGAATCGGCTCATACACCAACGGTGGAAGGAGATCGCTGCCATCGCTCTGCACCAAACGACATCGCAAGTGTTCCAACTCGACCTGCAGCAAGATCAACGCCCGCTCGTGCAGGGGATAGGCCACCTCGGCTGGCACCGAACGGAAGGCACCGCCGGCAGCCCCCACCACCACATGCCGGGTGCCGCCCGGCCGAATGATAATGGTCTTGTCGCTAGCCTGCACCTCGTCGGCCAGGATGCGATCCAGCTTGGTGGTCAGGGTGGTCAGCTGATTGCGAGTAAGTCGACCATCGAGCAGCAGCACCTCATCCAGGGGTTTGCTCGCCTGCTGTGCATGCCGCCTGGCCACGGCCACATCCGACACGCTCAACAGACGTTGCATAATCGCCAGTTGCCCGAGACGCTGATCGTAGTCCACCGCAATGCCCAAGGGCTCGGAGACGTGTCCCACGGCCCGACCGGCACTACAGATCAGCGGCAAGCGCCGGCGCATACCCGCCGCCAGCAACAAAGCCAGATCACCCAACCGGCCCGACTCGGCCACCAGGGAATGATCCCAGATACCCTCGGGGTCGAGAAAGACCTGCCAGGGACTATCGTCGCGACTGATCACCGCGTTGGCGATGCGGGCATCACGCTGGGCCGGCAAGCCCAGAATTCCGACTCGAAGCCCCTCTCGCCACATGTGCTCCGAGCCCACCCACGCTGTCAGATCAACTGCCGCCGGGCTCAGCGCCACCAACGGCAATCGCGACTCCCATCCCCCCTGCCCCAGACGCGAGCTCACACCAGCGCCCAAAACGACGATCAGATCCACCGCCCCGTACGCCTGCTCCAAGGCTGCCAATTCGCCCGCGAAGGGATAGTTGCAGGGGCTGACCAGCACCACTTGCACCGGATCGGCACTCGCCGGCCGATTCCGCGTCCACCAACTCAGCAAGGGCTCGTGGCCATCCAGGCGATGGCCGTAATACACCTGATACTGACCTGCCAAGACCTGTTCAGGCAGCAGATTCCAGCGCAACAACCAGGATGGTTGCCGCAGTGGTCGCTGCACCGGACCCAACTCCGGCAGTGCCGCCACCGGCTTCAGGCTCGCTTGCGCATCGACCTGATGCCAGAGGGTCAGCATGGCCATCTCGCTGGCCGTTGGCGGCAGGCCCAGCTCCACGGCCACGTGCAAGCCACCCCCCTCTTGCCACACCTGCCATGGCCCAGCCAGCCGATGCAACGTCGCCGCCTGCAACAAGGCCGTGGTCAGGATCAACACCAGCACGGGAGAAGAGCGCGCCATGCCGGTCTGGGGCATGGACCATGCCAAAGCCTTGCGCCAGGCCCAAGCTGGCACAATTGCCTTGACGGAACCGGCCAGCTTCCTAGGTTTCCTCGCCCGCTGGTTGAGCGGCCTTGTCAGGAGTTGATCATGCCTCGAGTCTGTGCATTCACTGGTCGTCGGACGGTTGCTGGTTGGACCAAGTGCGAAAAAGGTAAGCGCCGCGACGGCGGTGTGGGCAACAAGGTGAAGGGCCGCAACAAGCGGGCCGTCAAACCCAACCTGCGCAAGGTCCGTGCCGTCATCGATGGCAAAACCCAATACGTCTACGCCAGCACCCGCGCCATCAAGAGCGGCCTGGTGGTCAAGCCCAGCTGGACCAGCGTCAGCGACTCCTGATCGTTTCCCAACTGCATCAGCGGTTTCCGGCGCTGTGGCGGAATGGCTACGCACTGGATTGCAAATCCAGCTATCCCGGTTCGATTCCGGGCGGCGCCTCCAGATAAGCCCTTGTAAGCACTGAGCTTACAAGGGCTTTCTTCTTTTTGAATGGCATCGATTTTCCCGTTTATATCCTCAAAACAGCCTGAAATGGTTGGGTAATCTCGAATGGATTTACAACGGGGAAGCCATGGGCAGGCATGACGGCTGGTCGATAAGGGTGCGGAAAGAAATAAACGTTACAGATCGCGCAGAGATTTTGTCGATCCTTCAAGGCGCGAAGAGTGAGCATATCGGGCATATGTGAGCGATAAGCAACGCAGAAGGGCGGCAAAAGATCAAGCGAAATGTAATGTTTATTTTTTGACGGGCCCTAAGTGAACACACCGGGCGCCGCCCGGCCACATGGATTCAAGGGCTCGATCGTATCGGTCGGCGCCCGGTTTTCGGCTCATACATCGAGGGGCCAGCCGTGAGGAGTCGCCGTGTCCTGGTCGCCAGCCCTTCGACAGCACTTGAGCCAGATCGCCTGTACCAGTGCCGAACATCTCACTGCCAGCCAGACCCAGCAGGAAGCTGCTCGACGACTCGCCGAGCCGAACTGCCAGGTGGTGGTGACCGGGCAGCAACCGGTCATCGGTGGTGGTCCACTCTATAGCCTGATCAAGACGGCGCAGGCGGTGGCACTGGCTACGGAGCTTGGTGAAGACTGGATCCCGGTTTTCTGGTGCGCCAGTGAAGATCACGATACCGGCGAAGCCGATCATGCGGATCTGATCCAACCAGATGGTCGCATCCAGCGGGTACGCTGCCAGTTCAGCACACCCAGCGCCAGTAGCCGTTTTCAGCCCGCAACCGCCGGCTGGGAAGACCTGCTGCCGGCCTGCCAGGGTTTGCGCGGCCGACTCGGCAGCTCCTGGCTTCAACAACACGCCCCGCAGCACAACGAAGCGCTGGGCACCTGGTGTTGTCGCCTGATGCTGGCCCTGTTTGCCGACCGGCCGCTGGTGTGCCTGCAAGCGCATGAACTCCGCCCCCTCTGGCAGGAGCAGGCCGAATGGATCCACGCCCATTGGCCACGCCAGGCCCTGGCTGAGCACCGCCAGCACCTGCTGGCCGCCGGTCGGAACGATCCCTTTGCTGGCGAACTGGCAGCCCCCCCCTGGTTCGCAGACGAAGCGACGGGACGGCGGGCCATCACCCATCCAAACCAGGCCACGGCTGAGCAGCTCAGCACCGGAGCAGCCCTGCGACCCATCATCCAACAGCTCTGCCTGCCAGCGAGCCATGCCATCCTCGGCCCCGGCGAACGCGCCTACCACGACTTTATCGAGCCCCTGTATCCAGCATTGCAGGCACAGCTACCGCAGTTCATCGCCAGACAACATCGGCAGCTGGTGCCGGGATGGCTGCAACGGGCTTGCCAACGCTGGGGCTTGGAGCCAGAGCAGCTGCGTGCCGATAGCGAGAAACCAGACCTGGATCCCGCCATCGACCTGAGCGCCCTGGACGCAGTGCTGGACCAGCTGGCACAACCGGA
This sequence comes from uncultured candidatus Brocadiaceae bacterium, assembly GCA_964405325.1. Lineage (GTDB taxonomy): Bacteria > Planctomycetota > UBA11346 > UBA11346 > UBA11346 > CAYONM01. The sequence continues at coordinate 1,423 of CAYONM010000232.1, read as the reverse complement.
CCATCCGTCCCTGAAAACCGGACTGCCCAAGCTACGGCGCGAGCGCCACCGGCTGGCGGCCAGTCTGACACGCCATCGCCGCCGGGAGTTGGATCGTCCGGCCTTTGGCACTTTGCGCGCCCAACTCTTCCCGCGTGGCAAACCGCAGGAACGGGTTATGAGCCTGTTCCAAGCCGTCTGGGAGCACGGTCCCGGCCTGGCCGAATGCCTGATCAACCACCTGTCCGATCCACTGGCCGGTCCCAACCTGAAACTCGCCTAAGTCTTCGCCCCACGACACAAGCCCCCAATACGTTGCAGGACGGTCAAACCAGCAATACTGCTTCCATGCCAGTTACTGCAAAAAACATCGCCAAGGCCACCGGTTTCTCCATCCCCACGGTCTATGAGGCTCTCCGCGGCTCCGGCCGCATGCGAGACACCTCGCGTCAGACCATCCTGAAGGCAGCCGAAAAACTCGGCTACCGTCCCAGCCGCACTGCGGTGAACATGCGCAAGGGCCTGCACCGGGCCATCGGTCTGCCGCTGTATTTTTGGCATTCACTACCGCAGCAGGTCCTGCTGACGATCATGGCCGAACTGCAGATGCACGACCAGCTGCTGCTGTGCGAATATCTGCACGGCCGCGAGCCAGACTACATCCCACGCATTCTCAGCGAGGACTGCCTGGATGGCCTCTTGACGCTGGAAGACCTGTCACCGGCCATCGAGGCGTATGTGACCCGCCATTGCATTCCGGTCGTCCAAATCAATACCAATCGGCGAAAAGATCCGGCCTGTATCACTTTTGACGAGGAGAGCGCCGTACGTGAAATGGTCCGACTGCTGGCAGAACGTGGACGCAAACATATCGCCTATCTCTGTCCGAGCGGTCACTCCACGCATTACTCGCGTAAGGACCGCTGGCGCTTTCTGAAACGCTTTGCCAAGGAAGCCGGCCTGGCGCCGCCAATCGAATGCCGTGGCCATCAGATCTGGAACCGCTCGGTGCGGGAAACTGATCTGCTCGAGTTTTTTACCAAGCATTCAGAAATCGATGCCGTGATCTGCTATGCCGATATCCTAGCGCCACTGATCACCCACGTGGGACACATCGTGAAACGCCGAGTTCCCACCAAGATCTCCCTGATGACCTTCAACGATACCAGCTTCGCCCGCAGCGCCGAGCCCAAGATCGCCAGCATGGCCATCCCTCCGGAGGACCTCGCCAAGACCGCGGTCGATATGATGCTCGCTTACATCAACACCGGCAAGGCACCACCACCGGTCACGCTGCAGTACCAGCTCATCCGCGACCTCTCGATTTAGAAAACAACCCAGGCGCCGCCCAGTTTTCTGCTCTTACATCGAGGGGCAAACCCCTCGGACCCCCAGGGCCGCTCAAAGCTCTGAGGTCGGCAGGCGCTCATTGCTCCAAGAGGAG
>CAYONM010000231.1:0-5830 GCA_964405325.1 uncultured candidatus Brocadiaceae bacterium | reverse complement strand
CTGATAGGTGCTGCAGACGGTTCCCAACTCGTAATCGTTTTCGATGCTCTCGGCGGCAGCTCTTATGATCGCGGCGTTGGCGTCTAGAAAGCGCTGCAGCCGCGCCGGATCCTGCATATTGCAAGTCGTTTTGATGAAGTTGATTATTGCGTCCAGACGCTCGGGATCGAGATCCAGGGCATCTTGAATGTCTCGCAACGCGGCAGCATGATCGCCTTGCCGAAAGTAGGCGTAACCGCGGTACGACAACGCATCGATATTGGCAGGTTCCAGAGCCAGGGCCCTCGAGTACTGCTCGATGGCTTCATCGAACTCCCGATTCAGACGATGGCCGATCCCCTTGTTGATATATGATCGAATTTCCTCGGAGCGCTGTTGTGATTCGATGATGGGCAGGTAGGTTGCCGAAAGTTCGCTTCCCAGGTCCCGGGCTTCCAGGAAGAAAGACCCGGCCCGAGCCAGATCGCCGGAAACGAACAGGTTTATACCCATGTTGTTCAGGATTCGAACGGTAAGGGTATCGTCGCCGATTTCGCGGGCGATCGCCAGCGCAGCCTCGAATGCCGTTTGGGCAGCGCGCCCGTCGCCCTTTTCAAAGAGCGTCCAGCCGCGTGCGTTGAGTGCCCGGGCGCGCTCTAGACCATCGCTCATCCGAACCAGGTCGTCGCTGGTCTTGAGCGCCCGGTTGAACTCCCTGGCAGCTAAATGCCGCTGGACCTTTTCGAGCGACGGCAGGTCGAGGTCTTCCACCTGTGCGTGCCCGGGCACGCCGCAGGCGAGCCAGAAAGCGAACAGCGCGGTAAATGCCTTGACCGTGAATTCTTTCGATGCCTGCCGGGGGTTCATGGTTGACTCCCGCCGATACCGGATTGTCGATCGTCGCCGTGGCGCTGCGCCTCCAGCGCACGCAGCCGATCCTGTAATGCGTCTCGTTCCTGCCTCAGGTCGGTAAGCGCGGTGAGAATATGGTTGTTCAGCACGCGCACGACATGCTCGTTGGAAACCTCCAGGGTCAGCGTCCCGTCCTGCGCCAGCGGCATTTCCTTTTCCTGGAGGCGGATCTTGGGCATGATTCCCTCCGGCGGCGCTACCGAAAGAATGATTTCGCTTCGCGGCTGGTAAATGGCGATGAACAGCCCGCCCAGGAAAAACAGCGCGCTCAGGCCGAAGTATGCCCAGATGTTGATCGATGCATTCCGCATCCCGTCCTTCCAGGCTGTAATCTGGGCCTCGGACTCGAGCGCTGCCAACTCTGCGCTCCGCTGGCTATGGTCCTTGAGCAGATTGAACGCAAGATACATGAGCACGACTGCCAGTCCTGGAAGTCCGAACTCAAGAATTCTGACAAGCGGAAACGCTTCGAACATGATCATCTCCCGCTCCCGTGCCACCGGGAACGTTGACTACAGTTAACCCCTCTCGCAGTGGCGGGGTCGCTCGCGCCCGAGCGCTATCCAACGCCGGATGCACGCCACCCGAATCTGCCGATCTCCGGAATCCGGACGCCACGGCATGTCATTTGTTTACTACAACCAAGGACCGGAGTCAAGCCGGAACAACAACAATGCCTGCCGGCGTGGTTGACAATTCGATGCAGATGTGATATCAGCCTTAATCGTGTTGCTGTACTAATCGCGCACATTGATTGCGGACCATTCGGTTCTGGTCCCGCTCAATGGCTTTTGCGTTCCGCGAAACAGGTGCAGTCTCCGGGAGCGTAATGACAAGGTGGGCTGGTGGCTGTTGACCTCCGAGCAAGAGGAGTCTTGTCATGCCTGGCCTTGTCAATATCAATACCGCGACTCGGGATGAACTCATTGGGTTGCCCGGTATCGGTCGCACATTTGCCGATCGCATCATCAGCCAGCGCGAAAGAGCCGGTGTTTTTCGGACAATCGAAGACCTCGAGGAAGGCGCCGGAGTGCCGCGACGGGTCATTGAAGAACTCCGCGGCCTGATCGCCGTTAAAGCCGACGCCGATGAGACGGAAGAATCGTCGCTCGTCGTGATATTCGATGCTGAAGGTGCCAGAGGCGACTACATCGGATACACCGTCGTCGTATCGGGCAATCACGTCGTCGATGAAATGCCGGTGCCTTTTGCCTCCAGTCACCCCGCCGAGCCGGGGGGAAATACGACGGTCGCGCTACCCGATCGCAGCGATCTGGAGGGCGAAATCCGGATTGATGTTCTGGCGCCCGACGGTGCCCGGACCGCTCGTGAAACGCGCCCGGCCGAATCCCTGCCCGGCCGAATCACGATCGATGTTGCACCTCGTGATGTCGGTACGACCCAGCCCAACACGGATCCTGGCGCAGGGCGACCCGCGCGCGTGCGCGGACACGTGATCGACGAGGATGGCAAGCCGATTCCGATGCGGACCCAGGTCGTACTCTGGGGTGCGACGGCTGAAAATCCGGACGACGCCGACTTCGCTGCCCTGATAGTGGCGTTTACCGATGCCAACGGTCATTTTTCCGGACCCTATCCGGTTGGAAACTTCACAAGTGCTCATGCCACGGTCTCGCTCGGTGACGACCCCTTGCACGTCCCGGTACATCTCGAAGGCGGTGAGTTTCCGGCTTCGGTGATTCTGATGATCGAGTTGCCCGACATGGCAGCGTCTGAGGAAGCAGACTGTACCGGCAAGCTGACCCCGCCACGCGCGCCCGACAGTATCGAACTGGCGCGCGACGACGGCATTTTTTCCGACGATGTCGGGGCGGGTCGATGCGTGGATTTCACGAAACCCGATCGCACGCTTGAAGAGTTCAGCTACGTATGGGCTGTACGAACCACCGAGCCGCAGATCAAGGGTTTTACGATCGACGAACCGCCCAAGATTGATCTCGGGCGCCTGAAGGACGTGATCCAGTTTGCTCCGGCCGAGAGGTTCGCGGCCGACCGCGTTCCAGGAGCCGCAGCCGTTGCGAAGGTCGATCTCGGCTCCAATTTCGAGGGGGTCCGTGTGGATGCGAGGACGTTGCGGACACTGTCGCGTGATCCCGACGGGTTCTCTCTTGCGACGCTCGAGCGGTCCAGGCTTTTTTCAAACCACCAGGACTTTCGACGCAGAGTCGGTCGGCTGATTGCCAGGCGTCCGCCAACGCGCGAAACCCTGTCGTGCTCGAATACGGTTGACTGGGATGACGAACCAACCATCTACCAGGCTTGCACGATTGCCCATGGTCACTTGCTGCGCTTCAAGCAGGAGTGGGTCGCCGACGGGTACTCCATGGGCAATCTGCTCTACAGCCTGCCGCTCGCCCCGGGGCAGAAAAAGCAGATTTCGGTGCTGGACTGGGAGCGCCGCGAATCGGCTGCTCGATTCGAGTCGCTGGAGGCGCGCGAGGATCTTGATGCCTTTCTCCAGCGCGATCGGGATATCAGTGAGATTGTGCAGGGAACCGTTCGAGAAAGTACGCGCGGCGGGTCGAAGTCCTCATCGGGCTCGATCGCAGGGGGGATCGGCATTGGCGCAGTGCTGGGCCCCGTCGGCGGATTGCTTGGCGTCGGTGGGGGCAAATCAAGCGCGAGCAGCTCGGCTTGGCAACGCTCCTCGCGCCAGACTTCGGCGAGTGCGCTGAATCAGTTGCGCGACCGCACGATCCAGTCGGCCTCGTCGGTGCGCAGCCAGCGATCGACAGTGGTTCAGTCGCTTCGACAGGGCGAGCGCGTGGAAGCGACGACCGAAAGCGTGGCCAATTACAACCATTGCCACGCGATCACGATCCAGTATTTCGAAGTGCTTCGTCATCTTCTTGTTCGGCAGCGGCTGGTCGACGTCCAGGAATGTCTGTTCGTGCCGCTGATGATGAGCTGGTTCGATTCGGAAAAGGCATTGCGCTGGCGCGACACGATGTTCCATACCGTCCCGCGGCGTCTCCGTCGGGGTTTTGGTGCGCTGGACCGTATTGCCAACGACTACGCCGGCAGTGATTTGCCGTCTGGGCGCTACGCCGACGAACAGTTATTGACGCTTTCCGGTGATCTGCGTCTTCGATTCCAGATCGCACGCCCGCGCGACGCCGAAGACGGTCTGTTCGATCCCGTCCAGTGGAACCCGCTACTCAAGTTATTCGGATTCAGTCCGGCGGATTTCTACGATCAATACCTGAAGGATCAGAAGCTGAAGGATCGGATATTCCTGGAACGGCTCGGCGCGCGTATCGCCGATACCGTGGTCCGCAGGCTGCGTATCCAGGCGCTTCGCCATGACGGGACGACGGTCGACCTGAACATTGACCCAACGCTGATCTCGAACTTCGTCAACGATCGCGAGCTTTATGTATCGCTTCGACTGGCCGACGATCCGGGTCCGGTCGAACGCGCCCAGATCAAGGCTATCGTGATCAGCTCGAGGCTCGAGCTTCCGGGTTTGCCGTTCATCATCGAGGCGCTGCCGACCGGCTCTCGCGTGATCGTCGAATCCGGGGCGCTGCGCTACACCACGGCCCATCATGCCGATTACCTGTTCCGCGACCGCAGAATAGACAACGATCTGACCGCGTCCGATGACGTACGCATCGAGACCCCGCTCAATCGGCGCGAGTTGCGCAATCCGCGCGAGGAAGACAAGGAGAGTTCGCGCCGGTTGCTGGCTTACCTCAACGAACATATCGAGCGTTTCCACCACGTGATCTGGTCGCGCATGAGTGCCGATCGGCGCTACATGCTGCTCGACGGTTTCCAGGCCCCCAATGCCGGAGGCCGCTCGGTTGCCAGCGTCGTCGAGAATGAACTTGTCGGTATTGTCGGCAACTGTCTGATCATGCCTGTGGCGCGCGGCTATCATCTCGACCCGACCTTCAACCAGGAAGATGAAGATCCGGTCGACCTGCTGGAGCACTACGAACCGAATACCCCGATCGAGCCGTCGCGGGTGGCGCTGCCGACTCGTGGTGTTTATGCCGAGGCCGTGATGGGGGCGTGCAACTCCTGCGAGGTCAAGGATGAAACCCGCTTCTGGCGCTGGGAGGAGTCGCCGATTCCGGACTCTCCGCCGCCGATTGGTCCTTTGTCGACCGATACGCGACGCGCAGCACCGCCTGATCTTGATGCAAAGGACTTCCCGAACCCGCTTGTTGCCATTCAGCAGGTGCCCGCAGCTCCGGATCCGTCCGGCGTGGCCGGCGTACTGCAGCTGCTTGGCCAGAGCGGGATCTTCCGTGACATGGCCGGGCTGGAAGGTACCCAGAAAGCGGCGGCAGCGGCGCTGGACGCGGCATTCAAGACCGCCACGACATTTGGTACCAAGGCGGCTGATCTGGCGCTACAGGGTGCGATGGTGAAAGACGTCGACAAGGCAATGAAGACGATCGATACGGCCAGAAAGCAGGGGCTGATCAACGACGAGCAGGCTGGCAAGCTGACCGAGTCCGCGATCCGCGGGCTGATCGGTGCCGGAACAACCAACCCGGAGCAGGCCACAACCAATGATGATGTAGAGGAGCTGACAAAAACCGCGGGCAAGAACAAGGCTGCATTGAAGATCAGTCGTCCGACCGGTGAGCAGATCGAGGTCGACGCAAAGACAGATGACGCCGGCGCGATCGGCGCGATTGCGGATCTGTTGGGGCTGGCGGGTGACGGCCAGCCCAAGCCGCGCCCGAACCGCACCAGGAGTCTCCCGCTGGCGGTTGCCAGGCTCAACCGATTCAAGGGCGAGGCAGGACAGGGCGCGTGGACGGGACTCGACCGCGGTGATGTCGGTGACGGACTGATCGAACTCGTCAACGACCCGGACAAGGTCAAGCAGGGATCGCTCGGGGTCTGTGGCGCCGCGGTGTTTTTCAATATCTGGATCGAGGCCGATCCGCTCGCATTCGTG
>CAYONM010000230.1:0-5865 GCA_964405325.1 uncultured candidatus Brocadiaceae bacterium | reverse complement strand
CGGAGCATCACCTTCCGGCAATTGTTCAGCACCAGCAGGGCACGGGCGGTCTGGATGTCGGTCGCAACCCCGTCCAGGCGCTTCGAATTGCTGGCCTGCAGGGCCTTGCCGGGCTCTTCGATCTCTGGCAGCGTCAGGTGGATGTCGCTCAAGGTCACCCCTTCGATGCTCGTGCCGTCCACTGCCGTCATCAGGATGCGGCCGCGGGTGGTGGCCATGAGGCCTCGCACGCTGACATTCCGGACCGCGCCCAAGGGATGCTCCGGATAGCGCTGTTGGATATGGATGCAGAATGGGCGCTCGGGGCAGAAGCCATTGTAGGTGGTGCCGGTGATATTGGTAAAGCTCACGTTCTCGACCAGACCCTGATCCAGCAGGCCGATCTCGATGATCCGGCTGCACATGGGGACGCTGCAATTGCTGAACGAGATATGCCGCATTGGCCAGTACGATTCGCCAGCGCCCAGGCCCAGGCCGATGCAATAGGTGCGGATGATGCAATCGCTGACGGTGATGTGCTCACAGCTGCGGGCCTCGCGACTGGCCTTGATGATGATCCCGTCATCGCCGGTGGCGATATGGCAGCCGCTCACCTGAACGTCACGGCAGCCGTCGATGTCGATGCCATCCCCGTTGGGAACGCCAAGCGGGTTGTCGATGCGCAGGCCCTGGATCCGGACCCGATCGCAGCGGAAGGGATGTAGGGTCCAGCCCTGGGTGTTGATGATCTTCAGGTCACGCACCAACGCATCCTGGCAATCGGAGAAACGGATCAGCGGGGAGAGCCGTTGCTCGAAGGGGAGCTTCTCATAGCCGCCCCAGCGGGTACGCGGCAGCACGGCATCCACATTGCCATCGATGGTGCCCGCTCCCTCCAGGGCGATGCCGGTCGCATTCTGGGCGGAGATCAGGTGTTTGCGGCCTTCGCCCAGCAGGGGAAAAGCGGACAGGTCGGCATCCGCCTGGAGCACGGCACCGGCCTCGATGCGCAGGCGCACCCCTGATTGCAACATGATGGTCCGGACCACGAAGCGGCCGCCGCTCAGGGAGACGGTGCCGCCGCCTGCTTGGGATGCGGTATCGATGGCCGCCTGGATCCGGGATGTGCACGCGGCGGGAGTTTCCGCCATCGCCTGGAGATGGATGTGGTCCGGTCGTGCCGTGATCATGATGCCTTCGCCTTTCGCTTGCAGCCGTGGTGGCTGTCATTCTATGACGGGAAGCACCCCGTGTGCTCTCTGATGGCATCCGGGGTGATCCCTGTCTGCTTGCTCGATAGCGAAGAAGGTAGCATGTTCTTGCTCGAAACCACCAGCTCGGAATGTGCCATGGACCACACCATATGTGACCTCTTGGCGGATCGCAGCAAAATCGTCCTGTTTGTCGGCCAGCAGCAGGAACGGCAGCCGTTCCTGCATTACGCCGGCGTCGAACGTTTCCCCGGTGGCGGCAGCGGCAAGGCGATCAAGTCGCATATCACCCTGCATCTGGTGGTGAGGGGCCAGGCCTGGTGTGGTTCGCCGGAGCAGCCGCAGACCCTGTGCCCCGGAGACGCCCTGCTGACCAGCCCCTTCCAACGGAAATGGTTGGAGGCGGATCCTCAATCCGAATGCATCTGGGCCTGGGTCGCCTTCAGTGATGCCACCTTGATGGCACAACTGCAGGCACATGGCATTGCGCCGATACAGCCACTGCTGAGCGATGGGGATGATCCCTGGCTGCTCGACCTGACCGCCATCCTGCGCGAATTGCACGCTCCAGGACCACGGCCGGAGGTGGAGTGGCGTGCCCGACTGGATGTGATCGGCAACCGTATCTTGCGCTGTTTCGGTCGTGAAACGGAACCTGCTGCCACTGCCGGCCGTCATGAAGCGGTGGCTGCAGCGCTGCGGATGATTGCCAACGATCAGGGCGCCAGCCTCACGGCAGGAATGCTGGCGCATGCCGTCGGCCTGGACCGGAGTTATTTCTCCCGCCTGTTCAAACAGGAGACCGGGCAGAGCGTACGGCAGGCGATCCAGCAGGAACGGCTGCGGCAGGCGCAGGCCCTGCTGCGTCGGGACGATCTGTCCCTGGCTGCGGTGGCGGAGCTGCTCGGTTTCGATGCCTATTATTCGTTCTTCCGGTTCTTCAGTCGCCAGGCAGGCATGAACCCCAGCGAATACCGGCAGCGGTGACCTGATCGCTGAACGCATCTTGTGCATCAGGTCTCCTCCAGTTGCCGCAGGCGGACAGATCAATGCGCCTGCCACTCGCCCTCCACCGACTGGCGCAGGGTACGGGCCGCCTTGTCATCCTCGTCGCTGTAGCGGGTGCCGTCGTGGAAGGCGACTGAGCGGCCGAATACGTAGAGCTCCGGCCTGGCCTCGGACAGGCGTTGCATCAGGGCTTCGTCCAGCTCGACTCGCACCAGGCGCAGGCAGGGGACCTGTATCAGGTGCTCCAGTCCGTCGTCCCAGGGCATCTGATCCCATTGATGCGCCAGATACAGTTCGCTGAGGTGTTCGGCCCGAGCCAGATGCGCCAGACCGGGGCCACCGACGGTACCGGTTTCTTGATTGCGTGGCTTCAGCAGCAAGCGCTCCAGCTTGGGCAGGGCATCGATGACCCGGCCGAAATCATCGTTGGTCATGCTGGTGCGATGCAGGTGCAGCTCGGTAATGTTGGGATGGCGTTCGATGAAGGCGATGGCCGGAGCTTCGCTGATCTCCTCGTCCAGCACCAGGGTCTCCAGTTTCGGAAAATCGGGCAGGGCGAGGAAAGCCTCGAGATCCGCGTGATTGTGCTTGAGGTCGAATTTCCGCAGGCCGGTCAGCGGCGCGAAGGCCTGCATCAGCTCGGCTGAGATGGGATTCGGTTGGACGCTCCAGAGCTCCAATTCCTGCAGCTGGATCATTCGGGCGATAGCCTGGGCGCCACTGGCACTCAGTTCGGCTTTTTCCAGTTCCAGGATACGTAATTCGGGATATTGCTGCAGAACGTGCACATCGCTGTCGGTAAAGACGCGTTTATCCGGGGCCTTCTTCCTCTTGATCGGGTGTGAGGAGGCATGGAAGCCGATCACGGTTCCGGTGTCGTTCCGGAATACCTCGCCTGCGTGCATTGCTGACGCGAGTCGGTCGATGGGCTCCTCTGCTGCTGGCAGCAGGACGGAGAACAGGAGCAGGAGGTGAGCGCAACGCAGGCTGGTCATTAGGGGATTCTCTCTTTCTAACGGTTTTTTGTCATTCTGGCGGTCTATTGCCAATGATGGTACCGCCGATTCCAATCGCTTGAATGGTACAGATCGGACCGAAGAGGACGAGATCCGACCCTGCTATTGTCGGCAATGGAGGATCTCGCTCATCTGTTGGAGCCGAAGCGGTCCATGCCTGCGGCATCCGCTTTCCGGTCGGTGCATATGTCACTTTCCAGTCAAAGCAGGTCCGGATTCCGATATTCATCGATCTCAAAGGCCGAATATCCTGTGGGATATGACACGACCACCATTCCGTGCCGGTATCCAGATCGATCCCAGCAGTTTTGCCGACCGTCCCGTGACGGCCGTGCTCGATGAACTCCAGGAGCAGATGGCCTGCGATGCCCTGATGCTCTTCCATCAGGGGGCGCTGCGCACCGCTGCCGATGATGCCGAGGATCTGCTCGATCGCCTGGCCGAACCAGCAGCCGAACGCGGTATCCAGCTCATTGCTCAGCTCGGGGAATTCGAGGTGGCAGGCTGTGGTGGTCAGGAGGGGCCGGATGGCGAGTCCGTGCATGGTGGTTGCGTGCACGATGCAGGCTGGCGCGACAGTCAGACGGCGTGGATGATCGCTGTTTTCCAAGCGCATCCCAATCTCGCAGGCGGCATGTTCATGCATGAGCGCCAGGGACCGCTGACCGTCCTGTTCAATAAGCCCAATGCGCAGCCGCGACCAATACCGTTCTGCTTCTGCAGCCACTGCTGCAGTGCAGCTCGCGAGCGCGGATTGGATCCGGAACGGGCCCGTGCCGGCTACCAGGCCCTTGGCGAAGTGGTGGCAGAAGCCATGGCGGGGGGCGAGCGCCCGGCTGAAGGCTGGTTCATCGGCATCTGGCGTTTGCTCATGCGCTATCCGGAGATTCTCGCTTGGGAGCAGTTGTTCTACGACGGCCTGCACCAATACCGACGCGAACTGGTGATGGCCATCAAAGCGCAGCGACCGGAGGTGCATGTCGGACACCACATCCAGAACCACACCATGCTTTACGATTTCAGTTATCGTGCTGGCGAGGATCCCGTCGCCATCGCCAGCTATGCCGATTGGATCAAACTGTCCACCTATCCGGGCGTGTCCGGGCCACGGGGGCGCGGGCGTCTGCGTCGCCTGCGAGCGACCTTTTTCGGTGATTGCGAACCCGCTGCCGCGCGCAGCGTGTTGGCCGGCATCTTTGGCCGTGATGCCAGCGACGAGGCCGATCTGGACGGCGACGGTGCTGCTGGCGGCTTCGCGCCCAGCTGGATCGGAAAAGAACTGCGGCGCTGGCGACAGGCCTGCCCGGAGCATGCCATTCTCAACGGACTCGGCATCGGCATACCCGGCACTGAATCAGAAACGGAAACCCCGACCTACATCGCCGCGTGTTGTCGCGCCGGTTATGAGGCGGGCGCCGATGGGGTTCTGCTGTCGCGCAATCATGCCGAGATGGACCCTGCCTTGATCGTTGCCGCGGGTCACGAGATTCGTGCCGCAATGGCCGTGGCACTCCCCGTCTGAGTCTGCGCCGCCGGCGCACTTGCGCCGGTGTCGTCTCGGTTGGAAGCTTGTGCTATGGCCCTCATGCCCCTGCCTCACCATCGTCGCATCGATCCGGCACGGCTGCGCGACCAGCTATTGCAGGAACCCTTGCCCCAGATCCGGCGTGCGGTGGTGGTACATGATGGTCCTGACAACGCCGCAGTGACCCGGGTGCCCTATCTCATGGTGCCTTTGCACGGCGCGCTGCGGTGTGCGGTCGATGACGGGATGACTGCTATCGATCCAGGCAGTGCGATCCATTTTCTGCCGGGATCCAACGTGCAGATGACTGTCGATCGTCAGGCCTACGTGTTGCGGATCACCTGGGATACCACCCACTGTTTCGTCGCACGGCAGCTGATAAACGACAGACAAGTTGTCGATACGCCATTTCCCGCCGGCATCGAGGGTTGCGTGTTGGCCGGTCCTCCCGAGCGTCTTGCTGAGGCCGTGCTTGCTCGTTTGGCTGCTTTGGACCGGGCGGACGAGGCGCATCTGGCGCCAGGCTTTATCCAGGCTCTGCTCAGCGAAGTCCTGTTTCGTCTGGGGCATGGCGACTCCGGTACCGCGCCGCGGCGATCCCGTTGGGCTGATGTCGAGCGCTATATGCGTAGCCACACCCATTCCAGCTGTTCACGGGAGCGCGTATCTCGGGCCTGCGATATTCATCCCAGTCACGTCAACCGCTTGGTGAAGGCGCATACCGGCATGTCCTTCCTGCGCTACATGCACGAGTTGCGCGTTCAACGTGCCGAAGGCCTGCTGGCAGAAGGGCAGCTGGATGTGGCCACGATCGCCCGTGCCTGTGGCTTTCGACAAGCCAGTCATTTCATCAAAGTCTTCAAGGAGCTGCGCGGCAGAACGCCTGGCAGCTGGCGGCAAGGGGACGGCTCCTGATGGGCAGTTTTTGTAGTTTTAATAAGTTTTTGTTGCCATGCACTTGTTCTGTTACTTTTTATTGCCATGTTACTTTTTGTTGCCATGCACTAATACAGTCACTCCAACAACTTGCACAAAATCCCCGCCTACCAAACCCGCATCTCAACCGCGTTCAGCGAGCGGTTCTCCAGCAAAACAGCCCACAGCGATTCTGCATCCAGCGCAGCCC
>CAYONM010000229.1:0-5921 GCA_964405325.1 uncultured candidatus Brocadiaceae bacterium | reverse complement strand
CCTGACAGCACGCTACGACTTTTCGCGACGATCCTCATGAGGGATCCGGGCTAGGACCCCGTCCCTCAAGGCCGCAACGGTGTCCAAAATTCACTCCAGGGGAATGGCATAGCGACTGCGTCGGGAAGCAATAATTGCCTCCCATGGACGATGGAATCGGAACCTGCGGCCGCCTGCTGTCGTGGCTGCTTGCGTAACCGGCTGGCAGTGCTGGCAGTGCTGTCAATACATCGACAGCATGCCGCTGATCAGGCACCAGCCGACGAAGCCGACGATGCCGCCGAGGATGATGGTGATGGCCGGTTCGACCAGGCCGACCATGCGCCGGATCAGGGTCTCGAGCATGCGCTTGTGGATGGTCGCCGATTGGCCGAGGGCGTCGGCCAGTTCGCCGCTCTCCTCGCCCACGCGTACGGCGCCGGCGACCATGGGCGGGAACAGGCCCGGCAGTTCCTCCATCGCGGTCGAGAGGCTGGCGCCTCCGGCGATGCGCTTGCCCATCAATTCGACCATGTGCTGCATGGCGGTGTTGCCGAGGGCCAGACGCACCGACTTCAGGGTTTCGATCATGGTGATGCCGCTGCCCAGCAGGGAGGCGGCGGTGCGGGTGAAGGCGACCACGCCGGCCAGCTGCCAGACCCGACCGAGCAGCGGCAGGCGCAGCTTGTAGCGGTCGATCAGGCGGCGGCTGTCGGGTGCCGCGTAGAGCAGGGCCCCGCTTGCAAGGACGAGCAGGAGGCCGAGGCCGATCGCGCCCTGATGCGCGACGAAGCCATCGCTGATGTCGATCAGCAGCTGGGTGTTCCAGGGTAGCCGACCGCCGTTGGCGGTGAGGAAGGGCGTGATCTGGGGGATGACATAGCCGACCAGGAAGGCGCTCGCGCCCAGGGTGGCGAGCAGGACGATGCTCGGATAGATGAAGGCGGTGATCACCTGGGCGCGGAAGGCGGCGGCCTCTTCCAGGTCGGTGGCGACGCGGTCCAGGGCCTGATCGAGGGTGCCGCTCGATTCGCCAGCGGCGACCACGGCGATGATCATGCGGGGGAATTGCCGTGGGTGTTCGGTCATCGCCTGCGAGAGCGTGGCCCCGCCCTCGATGCTCCGGCGCAAAGCTCCGATCAGGCGTTTCGGGCCGCGACGCTCGGCCTGCAGTTCGAGCAGATGCAGGGCTCGCACCAGGGTCACGCCCGAGCCGAGCAATGAAGCCAGCTGCTGCAGGAGCATGGTCAGCTCGCGGCGGGCGATGCTGCCGCCGAAGAGTTGAAAGCCGCCGGCTGCCGGCTGCCGGGTCGCCTCGCGCAAGTCGGTGATGCTCAGGCCGCGGCCGCGCAGCTCGCGCGAGGCGTCGGCGATGTCGTTGGCGTTGATGTCGCCACCGACTGCGCGGCCGCTACGATCCATGCCTTGATAACGGTAGAGGGGCATATCGTCTCCTAGTCCGGATTCCTCATGAGCAATCTGCTGCAAAGCCGTATCGCACTGCCATTACAGGACTTCACTCGGTCGGCGGATCCTCTCGTAGCGCTGCTACGCTCCGGTCCGCCTCGGTCGCGAAGCCCTGTACTGACAGCACGCTACGACTTTTCGCGACGATCCTCATGAGGGATCCAGGCTAGATCGCGACCACGACCTTGAGCACTTCTTCAGGGGTGGTGAGGCCGGCGGCAATCTTGGCGATGCCATCGGCGCGGAGATCGCGGAAGCCGACGCCGCGGGCAAAGCGGTCGAGCTCGGCCCGGGAGGCCTCGGCACCGATGCGCTCGCGTAGGGCATCGTCGATCGGCAGGTATTCGTAGAGGCCAAGGCGGCCGCGATAGCCGGTGCCGCCGCAGGCCTCGCAGCCATCGCCCTCCATCACCGTGGTCAGCTCCTCGCCCAGGCCGAGGCTGGCGCGCTCGATCGCGCTCGGCGCTCGCTCGCGGGCGCAGGCGCGGCAGACCCGCCGCACCAGGCGTTGGGCCAGCACCGCGCGCAACGAGGAGGCCAGCAGAAAAGGCTCGCAGCCCATGTCGATCAGGCGCGGAATGCTGCCGACCGAGTCGTTGGTGTGCAGGGTGGAGAGCACCAGGTGGCCGGTGAGGGCGGCGCGTAGAGCGAGGCTGGCAGTCTCACCATCGCGGATCTCGCCGAGCATGATGATGTCGGGATCCTGGCGCAGGATCGAGCGCAGGGCGCCCGCGAAGCTGACATGGTTGTGGGTATCGACCTGCACCTGGTTGATGCCACGCATGCGCATCTCCACCGGATCCTCGATGGTGGTCAGGTTGACCCGGTCGTTGCGCAGCTCGGACAGGCAGGTGTAGAGCGTGGTCGACTTGCCCGAGCCGGTCGGCCCGGTGACCAGCAGGATGCCATACGGTGCCGCGATCGCATCGCGGATCCCGGCCATGGTCTCGTCGGCCATGCCCAGCTGATCCATGGGGATGACCTGGTCGCGCGGCGGCAGCAGGCGCAGCACGCACTTCTCGCCACCCGAGCAGGGCAGCACACTCACGCGCACGCTGATCGGCGGGGTGGTCAGTTCGAGGTGTTCGAAGACCAGGGCGCCATCCTGCGGCCGGCGGCGCTCGGAGATGTCGAGGTCGGCGAGCACCTTGAGCCGCGAGATGCACTGCGCGGCGATCGGCGCTGGCAGGGTGTCGGTGATGCGCAGGGCGCCATCGATGCGCAGGCGCACCCGATGCAGCGGATCGTCGGGCTCGATGTGCAGGTCGCTGGCCTCGCCACGTACCGCCTTGAGCAGCAAGCGATCGACCAGGGCGATGATGTCGGTGTTGCGGTCTTCGGCGGCGATTTCCTGTGGCACCTGCACGGCCGGCGTCAGGCCCGAGGCGGCGCCGTGCTCGCCCAGATCGTAGGCCTTGTCGAGCAGGCGCGAGAAGTCCTTCCAGGCCATCAGCACCGGACAGATGCGCAATCCTGCCAGGCGTTGGAGCGATTCGGCGACCACCCGGTTGAGCGGGCCGGAGGTGGCCACCACCAGGTCGCGATCGTGCCGCACCTGCAAGGGCACCACCCCGTGCTTGAGCGCGACCTGGCGCGGGATGCGCTCCAGGGCCTCGGGTGCGCAGTGGGCCTCGGCGGCGTGGGCGACATCGAGGCCGAAGTAATCGCCGAGGGCGTGCAGCAGGCGGGTCTCATTGATCGCGCCCTGCTCGATCAGGATCTCCCCCAGTTTACGTGGATCCTTCTTCTGGGCCTGCAGGGCTTCGTTGAGCTGCTTGATGGTGATCAGGCCCAGGTCGATCAGGAACTGGCCGATGCGTTTGTTGCCGCTGCGCTCGCTCATGACCGGCCCTTCATGATGCGCCGCAGGCGATCGGTGCAGCCCGGCCGGCCTGCTTGCTGCTTGCCGGCCGCAGCCTCGGCGTCGCGATGCGCCTGCAGCTGGGCCGCGACCCGCTGCCGGAATTCGTTCGCATTGCGCGAGCGACCCGCAGCCAACTCGGCATCGATGTCGCCGCGCTCGACCAGGCGCAGCAGGTGCTGCTCCATGGTCTGCATACCCTGGCCAGAGCCGGTCTCGATGGCCGAATAGATCTGTTCCTCCTTGCCCTGGCGCAGCAGGTTGCCGATGCCGGCGCTGACCAGCATCACCTCGACCGCCGGCACGCGGCCGATACCGCTGCTGCGCGGCAGCAACTGCTGCGAGACCACCGCCTTGAGGGCCCCTGCAAGCTGGCTGCGCACCTGCGATTGTTCAGACGCGGGGAATTGCCCGACCATGCGGTTGACCGAGGCCACGGCATCGCGCGAGTGCAGGGTCGAAAACACGAGATGCCCGGTCTCGGCGGCCATGATCGCGGTGCGGGTGGTCTCCAGGTCGCGCATCTCGCCGACCATGATCACATCCGGATCCTGGCGCAGGGCCTCGCGCAGGGCGTCGGCGAAGCTGAGCACGTCGGTGTGCAGCTCGCGCTGGTTGACGATGCTGCGGCGGTTGTCGTGGCGGTACTCGATCGGATCCTCGACGGTGATGATGTTGAACTGTCGTTGTTGGTTGATCCGGTCGATCAGCGTCGCCAGGGTGGTCGATTTGCCCGAGCCGGTGACACCGGTCACCAGCACCAGGCCGTTGGGCAGGTTGGCCAGCTCACCCACCACCGCCGGCAGGCCGAGCTGATCGAAGTCGAGGATCTCATCGGCCAGGCGGCGGATGGCGATACTGATCGCCTCGCGCTGGTGGTAGACATTGATGCGGAAGCGGCCCAGATCCTCGACCGAGGTCGCCAGGTCGATCGAGCGGCGCTCGCGCAGCACCTCCATCTGGCGTGGCGTGAGCAGCTCCATGGCCAGATGTTGGGTCATGCGCGCATCGAGCGGCTCCTCGCCGATACGCTCCAGGCCGCCGCGCTGGCGGATCAGCGGCGGCGCCCCAACCGTGCAGTGCAGGTCGGAGGCATCGGCCTCGCGGGCGATACGCAGCAGATCCTCGATGTGGGTGTGGGTCATGGTGTCTCCCCGCCGGCTGCCGCTGCGGCCTCGTCTGCATCGCTATCAGCTTCGTCGTCGGCCTCGATGGCGGTGCGGATGCGGCCATCCTCGCCGACCACGGTCAATCGCTCCCGACCGCTGCGCCAGTAGCTGCCGTCGGCCAGTTCGCGCAGGCGTTCCCGGCTCTGCCAGCCAGCACGGCGGGGATCGGAGAGCACGATCGGGCGGATCAGGATCACCGTCTCCCGGCGCTCACGCGAACGCACCTCGCGGCGGAAGAACAAGCCCAGGCCGGGAATGCTGCCGAGTATCGGCGTGCGCTCGATGTTCTCGCTTACCACTTCGCGGATCATGCCGCCGAGCACCACTGCCTCGCCATCGTGGGCGACGACGATGGTTTTGGTGCTGCTGTCGCTGACCGCATCGATGGCGAGAGAGCGCAGTTCGCCGCTGCCGTCGATGTAGAAGAAGGGCGCCGAGTTGGGCAGCACCTCCTGGCTCTGGAAATCGAAGCCCATGGTCACGGTGCCGTCGGCGTTGATCACCGGGGTGATGCCGATGGTGGTGCCGATGGTGCGCTGCTGGTAGACCGGCTGGGCCTGAGTGGCCACCGGATTGTCGCCGCCGGAGGTGGTGCCCTGCTGGATGCCGGTGAGCAGGGCTCGCTCCTCGCCAACGAAAAAGCTGGCCGGGGCGTTGTTGGCGCACAGCAGCATCGGGCTGGCGCTGGTCTCGACCCGATTGTCGCGCTGCAGCAACTGCATCTGGGCATCGATCACATCGTTGAGAAAGCCGAAAGCGACGGTGTTGGTGTTCAGCGTCGGCTGGTTGGGCAGAGCCAGGTCCACCGACTCGCCATCGCTGTTGGTATCGGCGTAATTGAAATCGAAGAAGCTCTCGAAGCCATCGCCCAGGGTCATGTTCAGCACCTTGACCTCGAGCAGCACCTGTGGCGTCGGCGTGTCCAGGGCTCGCACCAGGGCCTCGATCTGGCGCAGCAGAGCCTGATCGACACAGCGCACAGCCAGCACATTGTTGCGTGGGAAGACGGTCATCACCGCCACCGGCCCGCGCGCCAGGCCCGCCGCCCGACTGACCGGCAGACGGCCGTTGGCGGCGACATCGATCAACTGCGCGAAGCGCTCGCGCAGACGCTTGAGATCGAGCATCCGGCCATCGTAGGCCCGCTCGTTGCCATTCGCATCCTGATCGTCTTCGTCCTCTTCGTCGTCCTCTTCGTCGCTGGCCTCGCCGAGGCCGCTCTCGAGATCACCGTC
Source organism: uncultured candidatus Brocadiaceae bacterium (assembly GCA_964405325.1). Classification (GTDB taxonomy): domain Bacteria; phylum Planctomycetota; class UBA11346; order UBA11346; family UBA11346; genus CAYONM01. The sequence goes on along the minus strand of CAYONM010000229.1, from coordinate 210 downwards.
GCCGAAGTAGCCGTATTGGGTCTTCTCCTGCACCCCGAGGTGGACCACCCGACCGACGAAGAGATCGGCGATGGTGGTGGCGATGCCGCCGGCCGGGGCGTTGTTGACCGCGAAGAGCTTGATCTGTTCGTCGGGGTAGAGCTCGAGTTCGGCCAGATACTGCTCGCGGCTCATGATGCGTACCACGCCATCCGCCTCGCGGTAGCCGTA
>CAYONM010000228.1:2737-5973 GCA_964405325.1 uncultured candidatus Brocadiaceae bacterium | reverse complement strand
GTCGAGCATCTGGTGCGCATCGAGCCCGAGCCGCTGCAGGCGATGTTGGCGCACCTGTTCGACGTCCTGGCCGCTGACAATAGGCAGACGCGTGAGCTGTACGCCGATGGTTGCTATCAGCGGGCCTATCCGGCCGAAGGTGAGGAGGAGCGTGGGACCCAGTATGTGCTGATGGCAGAAGCCCAAGGCGCTGGGCGTACGCGCAAACGTGCCAAACAGCGCCCGGACGTGCTCCAGCCCATGCGTCGGCGTTGACCTTGGATCACGTCTTGGTGTTTACATCCGTCGATTTTGTCCGCGGCCCTGGCGAGCGCGTCTGACCGAACGACGGTTCTTCGGCGATTATGCACGCAGCGTCGCGACTTGTCCGGAGCCCGGCTGGCGGGTGCGACGGGTGTCGCGAGGGGGCAGCGTTCCCTCTGAAGAGCCGGACCTTGGCCACCATGTCATTCAGCCTATGCTGCCGCTCGCCGGAAGACCCTGCGCGTTGGAGCTGATCAGGGTATGATCCATAGGCACGAGGAGCCACCATGCCGGAGGAGCATCCTGCAGCCGCTGATTCCCAGCAGCTTGCGGCCGAACTGGCCGCAGCCAGGAGCGAATTGAAAAAGCAGCGCAAATTCATGGTGAACGCGCTGACCAACATCGGCAATCTGGTGCGCCCCACGCTGGAATTGGAAACCACCTTCCTGGGCGGCCGCCTGCAGGCCGAGCGCCAGGTTGACACCAACAATCCCCTGGACGAGGTGCAATTCGCCACTCGTATCGTGGAAACCCTCATGCAAGAGCTGGCTGGCCACGGCTCCTTCACCGAGTCGCCAGTCATGCGCGATGAACTCGATGCCCTGATCAGCGCCTTGAACGAAGTGCGCGGACAAGCGGTGCAGCTGCACCGACAGGGCCTGGAAGCCGTCGGGCTGCCAGCCGAGCAAGCTGCCTTCCCGGTCCGGCAGCCCAACGACGCCGAGCCCATCGACTGCCTCCGGACCTGCAGCGACATGGTCCGCGATCTCACCCAGGTGATCATCCGGTCCACCGGACGCATTCAGGCATTGCGAAGCATGATGGAGAGCGCCGACCAGGAGCGCACCAAGGCCGAGGACGAACTGGAAGTCATCAAAACCAGTCCGGAAGCCATCGCCGAAACCGCCCGAGCCCAGGTCGAGAGTCTGCAGGACGAACTGGCCGGACTGCGCGCGGAGCTGGTCCGTCTGCAGGAAGAGCGTGTCGGTTTCACCCCGGCTTTGCGGGCCCGTGTCCATGATCTGGAGTCCTCTGCCGACGAAGCGCGCGAGGAATGCAAAGCCGTTACCGCTGAACTGCTCAGTCTGGCCGATGATGTCCGTGCCTGGTGCAATGGTCTGGACGAGCCGTCCGTCGACCTGAAGAACCACTGCATCGTCTACGACGATCGACAACAGAACGAAGCCGATGTCAGCCAAATGGCTGCGGCCGCCGGTGCCTTGCTGCTGCAGGCGGGTGAAGATCTGCAGCAGCGCATCGCAGCATTGAAATCGGAATTGGTTGCGGCGCGGCAGGCCCTGACCGAAGCGTCCGAAACGTCCAATGCGAGCGAATTGCACGCGCACGAAGTGCAAATCGCCCGGGTTCGCATCGCTGAGCTGGAAAAGCAATTGCAGGCCGAGCAGGTCACTGCCAAGGAACTGAACGCCTCCCTAGAGCTGGCCGAAACCGATCGCAAGCAATTGGGTCGCGATCTCGATCGGGCCATGGCCCAGCTCGAAGAGCTGGCCGGTACCGAGCAGGACCAGCTGGAGAGCATGCGGGCGGAGTTCGATCAGTTGCAGCAATCGCGCGGCAAATTGCTGAAAGCACTGCGTGAGCGGGACCAGGGTTTGGCCGAGAGCGCCGAGCGCGTTGCCGAACTGGAAAAGCGCCTGGCCGACGCCGAGGGGAGCGAGGAGGAGCGCGAAAACGAACGCGAGGCCCTCAGGCAGCGCCTGTTGGCGGCCGAGCGGCGCTGTGATGAGGTTCGCGTCAGCGACGATCGCCGGCGTACCGAAGTCCAGAGTCTGGACGAGGAGCGCAATCAACTCCGCGAGGAGCTGGACCGCCGAGCCGCCGAAGCCGCTGATCAGGCCAAGGCCATCGAGCAGATCCAGACCGAGCTGGAGCAGTTGCAGACCGACAGCCAGCAGCTGGCAGGCGAGCGTCAGCAGCTGCAAGATCAGCTGCAGCAGCACGAAGCGCAAGTGCACCGTGCCGAAGCCGAGCGCGATGCGGCCACGACCCACTTGCAGGAGCGCGAGCAGGAATGGCAGGAGCGTATTGATCAGTTGCAGCAGGCGCGCAGCCAGGCCGAGACCCGTGAACAGGAACAGCGTCAGGCGCTGGCCGATCTGCAGCAGCAGCTGCAGGAACGCGAGCAGGAATTGGCTCGTTTGCTGGACGAGTCCGAGCAGGGCCTGGGTGATCTGCAACAGGCTTTGGCTGAGCGCGAAACCGAGTGTCAACGTATCCAAGGGGAATTGGAACAGGCCCGCCAGGCTAGCGAGCAGGCCGGCACCGCCCTGCAGCAAGCCGAGGTGGATCGGGATCACCAGCAGGCAGAGCTGCAACGGGAACGCATTCATGTCGAGCGCCTACGTCAGGAGCACGACCAGCAACAGGCGGAATTTGAGCAGGCCCTGACAGACGCACAAACCCTGCTACAGGAAACCGAGCAGGCTCTGCAGACGGCCCAGCAGCGGCATGAGCAGGCCGAAGCCCAGCAGGCCAGCCAGCAGGAGCGTCAGGCGCAGACCCAGCAGCAGCTGCAACAGCTCCAGGAAGAACGCGATCAGCAGGCTGCAGCGGCTCGTGGGGCCACCGCGCAGGGTCAGGAATTGGCCGACGAACTGGCGGCCAGTCAGGAACAGTTGCAGCAGGCTGAGGCTGAGCGGGCAGCCGCGGCGGGACAGATCGAGGAATTGACCCAAGCGATGGAGCAGGCCCAGGCTGCGTTGCAGCATTTGGAGGAGCAGCAGGAACAGCAGGCTGTCGCGGCCCGGCGGGCCACCGCCGAAGGCGAGGAATTGGCCGCAGAGCTGACTGCCAGCCAGCAGCGTCTGGCCGAGGTCAGTCAGGCCCAGGCTGCGGCCGAAGCTCGGGTTACTGAAACCGAGCGTGACCTGGCGGTCGCACGGGCGGACTGTGAACGCCTGCAGCAGGTCCAGCGTGAGGCCGAAGCACAACTCGCCAACGCCAGCACCGCCGCCGCCGAGCAAGGGGGCCAG
>CAYONM010000228.1:0-2637 GCA_964405325.1 uncultured candidatus Brocadiaceae bacterium | reverse complement strand
CTCGCCAACGCCAGCACCGCCGCCGCCGAGCAAGGGGGCCAGGTCGAGGAGTTGCGCCAGGCGCTGGCCACGGCCAAGCAGGAGAGCGCCAGTTTGCAGGTGCGTCTGACCGAGCACGAAGCCCAACTGGACGCCATGCAGCAGGAGCGGGATCAGCAGGCTCAAGCGATCGACACCGTTCAGCTGGAATTCCAGCAGCTGCAGACCGAGCTGGCAGCGGCTGAGACCCAACGCCACCAAGCCACTACGCAGATCGATCAGTTGCGCGATGAGCTACAGTTGCTGCGCGCCGAACGCGAGGACGAGCAAACCGAGTTGCAGCGCCTGCGACGGGATACCAGCGGTGCAGCGAAGCAACGCGAAACCGCCCTCAAAGAGGCGGAAGAGCAGATCCGCAGTCTGGAATTGGCGCTCCGCAAGACTGAGGACCAAACCGGGCACAACGCGGAGCAGATCCGACTGCACGAACTGCGAGCGGTCGAAGCCGAACGACAGACGGCAGCCGCCACGGCCGAAGCCGAATCCCTGCGCAAGGATCTGGACAGCGCGCGTCGACGGGTCACCGAACAGGTCGGTGATGTCGATCGTTTGCGTCAGGATCATCAGCAGCAGGAGGGGGAACAGCTTCGTCGCATCCAGCAGCTGGAGGAACAGTTGCGACTGAGCAATGAGGAACTTGCCCGTTTGCAGGCCGAAGTTCGCGAGCGAACCAGCGCCCAAGAGGTGGCAGCCAGTCGTGCGCAAGATCACGACGACGACCTGGAACACCTCAACCGGCAACTGGCGAATGCCTCAGATACCTTTGATCGCCTGCAAGCCGAACGGACGCAGCTGGAAGAGCGTTTGTCGGGGCGCGAGCAGGAATTGCAGAATCTGCGCGAAACGGTGCGGACTCTGGAGGCTCAGCAGCAGAGCGATCAGGACGAATTGGCCCAGACTCGGTGCAAATTGGAGACCAAGGTGCATGACCTGCGCGTTGCCGAAACCAAGCTCGCCAGCGTCCACGAGGAGCTGGATCGGCAACAGCAGACCAGCGCTACCGAGCAGCTGCAGCAGCTGCAGGCCCAGCTCGAGGAGCAGGCCCAAACGCTGGCCGCCGCCGAACAGCGGCATGCGAGCCTGGACCAAGCTGCCGCCGAGCAGCGTCGTCTGACCGAGGGGCTTCAGCAGGAGTTGGCCCACGAGCGTCAGGCCCGCGAACAGCTTTTGGCCAGCAGTGAACAGACTCCCGCCGAGCACGACGATGTGGCGCAGCTGCGTCAGCAGGTCCAGCAGCTGAAGAATCTGTTGCGACAGGCCAAGGAAGCGGTCCAGGCTGCCAAGCGCAGCCTTGCCGAGCACGACGCCACCGACAAGGCGATCATCGCCAGTCTGTTGACGCAATTGCAGCAGTGAGGGCCTCGACCCACGATCCGCTTCTTGCCCTGACGGCTCCGGCTCCAGCATGTCGCGATGCTTGAAAGTCTGCGTTTTTTCGCGGCCATGCGTCGCAACTTCCGCACCGTTGGCGCTATCGCTCCCAGTAGCAAGCGCTTGGCCAAAGCTATGGTCCGTCATCTCGGCGCGCTGCCGCGGGGTCAACTGATCATCGAGTTGGGGCCGGGTACCGGACCGTTCACCCACCGCATACGGCAGGCCTACCCGGACAATCCCCTCTTAGCGGTGGAGTTCGATAGCCATTTGGCCAGCCGGCTCCAGCTCCGCTTTCCCGAGATCCAGGTGGTCTGTGGTTGTGCCAGCAAACTGCTCCTGCACATCCAGGACGCCGGTTACGAGCCGGCGCAGGTCGGTGGTGTGATCAGTGGATTGCCGGTACTCAACCTGCCATCGGATATTCGCGATGGAGTTTTCCAAGCAGTCAGCGACTGTTTGCCATCGGGCCGGCCCTATGTGCAGTTTACCTATTCCAAACACGCCTGGCGGCACATCCACCCACCCGGCTTCCGTTCTGAGCGCAGTCGTCGGGTGTTCATGAACGTGCCGCCAGCGGTGGTGCTTCCTTTCCTGCGTGAGGAGAGCGCCGTTCCCGAGCCTCTGGGGCAAGCGGTTTGAACCGGCCGTTGTCCGGTTTGTGGGGTCTTGCCTTTGCGGCATCAGCCCCACACTCCTCCCCCTCGGTCACGGGGCGTAGCTCAGCCTGGTAGAGCGCCACGTTTGGGACGTGGAAGTCGCATGTTCGAATCATGTCGCCCCGACCAATGGAATGAATAAGCTCTTCGACGATGATGTCGAAGGGCTTATTCATTGTTGGAACTAGAGTTACACCATCTAGCTCCAAGTTCAAACACAGCATTTCCAGGATCATCCGCTTTTCGGGCGTTTCCGCCGTGTGACCCTTGAGACGCGGGTTCTCGCGTTCGATCGCGCGGAAGGCGTCGTCGATCACCTCGCCGATCTTCACATCCTTGGCCTTGGCCTTGGCCTTGGCCTTGGCTTTGGCCTGGATCGCCGGCCAGCGGGCTTCCTTCGGCACCCAGAACACCCGCTCGGCCACGTCTTCATCGCGGTCCTCGGGGTCGGCGTACTTGTCTTCCGACAGTTTGCTGTGGATGGCCTCGAAGCTGTCGGAGATGTACTTGAGGAAGATCAGGCCGAGGACCGTGCCCTTGTACTCGGATGCATCCATGTGGCCGCGCA
>CAYONM010000227.1:0-5981 GCA_964405325.1 uncultured candidatus Brocadiaceae bacterium | reverse complement strand
GATCGACAAAATCTCTGCGCGATCTGCTACCTTTATTTCTTTCCGCACCCTTAGAAGCTGAGCTCGCAATAACTTCGAGCAGAAAAAGTTGTTTTTGCGGGCTCAGCTTCGGGGTCCGAGGGGCTTGCCCCTCGATGTAAGAGCCGAAAACCGGGCGCCGACCGATACGATTGAACCCGTGGGTTCCGGGCGGCGCCCGGTTTGTTATTTCTTCACGGCCGTCCGGTGGAACTCAAGAAACCGGGAACGCTTCCACCGGCTCCAGCTTCCAAATCTCGCGATTGTATTCGGAGATGGTGCGATCGGAGCTGAATTTACCGGCACAGGCGCTGTTGCGAATGGACGCACGCAGCCACCACTTGCGGTCCTGGTAGGCAGCGGCGGCCTTCGCTTGCGCATCCAGGTAGGCACGAAAATCGGCGCAGGTCATCCAGTAATCGCCCCAGGCGGTCAGGGAATTGATGATCTCATCGAAAATACCCGGCTCCACCTGGTTGAAGTGACCACACTCCAACAGTTGGATTACCCGCTTCAGATCCTCGTCGGCATCGATGATCACCTGTGGATCGTAGTGTTTGCGCTGCCGCTCGACTTCCGGTGCGGTCAGGCCGAACAGGAAGAAATCGTCCTCGCCCACCTCCTCGCGAATCTCGATATTGGCCCCGTCCAGGGTACCGATGGTCAGCGCACCGTTGAGCATGAACTTCATGTTGCCGGTGCCAGAAGCCTCCTTGCCGGCAGTGGAGATCTGCTCCGACAAGTCGGTGCCGGGGATGATCACCTCAGCCAAGGAGACCCGGTAGTTTGGAATGAACACCACCTTCAACAGGTCGCCAACATCGCTGTCATTATTGATGACCTCGGCGATGTTGTTGATCAATTTAATGGTCTGCTTGGCCATGGCGTATCCGGGCGCGGCCTTGCCACCGAAGATGCTGACCCGCGGCGTCATGCCCTCGCCATAGCCGGATTTGATACGATCGTAGAGATGGATCAGGTGCAGGGCGTTCAGCAGCTGCCGCTTGTATTCGTGGATGCGTTTGACCTGCACGTCGAACATCGCTTCGGGATTGACCGTCACGCCGCATTCGGCCTTGATGAGCTCGGCCAGGTGCTGTTTTTTCAGCTGTTTGACCGATTGCCACTGCTGCCGGAAATCCGCATCGTCCAGATGCTCCTCCAGTTGTTTCAGCTTGGGCAGATCGCTGATCCAAGCATCGCCGATACGGCTGGTGATCAACTCGGTCAGCTCGGGATTGCAGGCGGCAACCCAACGCCGCTGGGTGATACCGTTGGTCTTGTTGTTGAATTTTTGCGGCCACAGCTCGTAGAAATCCTTGAACAGGCCGGCGCACAGCAGATCGGAATGCAGCTGCGCCACACCGTTGACCGAGAAACTGCTGACAATCGCCAACTGCGCCATGCGCACCTGCGGGTAGCGGCCGTCCTCGATAATGCTCATGCGCGCCTGGCGAGCACGATCCATGGGCCATTTGTTGGCCACCTTGCGCATGAATCGGGCGTTGATCTCGTAGATGATCTCCATCACCCGCGGTAGCAAGCGCTGCACCAGTTCCACCGGCCATTTCTCCAGTGCTTCTGGCAGCAAGGTGTGGTTGGTGTAGGCCATGGTCTGCGTGGTAATACCCCAGGCGGTGTCCCAATTGCATTCGTATTTGTCGATCAGGGTCCGCATCAACTCCGCCACCGCGATGGTGGGGTGGGTGTCGTTCAGCTGGAAGCAGTTCTTATCGGCAAAGCCATCGAACCCCTCGTGGTAGCGATGCCAACGACGAATCGCATCCTTCAGACTGGCCGAGGCCAGGAAATACTGCTGCCGCAAACGCAATTCCTTGCCGTTTTCGCTCTTGTCGTTGGGGTAGAGGACCATGGAGATGTTTTCCGCCTGGTTCTTGGCGGCAATGGCCTGGGCGTAATCGCCAGCGTTGAACTCGGCCAGGTTGAATTCGTGGGTGCTGGTGGCACGCCACAGGCGCAGGGTGTTGACGGTGCCGTTCTCATAACCGGGGACCGGTACGTCGTAGGGCACCGCCAACACATCATCGGTACCCACCCAGCGGATCCGCCAATTGCCAGTGTGATCGGTGTACTGCTCGGTGCGACCACCGAACTGCACCCGCTGGGCGTATTCCGGCCGTTCCAGCTCCCAGGGATTGCCATGTACCAGCCAGTGATCGGGCTCCTCCACCTGCTGACCGTTGACGATGCGCTGGCGGAACATGCCATACTCGTAGTGTAGGCCGTAGCCCATCACCGGTAGGCGCATGGTGGCACAGCTATCGATAAAACAGGCGGCCAGGCGGCCCAGACCGCCATTGCCGAGGGCGGCATCGGGCTCCTGCTCGTACAGGTCTTCCAGCTCGACGCCCAGATCCTGGAAGACCTTGGCGACGCTGTCATCGATACCCAGATTCAGGGCCGCATTCTGCATGGTGCGACCCATCAAGTATTCCATCGACAAATAATAGGTGCGACGGCAATCCTGGCTGTAGTAGGCGGCGTGGGTTGCTTTCCAGCGCTCCATCAGCCGATCACGCAGCGCCAGGGCCAGGGCCAGATAGCGGTAGGCGTTGCTGGTCTCGCGATCGCGACCGAGGGTGTACGACAAGTGCCGCTTGTAATCGTGACGCAGGGAACCGGCATCGAGGCCAAGAGCGGGGGTGGCGGCAGCAGAGGGAGCGGTCATGGGGAGACTCCTGCAGGGGACGGGGTAGCGCTACGACCCAGTTCGCGATGAGCCGATAATCGGGTCGCTAGTTTCGACCCGGCCGGCAAACACGCAAGTCAGCACCAACAGATTCCTGATGCAAAACCGACGCTCGGGCAAGGGTCGAATGCCAACACCGCTGGGGTGGCTTGAGGTCCCTGGCCCCCAGCGCGGTGCCATTGAGTCTTCCCGCCGGCGAGAGCGGTTGATCTCCCCCGGAACGGCTGCCGTTTCGGGGTGTGCTTGCCGAACACCGCTACTGGCGGCTGCCGGGCTTTGCACCGCCGCCTGCCCGCCCGCTCGCAACGACCGCAGGCGCCCTACTGTCGTTGCCGGTAGGCGCTGGGACTGCAGCCCATCACCCGCCGAAAGCGGGCCGAGAAGGCGAAGGCGTCACTGTACCCCAGACGGCTGGCGACCTCGGCAATCTGCATCTGGCTGGTTCCCAGCAGCACGCAGGCGCGGTCGATACGCCGCCGCTGATGAAAGGCCGTTGGCGAACAGCCCATAGCCTGACGGAAGGCCTTGCGAAAGGACTCGTAGGGAAGACCCACCGTCTGGGCCACGTCACGGGCATCGCAGGACTGGCGAAGGTCGCGCTCCAGCAGCCGACAGGCCTGCTCGATGGCGGCATCGTGCCGTCGCCGCTTGGACAGCCGCTGATGCTGCTCACTGATGGCCAGAAACAGCTCCTGCACCGCCAGCAGCACTCGCGGCGCTTCGTAACTGGTACTACCATCCAGCACCTGGAACAAGCGCCGGAACTGGCGCACCACGGCGCTGGGTTCGGCCAAGGGAATCACCGGCAGCTCCAAGCCCACTCCCAGGGATCGCAGGTACCGCCAGGTGGCCGAGGCGACACTGATGTAACATTCGCGCCAGGGCTGGTCAGGGTCGATCCACACCGTATTGGCGCGCAGGGGCAAGCGCTGAAACAGCGTACCCGACCGCAGCGGATGATCATGCCCTTCCCAATCACGATAGGTACCCCGACCAGCCAGCAGCAAATTGCAACCCAGATGGTTGCGGACATAACCCTCGGTGCCCAGGTCTAAAACCGTCTTCACCTTGTCGACACAGCTGCCAGAAACGTAATGTCGCTGCTGGTCGATGTACCAGGCAACCGCATAGATCCGTTCGCGACCCCAGCGGTAGACCGGGATCGGCGGCTGCAGAACCAACTGAGAACTTCCCATTTGCAACATGCTGCTCCCATCGGTGCCATTCTCAAGCGATCCTGACTGAGCTAGGCTGTATAACGCAGCACCAGTCCCCCGCCCGGAGAGCGATCATGCCCCATCGCGAGCCCGACTCCTTCGAACAACTCTACGACAGCCACCATCCGATTCGCACCCTGTTCCGCATGCTGGGCCTGACCCCACTGCGCTACCTGGGCTACAGCATCATTTTCGTGCTGAAGCATGCCTCGATGCTGATCCTGCCGGTGTACGTCCAGCAGATGGTCGCTATCGCCAACAACCCCGGACAGTATCCCGACTGGTATTTCTGGGCCTGGAACATCGGCTTCCTGGCCGCTGTCAGTTACAATATCCCTGGCCATCTGTGGTTCGTCATCCTGACCCATCGCCGCATCCGGCACATGGAGCACCGCCTGCGTGGCAGCCTGGTGCGCCGCCTGCAACAGTTGTCGATCGCCTATCACACCCGGACCGAATCCGGCCGCTTGCAGTCCAAGGTCCTACGCGATGTCGACGACATCGTGCAGCTGTCGATGCAGATCTTCCACGGCGTGATCTCGGCCAGTATCAACGTGTTCTGGGGCGTGACCCTGGCCTTTACCACCAAGCCGATGGTTGGTTTCTTCTTCATCGTCGGCGCACCCATCGCCGCGGTGCTGATCAGCAGCTTCCGCAAACGCATGCGCCTGCACAACCACGCCTACCGTACCACCATGGAGAGCATGAGCAGCCGGGTCTCGGAAATGATCGACACCATTCCCATCACCCGCGCCCACGGTGCCGAAAACGAAGAAATCAAGCGGACCACCGAGCACTTGGGCAAGGTCTACCGTGCTGGCATGGACATTGACCGGACCAACCAGTTCTTCGCCTGCTCGTCCTTCAGCACCATGTACATCGCCATGGGCATGATTATCGGCGCCAGCTCCTGGTTGGCGATCCACCACGGCATGCCACCGGAAAACATCGTGCTCTACCAAGGCCTGTTCGCCCTGGTGGTGGGTTCTTTGTCGCAGTTGCTGGGCTTCCTGCCCATCCTCTCACGTGGCATGGAGAGTCTGCGCAGTCTGGGCGAAGTGCTGGAATGTCCCGACCTGGAGCACAACCAGGATAAAGCCAAAACCGAACAGGTTGCTGGCGGCATCCACTTCGAAAATGTCTCCTTCAGTTACGACAACAGCGAGGACCGCCAGGCGCTGCAGCAGTTCACTCTGGACATCCAATCTGGTGAATGCGTCGCCTTCGTCGGCGAATCCGGCAGCGGCAAGACCACGCTGATGAATCTCGCCATTGGTTTCTGGCGGCCACAGAGTGGTCGCATCCTCTTGGACGGTTGCGATTCCAGTCATATCGACCTGCGCAGCTGGCGGCAATTCATCGCCGTGGTACCGCAGCACACCATTCTCTTTTCCGGCTCGATTCGCGACAACATCACCTACGGCCGAGAGGTACCAGAAGCGCAGCTCCTGCAGGCCGTCGAAGCTGCCAATCTGAGCAAAGTGGTTGCCGAATTGTCCGAAGGCCTGGAGACCATCATCGGCGAAAACGGCATGACCCTCTCCGGCGGCCAACGCCAACGCGTCGCCATCGCCCGTGCCCTGGTTCGCGATCCCCGCATCATCATATTGGATGAGGCCACCTCGGCCCTGGACGTGATCTCGGAAAAGGAAGTCCAGGAAGCCATCGACAACCTGATCGAAGGCCGCACCACCCTGATCGTCGCCCACCGCCTGAGCACCATTCGCAAGGCTGGACGCGTGGTGGTGATGAAACAGGGCAGCTGTATTGAATTGGGGACGCAGCAGGAATTGATGAGCCAGGACGGAGAATTTACGCGGCTGAAGCGGCTGCAGGCTTGAAAAAGGTGGCGCGGCTCGGGCCTTCGAATTGCTGCATGGCTTGGAAACCTGCGCATTTGCCAGTGACCGTTGTCAGCCAGACTCTGCAGCTGTCGAATAGCCCAACCGCCACTGGGCAGATGGAAATCGGCCTGTTGTTCCATAAGGGCCCGTCAATAAATAAAGGTAGCGTCTCACTTGATCTTTTGCCGCCCT
>CAYONM010000226.1:0-6079 GCA_964405325.1 uncultured candidatus Brocadiaceae bacterium | reverse complement strand
ATTGACGGGCCCTTACATCGAGGGGCAAGCCCCTCGGACCCCAGAAGCTGAGCCTTGCGTCGCGAGTCGGGTGAGGCAGCGGCGCCAAGCTAGGGCTCGCGGTCGGCTGGCTGTAGGGGCAGGTGAGACGTTTGCGCTTCAGGACGACCTTCATCGACGGGTGGGACCGGGTGATGCTCAGCAGTTTCATTACTGTTCAGCAGAAATGCCATACGGGCACCTCTCTAAACTCAGGCACTTCGCCAGACTTGCACTTTCCGGCCCTGCCTGCGTTGCTGGAATCTCGAAATAGCCCTGCTATTCCTTCAGCCCCAGCGCCTTGGCAGGACCAAAAATCGTCTGCGCCTGGCTCGACCTGAGTTTAGAGAGGTGCCCATACATCACTTGTGTCTGCCGGTAGGTGGCCAAAGCTGCTGCGCTGTTTGCTGAGACCACTCCCGGAACGGTCAGTTCCCTGCACGGAATAAGGAGCCGTGATCCCATGTTGATCACTCGCAAAAAGAAGGTCCCGATCAGTTGGATCTTTTATGCCCAGCTGCCCTTTGCCATGTCGATCTGGGCCAATTTCGCCACTGGTGCGCCGTTCTTGTTTGCGATGAAGAAGTTCATCGACAACCCGGCCGCGATCATGGTGCTGATCAATTTGGAAGTGTTCATCACCCTCCTGGGTGGGCCGCTGGTGAACTGGCTGTCGGACCGGATCTGGACTCGCTTTGGTCGTCGCCGGCCCTTTGTGGTGTTCTCTGACATCTGCAAGATGCTGATCTTACCGCTTATCCCCTTTGCGCCGGATATATGGACCCTGATCGCCCTGAAATGGGCCTATGGCGTGGTTGCCGACCTTGGCTCGCCAATCCAGGCTCTGACCATGGAGGTGGTGCCATCGAACCAACGCGGCAAAGGCGCTGGTTTCTTCCAGATGCAGCTGCAGATCGTCAACCTGATCTATTGGGGGGTGGTGATCGGTCGCTTCGACGATGTGTATTTTATGGGGCCGATGCACGGCCTGTTCCAGCTCAGCGGTGAGCATCTGATGTTTTTCTCCGGGGCCACCATCATCGGTTGTGTGGCCGCCTTTGCCTGGCTCGGCTTCAAGGAGGTCAAGCCGCCGATACGCAAGACCCTGGATGATGATCGGCGTGGCAACGAAAGCATTGCGCGTGTTTTCTTGCGTGGTTTTTTCAAGGATGTGCTGTCCAAGAGCTTGCTGCCCTTGTATCTACTGGTCTTTGTCGGTGCCATGGCGCATGTGGGACTGGGCATTCTGGGACCGCTGCTCTACACCGAGCAATGGGGCTACAGTATGCAGGAGATGGGCACCAATGTCGCGATTGGCGCTGCCATCAGTATTCCCATCGCCATGTTTGCCGGGTATTTTGCCGATGCGACCTCCAAGATGAAGGTCTACGTTGGCTGTCTGATCGCCGGGGTGATCATGAAACTGATCTGGGTGTTCTGGGTGTATACCAAGCCGGACATGCGACCGGAATTGTACGAAATCATCATCTTTGGCGAGATTACCCATATCTTCGGTCTGATTGCCGGCACGGTGTCTTTCCCGTTGATCCTGGAATTTGTCGAACGCAATCGTCTGGGTACGGCTGGTGCTGGCATGTCACTGTTCAACCAGATCCTGAAGCTGGCGATCAGTACCTTTGTCGGCTTCTGGATCGTCTGGTGGTCCATGTTCTTCCTGCCACAGGCTGGTGAGTATCTGGAGCTGGTCTTCAGACAGGAGCGGACCGAGGCCGAGGTGCGCACGGCCTTACAGGTTGCCGATATGGATATGGACCGCATCCATCTCGGACCCTTGCATCGGCCCGGTGTCGATGGCACCCAGTCGCGACGTTGGCAGATCCGGCGTAACAATCCGGATAGCGGCCTTGGCCAGGAGGAGATCAAGGATCTGAAGAATCAGATCTCCAAATGGAGTGGCTCGCTGTCTTCGCCCTTTAATGACGAGGAGGAGATCGCCCGCATCGAAGCCGATATCGCTGAGGCCCGTGCCAAGGTGGCCGAGCTGGAGGCCGAGCTGACCGGTGAGGCGGTGGATTTCCGGCAATATCTGGCCGATGCCATCGGCGAACAGCTCTACGCCGACGGCTCGCAGATTCTGGCGGCTTCCTTGCAGGACCAGCGCTTGCAGTTGGAGGTGGAAATGATCGAACCGGTCGCCGAGACCCTGGAGCCGGAACAGCCACGCGGTGGTTTCTTTGGTGGCATGATCGACAGTCTGGACCCACCGGAGGATCTTGGTGCGTCGTTGAACCAGGCCCTGGAGGGCTTCGAATGGCAGCTCACACCCGCGGCGGACGATCCGGACTCCTTCCTGCCGGAGGTCAACGCTGCCGCCAGCGAGACCAGCAACGCGGTGGTGGTGGAAGCCCATTGGGACGAGCGCTATGCGCAGCTGAACCGGGCCTTTTTCGAGGCCGGTCGTGATTTGCAGAAGGCAGACGATGTCATCGCGGTGGTGCTGGGCACCCTGCGCGGCCTGGTTGGCCGTCTACCGGGCGATTTTCAGATCCAGGAGGTTGGCTACGAATCTGGAGCAGATCAGCATGTTCTGCGTTTCCAGTTGATGATCGCAGCCGCAAGCGAACCCGATATCGCCGAGCTGCTGCAGGCGGCCCTCAGCGACGCCAAGCCCTTCCGTGCCGCGCAGCTGCAGGGCGCCGGCCCGCAGTACCAGGTGACGTTGACCATGGCCGATCCGTTGCCGGCGGCCAAGACGGCGGATGCGACAGCCGTGCATCAGCGTCTGGTGGAGCTGACTAGCGGTGATGCCTACGCGGTTGCCAACCTGCAGCGCTTCTATGATCGCCTGACCGAGGTCACCGCCGCGTGGCCGGTGTTTCTCACGGTGGCCCGCCCGGTGGTGGAAGAAACCTTCCGCGAGCGGCAGTACGATTATTTCTTCTCTGCCTATTTCCTGATGATCCTGACGGATTTCTTCGGTCTGGGTGTGATTGCCCTGATCGTGATCCTGGAACGCAAGGGTATCGTGCATCGCTACGGTGCTCAGGAGGATGCCAAGCGATGAACTACGACGACGATCCGAGCATTATCGAACAAGACGGCCGCTATTTCCACCGACCTGGCGGCTTCCTGCCGAAATTGATCTATCTGCTGGTGGGCAGCCTGGTTTTGCTGGTGGGCTGGATTTTCACCTGGGACATCGCTGGTCGCTTGCTGCTGGGCCAGCAGGTGACCGCGCGTGTGGTGCGCATCGAAAAGGTGATACCCGGTGTGGAAAATGAGGTTTATCGCTACCGCCGCGAATACGAGGAAGAGGACAAGGACCGCTCCATCACCTTCCAGCACTATGTTGCGGTCCAGGAAGACGGCAAGGAACACGTACTGCGCCTGGGTGTGGACTGTCGGGTGAAGCCCTACTGCAACGTCAATGACCGTATCGAAGTCGCCTATTATCCCGGCGAAGATGTCGCCTTCGCCACCTGGCACGCGCGCAGTTGGGGTATGGGTTTGTTATACTTGCTGATCGGTGTCGCCTTTGTTGGCACTGGTATTCCCATGTTGTGGACTGCGAATCGTCTGGTGGAAATCGATCCCGAAGCTCCCCCCGAGGATGTCGCGCCGGACAAGGTGGCAGCGGAGCGAGAGAAAGCGGAACAGGCCGAGCGGGAGAACGCTGAGCAGAAGCCGGCAGGGCCGGTAGCGGATGGTGAGCCGGCGGCAGAAGACGACCCCAAGGCATAACGATGATTGTAGCTGCACAGTTGCACCATGTCGCAGGTCCAGGTACCGGCCGGTACCACCACCCGGCCGCCGCCAGCCGTGGCTGCGGCCTGGATGGCGGCATTGATAGCTGGATGGGCGGCATCTGGGGCCACGACTCGGTCCGTGGTGACGATCAGGACAGCCGGCTCATCCGGCAGGCGGTGCGCGCCAGTCCGGCTGCTGACTGGAGCATCGCAGCCTTGTCCGACCTGTGCGCGTGTCGGCCCGACACGCTGCGGCAGCGTTTCCATCGTCGGCATGGCTATGGTCCTGGCGAGTTGGTGAAGCGCGAGCGTATGGCCCTGGCTGATGCGGCGACTGGATATTCACGCCCATGATGTGGTGGTGGCGGGCGATAGTGGCAATGATATTTCCATGTTCGAGATCCCGGACATCCGGCGCCTTGTTCCACCAGGACCTTAAGCCCGTGTTCGTAATAGGTCCGGACACAGGCCGGGGTCAGACCGACTCGATATTCATGGTTTTTGATTTCGCGAAGGACACCGATGTGCATGGGGGCTCCCGGTGGAGATGCAGGCCGCAGCTCAACCTATAAATAGGAAGAGGCTGTGAGCCGAACCACTACGCCCCCGGCATGCGCAGCACTTCTCGTTGCTGCAGGCCCAGTAGTCCGCTGATGTGTGCGGCCAGACCGGCGGGGTCCAGGCCCTGGTCGGCCAGTTGTTGGGCGCGGCTGCCGTGTGGGACCAGTTCGTCGCGGACGCCGGCCAAGTGGACCGGGATTGCTAGGCGGTGGCGGGCGCAGCTTTCCAGAATGGCGCAGCCGAAGCCGCCGGAGATGCTGTGGTCCTCGATGCTCAGCAAAGCTCGATGACAACCACATTGCCGACGCAGCAGATCGTCGTCGATGGGTTTGGCGAAGCGGGCGTTGACCAGGCTGACCCGACGGGCGTCCTCACCCAGTCGTTGCAATGCCTGCCAGGCCAGGTGCACGCCGGCGCCATAAGCCCAGATCAGCAGCGGGTCGTCGCCGTTGCTGCGTTCGCCGTGTTGCAGGACCTGCGCTTTGCCCAGTTCGACATCCTGGATCTGGGCCAGACCCCAGTGCAGCTGCGGCAGGCCGTCCTTGGGATAGCGGATCAGGTAGGCGGCGGCGCGTCGTTCGGTATCGCCCTGGGTATAGGCCCAGCGCAGCATGGCGCGCAGTTCTTCGCCGTCCTTGGGTGCCAGCAACACGGTGCCCGGCAGGCAGCGACTCCAGGCGATGTCGTACAGCCCCTGATGGGTTTCGCCGTCTTCGCCCACCAGGCCGGCGCGGTCCAGGGTGACCACCACGCCCAGGTTGCGTTGCACCACCAGTTCTTGGAACAGCTGGTCGAAGCCGCGTTGTGCGAAGGTGGAATAATGCGACAGCACCGGACGCAGGCCGGCCAAGCGCAGGCCCTGGACAAAACCGAAACTGTGCTGCTCGCAGATGCCGACATCGTAGATGCGTTCGGGATGGGCCTTGGCCACCTTGCTCAGGCCGGTGCCCGAGGGCATGGCCGCGGTAACCGCCACCAAGCGCTCGTCCTCGTCGATCAGTTCCAGTAGGGACTCGGCCAGGACATCGGCGTAGATGCGTTTTTTCGTGGTGCTTTGGAATTGTCCGGTATCGATATCGAAATGCTTGGGGCCGTGGAAGGTGAGGGGGTCGTCCTGGGCCGGTTGCCAGCCGCCGCCTTTTTTGGTAATGACGTGCAACAGCACGGGCTCGGTATATTCGGCAATGTTGTGCAGGGATTTTTCGGTCTCGGCCAGGTCGTGGCCGTCGACGGGGCCGAAGTAGCGCAGGCCCAGGTCTTCAAACATCTGGCCAGGCACGAAGAGCCGGTGCAGGATATGGTCGACCGCGTGGCCCATTTCCGCGGCGTAGGGCATTTTCCGAGCTATGGACGAG
This sequence comes from uncultured candidatus Brocadiaceae bacterium, assembly GCA_964405325.1. Classification (GTDB taxonomy): domain Bacteria; phylum Planctomycetota; class UBA11346; order UBA11346; family UBA11346; genus CAYONM01. The sequence continues at coordinate 438 of CAYONM010000226.1, read as the reverse complement.
ACCCGTCGGCGTAGATGCTGGTAGGTGCCACCGGTGCGGATGCCGTTGAGGTAGGCGTGCAGGCTGCCGACCGGCGGGTCGATGAAAGCCCCGTTGTCATTCAGGATGACCAGCACATCATTGCCCAGGTGGCCGAGATTGATCAGGGCCTCGTAAGCCATGCCGCCGGTCAGGGCGCCGTCGCCGATCACCACCACGGTCTTGCGTTTCTGCCCGCGACGGCGGTAGCCCTCGGCGATGCCGACGCCGGTGGATAGCGCGGTGGAGCTGTGCCCCACCTTGGCCAGATCGAAGCTGCTCTCGCGCGGATCAGGGAAGCCGGAAATGCCGCCGCGTTGGCGGTTGCTGGCAAAACGCTCGGCGCGGCCGGTCAGCAGTTTATGCACGTAGGCCTGGTGCCCGACGTCCCATAGCAGCCGATCGGAGGAGAAATCGAAG